>PLYW01000155.1:20957-21716 GCA_003151875.1 Acidobacteriaceae bacterium
ATTGGGCGGCGTCTGTTCATCGACCACGGAATGGGAGTGGTCATCGGCGAGACCACCATCGTGGGCGACGATGTCACGTTGTACCAGGGCGTGACCCTGGGCGGCACCGGCAAGGAACACGGCAAACGGCATCCCACCATCGGCGACAATGTCGTGATTGGGGCGGGCGCGAAAATACTGGGCAATATCACCATTGGCGAAAATTGCCGCATCGGCGCCGGCTCGGTGGTGCTGCGCGATGTGCCCGACAACTCCACCGTAGTGGGCGTGCCCGGCCACATTGTTCTCCGCGAAGGCCAGCGGGTGGTGATCATCGATCCCAAGCAGATCAACGACCCTCTGTCGGAAGCGCTGTCCGCAGTGGCCAACGAAGTCAAAATGCTGAAGGACGAAGTGTGCCGCCTGCAAGGGCGTCAGCCGTCCCCGCCCCCGACCAACGGAACCGACAAGCTGCAGCAAGTGATCGAGATGGATTACCAGATCTGAACTTAGCTGTCAGCTATCAGCCGTTAGCTATCAGCTTGTCGTATTTATGCGCATGGCGACTAGAACAGTGAAGAGAAAAAAAACGCCCGAGAGGCCCCTAACCGCCAGGCAGAAGAGGGAGTTGGCGGCCCTGGCTGCCCTACCGGATGATCAGATTGACACGTCAGACATTCCGGAATTGCCAGCGGGTGCGTGGAAGGATGCGGTCCGGGGCAGGTTCTATCGGCCAGTCAAACAGGCCGTGTCGTTGCGTCTGGACGCAGACGTGGTGGC
>PLYW01000155.1:21802-24138 GCA_003151875.1 Acidobacteriaceae bacterium
AGCGGACCTAATGACTCCGTCGGCAGTTTCCCTAACGGTTCGTCTCCGCAGTAATTTGTTCTCCTGAACATCGCTGGAACCGCGCTGTTTTTCCCGGGCTCGAGATCGCTGTCTAAGGAATGTCCCCCAGGGTGTGCGGATTTCTCTCCGCAGTTGTCATTACGAGCGAAGCGCGGAATCTGCTTTCGTTCGCGCTGCAACGACCGCCGGGGAAAAAGCAGGTCCCTCACGGGCGGCAGACCGTTTTCGTCTTGTCAATCGCAGCAGGTGGTGGCCGCTTTTCGCCGCGCCCTTGAGCACCAGGCGGCAGACATCCGCGATGTACTCCTCGCTCAGTTGATCGTGGCGAATGAGAAAGCGCATATAGATTGCGCCGTAAAGCACGTCGAGCAGCAGATCGAGGTCCAGGTTCCGGGGGAGTTCGCCGCGTTCCATTCCCCGACGCAGAGTACGGTAGGCTTCCTGCCGCCGGGGCCGGAGAAAACGCTCGCGAAAGGCCTGGATGAGACCGGGGTCGGACTGGCCGCCGGCAATCACCGCTGACACGATGCGGCCGCGCCGCGAACGAAGGATCGTCAGGAACTGATTCATCTGCCGGCTCATGTCCTTATAGACCGAGCCGCTGTCGGGGAAATGCAATTCCTCCTCCGCACTGGAGGCAAAGGCGTCAACTACCAACGCGCCCTTATCGGGCCACCAGCGATACACTGTTGCCTTGCCCACACCGGCGTGGGCCGCGATGGCCTCAATCGAGAGTTCCGCGAAACCGGTGCGCTGCAGCAGCCGGCTGGTGCTCCGCAGGATGGCTTGGCGCGCCTGTTCGCTGCGCGGCCGCCCCGGCAGGCGTTTGGCGCCATTGTTGTTTTCCGGCGATCGTTTTTCAGCAGCGGAAGGCGTTTGCGCCATGCCCCACGATAGCATATATTTGAATCCAATACGTAGCGTATCGAATCGGATTTCTTATGATTCCGGCTTTGGCGCCTACGGGCGACATGCTCTGATTGGAGTCCTACCCGACCGATGTGGATTGTTGCCCTAGCGCTCCGGCGTCCTTATACCTTCGTGGTCATGGCGCTGGTGCTGATTATCCTGACGCCCATCGTGGTGCTGCGCACCCCGGTCGATATTTTTCCCGACATCAACATCCCCGTGGTCAGCGTGGTATGGAACTTCGGCGGTTTTGCCCCCGCCGACATGGCCGACCGCATTGTGACCAACTCCGAGCGCGGCCTCAACATCACCGTCAACGACATCGAGCACATCGAGTCGCAGTCGGTCAGCGGCGTGGGCGTGATCAAGATCTTTTTCCGGCCGCAGGCCAACATTCAGACCGCGCTGGCCCAGGTCACCGCCATGGTGCAGACCACGGTGCGCGGCCTGCCGCCGGGGACCACGCCGCCGCTGGTCATTTCCTACTCGGCGTCGTCCACCCCGGTGGTGCAGTTGGGCCTCAGCAGCAAGACCTTGCCGGAACAACAACTGTTCGACCTGGGCCAGAACTTTCTGCGCAACCAGTTGGCCACCGTCCACGGCGCGGCCATGCCCTATCCCTATGGCGGCAAGATCCGCCAGGTGCAGGTCGATCTTGACCTGCCGCGGCTGCAGGCCAACGGACTTTCTCCCAACGACATTGTCAGCGCCATCAACACGCAAAACCTGATTACTCCCAGCGGCACCGCCAAGATTGGGCCGCTGGAGTACCAGGTGGAGATGAACAGCAGTCCGCAGACCATCGCGGATTTGAACGATCTGCCGGTCAAAACGGTGAACGGTTCCACCATCTACATGCGCGATGTGGCCCACATCCGTGACGGTTTCGCGCCGCAAACCAATATCGTGCGCCAGGACGGCGTCCGCGGCACCCTGATGGCGGTGTACAAGATCGGCAGCGCCTCCACGCTGAGCATTGTGAATGCTGTAAAGGGCATCCTGCCCATTGCCGCGCAGTCGCTGCCCCGCGACATCACCATCAAGCCCCTGTTCGACCAGTCGCTGTTCGTGCGCGCTTCCATCAACGGCGTGTTGAAGGAGGCCCTGATCGCCGCCGCTCTCACCGCGGTCATGATCCTGATGTTTTTGGGAGACTGGCGCCCCACCATCGTCATTTCGATTTCCATCCCGCTGTCCATTTTTGTTTCGGTGCTTTTGCTGAGCGCGCTGGGCGAAACCATCAACATCATGACCCTGGGAGGCCTGGCCCTGGCGGTGGGCATCCTGGTGGACGACGCCACCGTCGAGATCGAGAACATCGAGCGCAACCTCGCCCAAGGCAAGGAGATGAAACAGGCCATCCTGGATGGCGCTTCGCAGATCGCGGTGCCGGCGTTCGTCTCCAC
>PLYW01000257.1 GCA_003151875.1 Acidobacteriaceae bacterium
GGCGATGTGATCGTCGAGGTCACGATTGACGCGCAAGGAAACGTGGTCCAAACCAAGCTGCTGCAAGGCATCGGTTACGGCATTGAGCAAAAAGTGCTTTCCGTGTTGCCACGCTGGCACTTTCGGCCGGCCTCGAGAGATGGCGTGACCATCGCCTCGCAACACATCGTGTACTTCCACTATCCGAGCTAGGGGTCCGCTTCTGGCTCCCCGCCGTGGGCGGCACCTTTGTGACAGAGATCACACGCGGACGTGATAACTATACTGCTCCCTCTACGCCATCCCGTTATACTTATCAATAGAAGAAAGAATCGAGCCTAAGCATTACAATCGTGGGGTTTATGCCGTTAATCTGGCTCCGAGTCGCGGTGGTTTGTTATGGCGTGGGGCTGCTCTATTCGCTGCTCCTGCTCAGCAAGCGAGGCAACCTTCTGGCCAAGGTGGTGGAGCCGGCCGTGGGGCTGGGGCTGATCTTCCACTTCGTTTCTCTGGTCGAGTCCACCGTCCTGATCGGTCATCTTTCGCTGGCTTCGATCCACTACTCGGAATCCATCCTGGCGTTCCTGGCCATGGTGGTGTTCTTCGTGTTCTTCGTGGGCTATCGCACCGTCTCGCCGGGCGTCGTGATCTTCCCCATCGTTTTCATTTTGACCTTCGCCTCGGCCATCGGACAGAAGCCGGTCACGTTGAGCTCGCCGCTGCTGCGCAGTGGTTGGATCTTCGTGCACGTGGTGCTCATTTTCACCGGCTACGCCGGGCTGTTCCTCAGCTTTGGCGCCAGCCTGCTTTACCTGGTGGAAGAGCGGGCGTTGAAGTCCAAGCGCTCGGCTGCGCTGCTCACCTGGCTGCCTCCGTTACAGACCATTGACGAAATCGGCTATCGGTCGCTGCTCTTCGGTTTCCCGTTTATGACGCTGGGGCTAATTGCGGGTTCCGTGCTGGCCATTGACAAGTATGGGCCGCTGTTCTTTTACGATCCGAAGATCTTGTTGTCGTTCACCATGTGGGCGGTGTACATGCTGCTGCTGTACACCCGCTGGAGTTCCGGATGGCGCGGCCGCCGCGCGGCGTTTCTGGCGACCTTTGCCTTCATCGTCGCCTTAGGCGCGTGGGCGGCGAATAGTTTCAGCCGTACGCACAGGTTTCTGTCATGAACTTCGTCGTCATCGGTGTGAACCACCAGACCGCACCGGTCGAAGTGCGCGAGCAGTTTGCCATTCCCGAGGCGCGGCTGGCGGAAGCGGTCAAGTCGCTGGCAGCCTATCCCGGCATCGAGGAGGGCATGATCGTCTCCACCTGCAACCGGGTGGAGATGTTGGCCCGCACCACCAACGGTTCCGCCGATCTGCAGGGTTTCTTGCGCCAGCTTTACGGCTTCGATCCCGAGCCCTATCGCAAGTATTTGTACGAACATCACTCGCGCGATGCGGTGCGCCATATTTTTCGCGTGGCCTCGAGCCTGGATTCCATGATTGTGGGCGAGCCCCAAATCCTGGGACAGGTCAAGGAGGCTTACGCCACAGCGCGCGCGGTGGGCGCGGTCAACTCGCAACTCGATGCGTTGCTGACTCGTTCCTTCGCCGTCGCCAAACGCGTGCGGAACGAGACCGCGGTCGCAACCTCAGCGGTATCCATCGCGTCGGTGGCCGTGGACTTGGCCAAGAAGATTTTCGGCAATCTGCAAGGCACGAGCGTTTACCTGGTGGGCGCCGGCAAGATGTGCGAACTGGCTGCCCGCCATTTGCTGGCGCATGGCGCCACGCAGATCTACGTTGCCAACCGCACCTTCGAGCGGGCTGCGGCGCTGGCGGAAAAGTTCAACGGCACGGCGATCCCATTCGAAAGGCTTTACGAGACCGTGCCCAATGCCGACATCGTTATCAGTTCCACGGGCGCGCCCCACGCCATCTTCCGCAAGGAGCACGGCGAAAGATTCCTGAGCCAGCGCCGCAACCGTCCCATGTTCTTCATCGACATCGCGGTGCCGCGCGATATTGATCCGGAGCTGAACAAGCTGGACGGCATCTTCGTTTACGACATCGATGACCTGCAGCAGGTGGTTTCATCGCACATTGCCGATCGCAGGACCGAAGCCGACCGCGCCGAAGCCATCGTGCAGCTGGAAGTGGACAAGTTCGAGTCGCGGCTGCAAACGCTCGATGTCGTGCCTACCATCGTTTCGCTGCAGGAGCACCTGGAAACGGTCCGCCAGGCTGAGATAGACCGCGTACGCGGCCGGCTGGGAGCGCTCACGCCCGAACAGGAACTGGCGGTGGAAGCGCTGTCACGCGGCATCATCAACAAAATCATGCATACTCCCATTACCACTCTCAAGAGTGCGGCCCGCGAATCGTCGGAAGCCACCACCGTGGTCGATCTGGTGCGTAAGCTCTTCGGCCTGCGCGATCCCAGAAAAGCCGCCGACGAAGATGCCACCACAGTGAGCGCTGGAAAACCGGGAGCGCGAAACTGATGGCGCTCATCCGGATTGGTTCCCGCGGATCACAACTGGCTCTCTGGCAGGCCAATCACATCTCGGCGTTGCTGCGCGAGCGCGGCCACCAGATCGAGCTCGAGATCATCAAGACCACCGGCGACAAAATCACCGACGTGGCCCTCGCCCAGGTCGGTACCAAGGGCATGTTCACCAAGGAGATCGAAGAGGCGCTGGCCGAAGGCCGGGTTGATGTCGCGGTGCATAGCCTTAAGGACTTGCCTACCCGGCTGCCAGCGGGATTTGAGCTGGTCGCCATCACCAAGCGGGTCAATCCGCGCGACGTGTTTCTGTCGGTCAAGTACGACAGCGTCAAAGCGCTGCCCCATGGAGCGCGCGTGGGTACCAGTAGCCTGCGCCGCCAGGCGCAGTTGAAGGCCTCGCGGCCCGACCTGGTGATCCATCCATTGCGGGGCAATGTTGACACGCGCATGCGCAAGCTGGAGGAAGGCGAGTACGATGCCATCATTCTGGCTGCCGCGGGACTTACACGGCTCGGCAAGACGGAACTGGTGAAGGAAGTCCTGTCGGAAGAGTTCATGTGTCCGGCGGCGGGACAGGGCGCGCTCGGCATCGAGATCCGCGAAGGCGATGTGGAGATGCGCGAACACCTCGCGTTTCTCGACGACTCGGCGGCCCATGCTGCGACGAGCTGCGAGCGCTCGTTGCTTAACAAGCTGGGCGGCGGATGTCAGGTTCCGATTGGCGCCTTCGCTGAGATGAAGGATGGCAAGTTGCAACTAACTGCGATTGTTGCGCGTCCGGACGGCACGGAAGTTCTGCGCGAGCGGCAGAGCGGCAGCGACCCGGTTGCACTGGGCGAAAAGGTTGGCGACACGCTGCTGCGCCGGGGCGCCACCAGGATTCTTGAAGACGTGTATGGCGCAGCCGCAGCCGTGGTACAGCAGCCGTGAGACAGTGGCTAGTGGCTAGTGGTTAGTGGCTAGTTGGTGCAAGCCGACATTCTCGGTGATTTCTTGGATTAGCGGCGCAGCTGCCATATTTGCTTTAGTCGTGGGCGTAAGCCTGCGGACAAGTGGAGAATTTGAGCTGAGTCCCGTGGGGACGGAAGAATTCTCACACACTCTCTGCTGCTCTGTAGAAACAAGAATCAACCACGGACATCATGGAGAAAATTCGATAGAAACTAAGAACTCCGTGTCCTCTGTGCCTCCGTGGTGAATGATTTTCGACGGAGTTTTGCGACGCCGGAGTCGAAGGACCCCTACTTTGGCAAACAATCCCCGTACAAACATTTCACCGAGCGTCTTGCCCCTGGCTGGATGCCGCATTCTGGTCTCGCGCGCGAAGAAGCAGGCGGGCGCTCTTTCGTCGACGCTGCGCGAACTGGGCTGCCGGGTGATCGAGATTCCGTTTATCGAGATTCGCAAGCCCGCCTCCTACCAGCCGCTGGATTCCGCCTCGCGGAACCTTGCCACTTACGATTGGTTAATTCTCACCAGCGTGAATGGCGTTGAGGCGCTGTTCGCGCGTCTGGCAAAGAAGAAGGTCGATGCCTCAGCGCTGGCGCATCTGAAGATCGCCGCCATTGGTCCTGCAACCAGGAAGGCGATCGAGCAACATGGCCTGCGCGTGGCGGTCACGCTCAAGGAATATGTGGCTGAGTCCGTCGTCGCGTCGTTGCGGCGCAGGGTGAAAGGGAAGCGGGTGCTGCTGGTGCGAGCCAAGATCGCGCGCGACGTGATTCCGCGCGAATTGCGCAAAGCTGGCGCCGAGGTCGATGTGGTCGAAGCCTACGAGACGGTCGCGCCCAAGTCGTCCGAGAAGCGGCTGCACGCCCTGTTGGCTAACAAAACACTAAGGCCGCACGCTATCACCTTCACCAGTTCCTCGACTGTGAAGAACTTTGTCGAATTGCTGGGATTGCGCAGCGCACGTGCCGCCCTGAAAAAGCCGGCGCGCTACCATGGCGTGCACACAGCATCCATCGGTCCCGTAACCTCGGCCACGCTGCGTGAGTTCGGATTGCCCGTGGACATCGAAGCTAAGGAATACACCATTCCCGGGCTGGTCGCGGCGATCATCAAAGAAAGAAATCGGATTCGGGGCGCGCAGCAAAAGAGCTGATAGCTGACGGCTATTCATAAATCGAGCACCCGCATCCCGGCGACGGCACATGTACCTTGAGGAAATCCGAAACTCGCCGATACGCATCAATCTGGTTCTCCACGCGCGCGAAGCCGTGGCCTTCGTTTTCGTAAATCTTTAGCTGCACCGACCCGCCCCGCTTCTTGACGGCATCGGCCACCTGTTGCGCCTCTTCGTGCGGACAGCGTGGATCGTTGCCGCCCGCCAGCAGCAGCAGGGGAGCCTTGATGTGGTCAACGAAGTTGATGGGCGAGCGATCTTCGTACAGCGCTTTGTTCTTCACCGGATCGCCCATGGTTGCCAGGTCGTACTCGCGCAGCAGGGGGTCTTCATTGGCGATCTCCGTGGCCCAGTTCACGAACGGCACAATGGGCACGCCCGCGGCCCACATGTCCGGGGCCTTGGTCACCGCCATCATGCTCAAGTAGCCGCCGTAGCTGCCGCCCATGACAATCAGCTTCTTAGGATCGACGAAGCCGCTTTTCTCGATCCACTGGGCCGCGTCGAGCACGTCGTGCAGCTCGCCGCCGCCGGCGTCGCCGCGGTTGGCGTCGGTGAACTCCTTGCCGTATCCCGTTGACCCGCGATAATTCGGCGCGATCACCAGATATCCCTGGTTCACGATGTACTGGACGAAGCGGTTGAACGAGTTGACCGTCTGCGCGGCCGGTCCGCCGTGGATGTACACGATCGCCGGAAACTTGCCGTTGCGCTGAATGTTGTTTGGCACATAAGCAAACGCCGAGAGCGTCCACTTGCCGTCGCGGCTGGGATAGTGCACCAGGTAAGGCTCGACCATGTCGGCGCTGTTCAAGCCCGCCACCAGCGAGTGCGTCACCTGCTGCGACTGTTTCGACGCGATGTCATAGACCCAAGCATCGCTGGGAGCGTCGGCGCCGTTGTGGTAGTACAAAAGCTTCGACCCATCGCGGCTGTAGGGAAGGGGATTGCCGCCGAGCGAGTTCACGCCCGGCTTCAGCGGCAATGCGTCGGCTCGCCGGCTCGCCATGTCATACAGATAAATGTCGGTGTTGCCGTCAACGTTGGCTGTCCACGTCAGCGACTTGCCATCGGGCGAAAACGTTCCTGCACGGAGCCGCCATTTCCCGGCGGTCAGCCAATCAATCTTCTTGCTTGCGATGTCGAGCAGGCCGACATTGTCGTAGCCGTTGTGCGCGTTAGAAGTAATGAGGACCGTCTTGCCATCCGGCGAGATGGCATCCGCTTCGTAAGTATGTTCGTCCTCATGCCGCGTCAGATTAATGCTCTCGCC
Source organism: Acidobacteriaceae bacterium (assembly GCA_003151875.1). Classification (GTDB taxonomy): domain Bacteria; phylum Acidobacteriota; class Terriglobia; order Terriglobales; family Acidobacteriaceae; genus Bog-257. The sequence goes on from PLYW01000257.1 coordinate 5,877, forward strand.
ACTGGCCAGGTCGAGAACAAGGATGTTGGAGTCCTTGCCGCTGGCGTGCGACTGCGTGTAAACCAGGAACTTACCGTCGCGCGAAAAAATAGGCTTCCCGTTGCTCAGCTCCTTGGGCGTGTTCCTGGTGAGATGGCGCACGTGGCGCGTGTCGACGTCCATCAACTCGATCTCAAAGGTTGAGCCGGTCTTGGACTTGGTGATGTAAGCAAGCTGCCGGCCGTCGGGCGACCACGTCGGATCTTCCTCCGCGCTCTCCGGAGAAGTCGTCAGGTTGACCACGTCGCCGCTCTTGGGCGACACCAGGAAGATGTCCCACTGCTCGTCGCCATCGTGGTCGGAGATGAACGCGATCCAGGTGCCGTCGGGCGACCACACCGGCTGCGACTGCCGCTGATCGCTGATGGTCAACTGCGTGGGCCATCCCCCGCTCGCCGGCACCAGCCAGAGATTGTTGCGTCCGCTGATGTTGGAGATGAATGCGATCTGCTTGCCGTCGGGCGACCAGGTCGAGTCGCCGATGGTGCGCGTCATGTAGAGCTTCTCGATGGAGAACGTCTGCATGTCAGCCACGGTCTTGCTCTGGAGCTTGGTGGGGTCGGTGATGGCTTGCGGTGCGGTGAGCGGTTGCTGGGCAAATGCGGTCAGAGTCATAGGGAGAAGGATTGCAAGAATAGCGAGTTTCAAGTTTCGGGTTTCCAGTTTCATTGCTGGGTTCTATTGTAGATTGTGTCGTGGGGCCCATGAAGCGCGAAGAGTTTACCAAGCTGGTCGAAGAGGTGCTGGATTCACTGCCGAAAGAGTTTCGCAGCCGGATCCGCAACGTCGCCGTTCTGGTGGAGGACCTGCCTCCGGGCCAGGAACCACCCCAGCCGGGCAAGCCGATGCAGCTACGTCTGGGCCTCTTCCACGGGGTGCCCATGACCCACAAGAGTGTTTTCCAGTTGGGGACGGGTCCGGACTATGTCGTGCTCTACCAGAAGAACATCGAGGCAATTTGTCCCAACGACGACGCAGTGCGCGAACAGGTCCGGCGGACGGTCATCCACGAGTTCGGACACTACTTTGGAATGACGGAAGAGCAGTTGAGGGATGTGTAGGGCCGAGTACCTGGGTGGGCCCGATCTGCACAAAGGCCGGGGGTACGGAAGCTTTTCCTCGGAGTTCGTTCTAAGGCACTCTTACGTTGTCGTGGTCCTTGTCGGGTGATTCTTGTTGTACTTCTTCGCCGCCTTGTTTTGGGCCTTTTGTTGTTTCTTCTGCGCCTTGGCTTGTTGCTTGCTGGCTTTCTTCCAGTATTTCTGCGTCTTTTTCTGTGCCTCGCTTTGCGCGGAAACCGTCCGGGCATGAGCAACGGTCGGCCCGGCGAGCGCCAGACCGAGAAGGACAAACAGGAGACAGGCTATGACTCTTTTCACAAGATCACCCTTGAAACTGATTCTGGCTGGATTTTACACTGCGCGCGCCGTCTCAGAGAAGCGAAAGTATAGTTACGAAGGTACAGGCCGGGCGCGACAAAAGCCGGTCCCTCGACGCGCTTCGCGCTCGGAGGATCGATTTATAGATCATGTCAGCTATAGGGGTCCTTCGGCTCCGGCGGCCAAAAAGCGGCCGCCTCCGCTCAGGACGACAATTCTTGAACTATCCACTATCCACTATCCACACACCCGCACTGATGTTTCTTCTACTTGGCTCCCCTGTGAATCTCCACCGTGCTCCAGGTCTTGTCGGCGGCGTGGCAGAGGTCCTCCAGCGGGCAATCGGCGCACTTGGGCTTGCGCGCGATGCACAACGCGCGCCCGTGCAGGATGATCTGGTGCGCGAAAATGATCCACCTGTCGCGCGGGACCACCTTCATCAGGTCCTGCTCGATCTTCCGCGGCTCCTCGTTTTTTGTCAGCTCCAGGCGGCGCGAGATGCGCTGCACATGCGTGTCCACCACCACACCGTCGGCGATCTTGTACCACGTGCCCAGCACCACGTTGGCGGTCTTGCGCGCCACGCCGGGCAGTTGCAGCAGCTCGTCCATGGTGCGCGGCACCTGGCCGCCGAATTCGCTGATCAGCTTGCGCGCGGCGCCGACGACTGACTTAGACTTGTTGCGGAAAAATCCAGTGGAGCGAATGTCGCCTTCGAGCTCTTCCGGTTGGAGCGCGGCAAAGGCCTCGGGCGTCGGGTATTTCTCGAACAGGACAGGCGTGACCATGTTGACGCGCACGTCGGTGCATTGCGCCGAAAGAATGGTCGCCACCAGCAACTCCCAGGCGCTGTTGTGATGCAGAGCGCAGGTCGCGTTGGGATAGCGCTGGTCGAGCCGTCTCAGGATCGCGTTGACGCGCTCCGGCGCCAGCGGATTGTAGCCCTTAACTGTCGTGGCCTTAGTTTTAGCGGCGGGCTTCTTCGGCGCAGCGATTCTTGCGGCAGCCGATGCGACCTTAACTACCTTTTTCCGGGCGGGCGCGACTCGGTTGGCCTTGACCTTGGCCCGCAGTGGCCTGCTTGAAATTTTGTCCTGACGTCCTGAACGTGAAGGCTGGCGAGGGGTGACGCCGCGTGGCATGAGTTAATCTCCTCCCGGCAGATTACAATGAGACCAGTATCAGCATCAATTCAGCGTGGAGTTTCGTAATGTCTTCCAGCAATGCCGTCGTACAGACTGTGTCCACCGAACTGCCCGCGATGCCGCTTACCCTTGAGGGACTGAGCGTGCTGCATCAGATGTTTCGCTTTCGCTGGCCGGAGTGGCGCAAGCTGGACGCATCGCGCCAGGCGGACATTGCGCGCGAAGCCGCCGCCGTGTTTGCCGCCAGTGAAGAAGCTGGGCAGAGCGCCGTTTATTCCATGCTGGGGCACAAGGGCGATCTGATGATCGTTCACTTCCGCGACTCCTTCGACGAGCTTAACGCCGCTGAGTTACAACTGGACCGCACTGCCTTGCAGGATTTTCTCGAGCCCATGCACTCGTATTTGTCGGTGATCGAGCTGGGCTTGTACGACTCCAGCGTGAAGCTGTTTCGGCAACTTGCCGACCGCGGTGTGAAGCCACTGTCCAAGGAGTGGAACGAAGCCGTGGAAGAGACACTGGAGCGGCAGCGTGAAGCCATGCGTCCACGGCTGTACCCTAAGATTCCCGACAGCCGGTATTTATGTTTCTATCCCATGGACCGCAAGCGCGGCGAGCAGAAGAATTGGTACATGCTGCCCATTGAGGAGCGCCAGCGGCAAATGGAAGAGCATGGCATGGTGGGCCGGCGCTACGCGGGCAAGGTGCAACAGATCATCACGGGCTCCATCGGCTTCGATGATTGGGAGTGGGGCGTGGACCTGTTTGCTCCCGATCCGCTGGTATTCAAGAAACTGATTTACGAAATGCGCTTCGACGAAGTCAGCGCGGTGTATGCGATTTTCGGCCAGTTCTTCCTGGGAGTGCGGCTTCCGGTGCAAAAGCTGGACCAATGGCTGAGCGGAAGGTTGCCAAAATAGCAATCAGCAGTCAGCATTCAGCATTCAGCCATCTCGCCTTTGATGCGAAGCATGGTACCGTCGAAATAATTTCACAACTAACTCAGGGGAAGGTCTGCACTAAACCACATGATTGCTCACATTCTTGAAATAGTCGGGGCGTGGATCGTCAGCATCATTTCGGCGGGCGGCTATGGTGGCGTGATGCTGCTGATGGCCATCGAGTCGGCCTGCATTCCGCTGCCCTCGGAAATCATCATGCCGTTCTCGGGATACCTGGTGTACACCGGCCGCTTTTCGCTGCTGGCGGTGGCCACCTGGGGCGCGATTGGCTGCAACCTGGGGTCCGTGCTGGCCTACGAGATTGGCTACTTTGGCGGCCGTCCGCTGGTGGAGCGCTATGGCCGCTACGTTTTCCTCAGCCATCGCGAACTGAGCATCGCCGACCGGTTCTTCGAGCGGCGAGGCTCGCTGGCGGTATTGATCGCTCGCCTGCTGCCCGTGATCCGCACTTTTATCGCGCTGCCTGCTGGAGTCGCGCGCATGCCGCGTCTGAAGTTCCACATCTACACGTTTGTCGGATCGTGGCCCTGGTGCTTTGCGCTGGCGTATGTCGGCATGCGGTTGGGCGAGCAATGGGACAAGGACCCGCGGCTGAAGATGTGGTTTCACCGGCTTGATGCCGTGATCCTGGCGGTGGTCATACTCGCGGTGGTTTACTTCGTGTGGGCGCACCTGCAGCATCGAGTGGGCAGGGAAGCGGGCGAAGCGGCGAAATAAAGAAGCACTCAGCATTCAGCACTCNNAGCATTCAGCACTCAGCATTCAGCCTTCTCGCTGGCTGAATGCCAATTGCCAAGTGCCAATTGCCAAGTGCCAATTGCCAAGTGCCAATTGCCAAGTGCCAATTGCCGAATGCCAAGTGCCGAATGCCAAGTGCCGAATGCCAAGTGCCGAATGCCAAGTGCCAAGTCCTTCTTCAGTCGATCTTCACCGCCTTGGCGATCATGCGTTCATATTTTCGCCAGGGCACGATTCTCTTCAGCCAGACTTGCACCTTAGCGTCAGTGCCGATCAAGTATCGGAGCTTGGGATTGGGGTCGCGCGCGATGCGGACGATCAACTTCGCCACCTCGCGAGCGTCACGCCGGTGTCTGGCGCTGTTCTTGATGAATTCGGCGAAGCGCTGGCTGCGCTCCTTGTTCGGCGATGCCGGATCGAGCGCGCCCTTCGCGATCATCACGTTGCGCGTCCAGATGTCGGTGTCATAAGAGCCAGGTTCGACCAGCACCACCCGAATGCCGAGCGAGTGGGTTTCGATGCGCAGCGACTCGCTCCATCCCTCAAGTGCATATTTCGATGCGCAGTAGGCACTCAGCATGGGCTGGCCCAAACGTCCGGCGACGGAGGTAACGGTGATGATGTGTCCCGATTTCTGAGCGCGCATGACCGGCAGAACGGCCTTGGTCATGGCAACGTTGCCGAAGAAGTTAGTTTCCAGTTGGTGGCGGAGCTCGTCGAGAGCCATGTCCTCGGCAAATCCAGCCACGCTGAAACCGGCGTTGTTCACCAGCACGTCAACCCGGCCGTGATCGCGGACGATGGCCTCCACCGCACCCGGAAGCGAGTCGAATTCCGTAATGTCGAGCCGGCGTAGGTCGAGCCGATCGCGCACTCCGGCTTTCTGCGCGGCCTCCTCCAGACGGCCTCGGCTTTCGAGATTACGCATGGTCGCCACCACGCGATAGCCGTTGAGCGCCAATTCGACCGCGGTCAGCAGTCCAATGCCGCTGGAGCTTCCGGTTACGACCGCAACTTTGTCTTCAGCCATGGCTTTCCACCAAATCCTGCAAATTGCCGCACGATGCGCAAACCCGCCCGTTCCGCTGTGTTCATTTGCGCCGACGCGTACGATTACGAGAAGATAACAGGTTTGTATATTCTTTCATGAAACGGACTGATAGCCATGCCTACAACTAAGAAGCAGGGAAACACGAATACCGCCAAGGGCGCGATCGCTCCCGCCAAAGGAAAGCTGGGGATCATGATCCCCGGCATGGGCGCCGTCGCCACCACGTTTGTCGCGGGCGTCGAAGCGGTGCGCAAAGGAATTGCCAGCCCCATCGGCTCGCTCACGCAGATGGGCACCATCCGCCTCGGCAAACGCACCGAAGGCCGCTTTCCCAAGATCAACGAATTCGTGCCACTGGCCGGGCTGAACGACCTGGTCTTCACCGGCTGGGACATCTTCGAAGACAACATGTACTCCGCCGCGCGCAACGCGGGCGTGCTGGAGGTTTCGCTGCTGGACCAGGTCAAACCTTTTCTCTCCAAGATCAAGCCGCGCAAAGCCGTGTTCGACAAGAATTACGTGAAGCGGCTCGACGGGCCCAACGTAAAGAAGGGCAAGAACAAGATGGAACTGGCCGAGCAACTGCGCGACGACATCCGCGACTTCCGGAAGTCCAGCGGTGCCGAGCGCCTGATCATGATCTGGTGCGCCTCGACCGAGACCTTCATTGAGGCGGGTCCGGTGCATCAATCAGTGGCGGCGTTCGAGAAGGGCCTGCGCGCGAGCGACGAGAACATTGCGCCGTCGATGATCTACGCTTACGCCGCGCTGAAGGAAGGCGTGCCCTTCGCCAATGGCGCCCCCAACCTCACGGTCGATATCCCCGTGATGCACGATCTGTCGAAGCAAATGGAAGCGCCCATCTGCGGCAAGGACTACAAGACCGGTCAGACGCTGATCAAGACCATCCTCGCGCCGGGATTCAAAGCGCGCATGATCGGGCTGAACGGATGGTTCTCCACCAACATTCTGGGCAATCGCGATGGCGAAGTGCTCGACGATCCCGGCTCCTTCAAGACCAAGGAGGAGTCGAAGTTATCGGTGCTGGAGCACATTCTTCAGCCCGAACTTTATCCTGAGCTTTACGGCAACATCTGCCATAAGGTTCGCATTAACTATTACCCGCCACGCGGTGATAATAAAGAGGGTTGGGACAACATCGATATCTTCGGTTGGCTCGGCTATCCGATGCAGATCAAGGTCGATTTCCTGTGCCGCGACTCCATCCTCGCCGCCCCCATCGTGCTCGATCTGGTGCTCTTCCTCGACCTGGCGAAGCGGTCGTCGGAGCTGCGCGGCATCGGCATCCAGGAATGGCTAAGCTTCTACTTCAAATCGCCGATGACGGCGCCCGGGCTGTATCCCGAGCATGACCTGTTCATCCAGTCCATGAAGCTGAAGAACACGCTGCGCCACCTCAAGGGCGAAGAGATGATCACGCACCTCGGGCTGGAGTATTACGACTGAGGTTGTCTGGCGCGGATCCGTACCTAGTGGCTTGGCGGAGTCGCCGACTTTGTCGCCGCCGGTTTAGGTGCCGCGGTTTTCGGCTTCGCAGCGTGCCGCGGATCGATGATCTTGATGCGGATGATCTTCACCGGCTCGGTGGGCTTATCGTTACGAGGGTCGGCTGCCACGCGCGCGATCTTCTTCACTACATCGAGATCCTGGCACTGTCCGAAGATAGTGTGTTTGCCGTTGAGGTGGGGCGTGGGGACTTCGGTGATGAAAAATTGCGAGCCATTGGTGCCTCTCCAAGGCTTTTCCCGTCCTGTGGGATCCAAGGGAATATGCAGAACCGCGGACCCACTGTTGGCCATGGCTAGGCGTCCGGGCTGGTCGAAGGTGAGGTCGTCGCTGAACTCGTCTTTGAAGTCGTAGCCCGGTCCGCCCGATCCATTGCCCACTGGGTCGCCGCCCTGAATCATGAAGTTCGGAATGACTCGATGGAAGATGGTGCCGCTGTACAAGGGCAGGCCCTTTACCATCTTGCCGGTCTTGGGATCTTTCCACTCTTTGGTACCCGTCGCCAGCCCAATGAAGTTGGCCACCGTCAGCGGCGCTTGACCCGGAAAGAGCGTGCAGGTGATGTTGCCCGCCGTAGTTTCGAAGATAGCCGTCGGTTCCTTCGGCTGCGTCACTGTCCCTTGGGCAGTCTTCTCGGTATTCGCGTGTTGCGCCGATGTGGAACTGTCACTCGGAGCCTGGGCTGCCGCCACGCCGGTGAGGCTGAGGCATAGAAGTGCTGCTAACACGTTGCGCATAAATCCTCCCCAACGAAAAGTCTTTTACGGCTGCGCCGTTGGTGCAATCTCGCGGCGCGTGTCTGGATTGGTTTCCGCCTGAATCTGCCGGGCAAGCTTTTCCACTTCTGCGAACACTCGCATCAGGTTGCCGCCCAAAATTTTATCAAGGTCGGCGGCCTTGTAGCCGCGATCGTAGAGCGCCTGCGTGATCTTCGGCAGGTCGGCGGCGGAGTCGAGCCCCTGCGGCGAACAATCGATGCCATCGAAATCGGAGCCCAGACCGACGTGGTCCACACCCGCCACCTTTACCATGTGGTCAATGTGATCGATCAGATCGCTAAGCGGCGGACGCGGTAACTTGACCACGAGCCGGGCCTTGGCTGCATCCAACTCCTTCTTGACCTCAGGGGTCTGCGCCTTCATGAACAGCGACTGCACCTTCTCGTAATCGGGATCGTGCTGCTCCTTCAGCTGTTGGTCGCGGTCCAGATACTTCTGCGAGATAAAAGCGCAAAAGAAGTTCACCTGCGCCACGCCGCCATTGCGGGCCAGTGCGATCAGCATGTCATCGGTCATATTGCGCGGAGCGTTGGTTAGTGCGCGCGATGAAGAATGCGACGCAATGACCGGCGCGCGGCTGGCCACCAGCGCCTGGTAAAAGGTGCGGTCGGCGACGTGCGAGATGTCCACCATCATGCCCAGCCGGTTCATCTCGCGCACCACCTGCCGCCCGAAATCGGTGATGCCCTCGTGGTGCTCGACACTCTTGTCCTTCAGATCGCCGCTGGAGTCGCCCAGCTCGTTGGTGTTCGACCAGGTCAGCGTCATGTAGCGCGCCCCGAGGCGGTAGTAGTCGCGCAGGATGCGCATGTCGCCTTGGATGGCGTGTCCGCCTTCGACCCCCAACAGCGCTGCCAGCTTGTGCTGGCGATGCGCGGCGAGAATGTCCTGGGTGCTGAATGCCATCATCATCTTGTCGGGATGCAGGCGCGCCTGCTCGTAAACCGAGTCGATCATGTCGAGCGCGCGCTTGACTTCGTGGCCCTTGTTGGCTTTCGGCTCGACCCAGATGGAGAAAAACTCAGCTCCCAGGTTACCGGCCTTGATCTTGTTGAAATCGAGATAGCCGGTGCCGGCATCTTGCGACAGGTCGAAATTCTCATCTACGAAGCGGCCAGGCGTGTCGGCGTGGGTATCAACGACGAGCGCCGAATTGTGGATCGCGCGCGCGCCCGTCGCTACGCCGTTGGGTGAAAGTGTGACGGCTTTGGATGTGGATTTCTTTTGCTGCGTTTGCGGCGCGTTTCCGGGCGCGTTGGCGTTCTGCGCAACCGCGAGGGAAGCCAACAACACGGAGGAAAGGAGCAGCCGAAAAAGCTTCTGCATAAGCGCCAGGAAAACCTCCACGGAACAACGATGGTTCGCTTGGATTGTAAACGAAAGCCGGGACAAAAGTGGGCGAGAGCGAGTTTGGATGGCTTACGACGCCGTTGAACTTTCCCGATAGACGGCATACATTCAGGAGAATCGGGTGCGAGCTGGGGAGAGCCAGGAATGATTGCGATTGTCGGCGGTACGGGACCGGAAGGGTCGGGGCTGGCGCTGCGCTGGGCGCGCGCCGGCGAGTCGGTCATCATCGGTTCGCGCGATGCGGAACGCGCCAAAGGCGTAGCGACACGGATCGCGGAAACCGTCGGGCACCTGGGCAGCGTGGAAGGCGCGGACAACGCCACCGCCGTCAAGATGTCTGACATTGTGGTACTCACGGTGCCGTTCGCCGGACAGGCCGAATTGCTGAAGCAACTGAAGCCGTCGTTCCGGCCGGGCACCGTGCTGATTGACGCGACGGTGCCATTGGCGGCGGCCGTTGGCGGGCGGCCTACGCGGGTGCTGGGGGTGTGGCAAGGTTCGGCAGCCGAGCAGGCGGCCGAGGTCGTTGGCAAAAGCATTGTCGTCGCCGCTGCGTTTCACAGCCTCTCGGCAACTGTGCTGCAAGGTGATCAGCCGGTGGATTGTGACGTCATCGTGTGCAGCGACGACGATCACGCGCGGCAAGTTGCGTCGGGGCTGGCGACCAAAATTCCCGGCGTGCGCGCCATCGATGGCGGCAAGCTGGAGAACGCGCGCATCGTGGAAGCCATGACCGCGCTGCTGATCACGCTCAACATCCGGCACAAGGTGCATGGCGCGGGATGGAGAGTGACCGGGCTGGGAATTTAGAGGCAGGGGTTAGGGGCTAGGGATTAGGGGTCAGGGGCTAGGTTAGCGCTTCGCGCTCTGGACGACAATTTCCGGAACCGCAGATCCCTCGACTCCGCTGCGCTCCGCTCGGGATGACAAAGCGAAAAGCGAGTCGGGGCGACAGAGCAAAGAGAAAAGCGGCGGACGACAACCATGGAACTCCTGCGCTTATAGGGTCCCTTCGACTCCTCGCTGCGCTC
>PLYW01000070.1 GCA_003151875.1 Acidobacteriaceae bacterium
TGAAGATCGTTCGCGGGCGCTGGTTCACGGAAACCGAAAATGAACATCACAGCCAGGTGGCCGTCCTGGGCAGCGACACCGCCGACAAGCTCTTCGAAGATCAGGACCCGATCGGCAAGGAAATCAACATTGAAGGCGAACTGCTCCAGGTGATCGGCGTGCTGGCCAAGCGCAAAGCGGCCTTCGGCAACGGTTCCAATCCCGAAGACAACATTGTGCGCATGCCCATCGCCACGCTGCACAAATTGCATCCCGAGGAAAAAAAGTACTGGATCACGGTGAAGTCCACGTCGCACGCCGACATGGACACCACCATGGACGAAATGCGCGCGCTGCTGCGGCGGCGGCGCCACCTCAGTCCCGATCAACCCGACAACTTCGCCGTCTTCAGCCAGGACGCGCTCAGCGATACCTGGAGCCAGCTTACCGGGGGAATCTTTATCTTCATGTTTGCGGTGTCGAGCGTGGCGCTGATTGTGGGCGGCGTCGGCGTGATGAACATCATGCTGGTGTCGGTGACCGAGCGCACGCGCGAGATTGGGGTGCGCAAGGCCATCGGAGCGCGCAAGCGCGATGTGCTGCTGCAATTCACTCTGGAAGCCATCACCCTCACCGGCATAGGCGGCATTCTTGGGATCGTCATTGGCGGCGCGTTGACGGCGCTGGTCCCGCTGGTGTTTCCTTCCCTGCCCGCGAGCATGTCGCTGTCGTGGGTGCTCACCGCAACCTTGGCATCGATCATGATCGGCCTGGTGTTCGGAATTTATCCGGCGTGGAAGGCCGCCAATCTCGACCCCATCGAAGCCTTACGGTACGAGTAAGAAAGGGACTCACGCATCGTTTTTCGACAGCGTACAGTTCTCGGTGGGAGCCCCCGCATTCATGCGGGGGAAGGAGCGCTTCAGCGCTCCGAGAAAAGTTCGACTTCGATTATGCGCTTTAGCGCCGGGTTGGAAAAATCCAGGGCTAAAGCCCGTTTCATTGTCGATCCTTTGTCCGCTGGACTGAAGTCCAGCTCCCCCTGCTAAAGCAGGGGGCTACCACCAAAGGCTTCGCCGAGTTTTTTCACAAACTCCGAAGGCGAATTTAATGGACCCGCCTGCCGCATTACTGCAGCACGTGGCACGAATACGTCTTGACCACCAGCCACACCCGCGCGCCGGGCTTGAGTTGCAGCGACTCGCGCGCACCCAGCGTGAGATGCACTTCAAACTCGGGCCCGCACGTCACGACCGCGATCACTTTCATATCGCGTTGTTCGAGCGAGGTGATCGTCCCGTCAAGCACATTGCGGGCGCTGAGTCCCTGCGGCTTCGACGACGCCAGCAGAATGTCGCCCGCGCGAATCCCGACGCACAGCGGCAATGCAGCATTCACGCGCACCAACGGAACTTCCAGGTCGAGAGTCGAACCCGCAATGCGGCAGGTCATGGTTCCATACTCCGGATGCGAGCCGGTCACCGAACCCGCGAAGATGTTCTCGAAGCCGGCAAGCTGCGCCACGGTTTCCGATTGCGGCCGGTGCAAGACTTCGTGCGGCGAGCCCCGCGCCAGGATGCGGCCTCCCTCCAGCACAATTGCGCTTTCGCCCAGCGCGAAAACTTCTTCGCGGTCGTGCGTGACGTAGAGAATGGGAATGCGGTGACGCTGGTTCCAGGCGCGCAGATCGTCGAGGATTCGCGCTTTGGTGACCGCATCCAGCGCGGTGAGCGGTTCGTCGAGCAGCAGCACTCGCGGACGCGTCACCAGCGCACGCGCCAACGCGACCCGCTGGCGTTCTCCCGCAGAAATTTCGTTGGGACGCCGCTGTAACAGCGAAGAAATGCGAAACGATTCCAACACCTCGCCGCTGCGCGCGTCGCGATCTCGCTGGTTGAGCGCGGCCAGGCCATACTGCACATTCTGCTCGACCGTCATGTGCGGAAATAGAGCCAGCGATTGCAGCAGGTAGGCGACGGAGCGGCAGCGCGGCGGCAGATTCACGCGCGATTGCGAGTCAAAGAGGACGGCCTCGCCGATCGCGATCGTTCCCTCGTCGGGCGTTCGCAGCCCGGCAATGCAATCGAGCAGCGTGGTCTTCCCTGCTCCGGAGGCCCCGAACCAAATAGTGAAGCCGGCCGCGACCGCCAACTCGACGTCAAGCACGAACTCGCTGTCGCCGCGAAAGCGCTTCTTAAGGCGAAGCGTCAGTTGCTCAGCGGGTGGCGAAGTAGTTGCGCCGCTCATTTCCACTCCCACACATTCCATACGCCACGGCGGCGCAGGCCGTAAAGAATCGCCAGCATGGTGAAGCAGAGCACGAGAAGAATAAGCGCGGTGCGGTTCGCGGTGGCGTAATCGAGCGCTTGCACCTGGTCGTAAATCAGAATGGAAACAGTCTGCGTCGCGCCGGGAATATTGCCGCCGATCATCAGCACCACGCCAAACTCTCCCAAAGTATGCGCGAAGCTCAGCACCGCACCGGTCAGCACGCCCGGCAGTCCCAGCGGCAGCACGATACGCCAGAACGTGCGCCACCCTGACGCGCCCAGAAGCGCGGAGGCATCCAGCAATTTGCGATCAACGGCGGCAAAGGAAGTGGCCATGGGCTGCACCGCAAAGGGCAGGCTATACAGAACCGATCCGATGACGAGGCCCTCAAAGGTGAACGCGAGAGTGTGGCCGGTGAGCGCCTGATACCAGCGTCCGACCGGGCTGAGAGGGCCGACCGCAACCAGAACGTAAAAGCCCAAAACCGTGGGAGGCAGCACGATGGGCAGCGAGACCACCGCTTCCACCAGAAACTTCCATCGCCGGCGCGAAAACGCCAGCCAGTACGCCAGCGGAACGCCGATGACCAGCAGGATGGCCGAGACCATGATGGCCAAGCGCAGCGTCAGCGTGAGTGCTTGAATGATCATTTGCTTCGAGGTACGCGGAATCCGTATTGCTCAAGCACCGCCGTGCCTTCCGCCGAGGTAACGTACTCCACGAAGACCTTTGCGGCGGGCTTGTGCTTCGAAGCCGCGAGCAGCGCGACTCCCTGTTGCAACTCGGGATAGGATTCGCTTGGCAACTCCCAGTATCGCCCGAAGTCCTTCATCGCCGGAGACACGGCCAGCGACAGCGCGATCAGTCCAGCCTGGGCGTTGCCCGATTGCACGAACTGCGCCGCCTGGCTGACGTTCTCGCCGAAGACCAGTTTGCCAGCCACTTTGTCCTTCAAACCGAAATGCTCGAGCGCCGCCATCGCGGCCCGGCCATACGGCGCGTGGGCGGGATTGGCGATGGCAATGCGTTGCACCGCAGGCTGCAAAAGCAAATCCATCTTAAGCTTTTGCGGATCCAGACTGGAACCGTTGGGGACCCACAGCACCAGATGGCCGATGGCGTAGGTGCGCAGTGACGAACTGTCGACCAGTCCAGCGGCGGCGAGCTTCTGCGGGTATGCAATGTCGGCGGAGAAAAATAAATCATAAGGAGCGCCGCCCTGAATCTGCGAATACAGGTTCCCCGAGGAACTGAACGACAACGTTATTTTGTCGCCGGTCTTCTTCTCGAAGCGCGAGGCCAGGTCTTTCAGCGCCCAATTCAGGTCAGAGGCCGCCGCGACCGTAATGTCCTGGGCGTGCGCCCCGGAGCACAAGACCGTCGTGAGCAGAAGCAGTGGCAGTATCGTCCGCATTCGTCGATTAGCTTACATGAAATCGTGAATTATGTGCGATTCTGTGCGATTAAGGCAAGCGGGCGGAGAAACAACGCGCCGGCGAAAGTGATTGGGTCGTATAGGGGTCCCTCGACTCCTCGTCCGGTCGCCACGGCGACCTCGTCGCTCAGGATGACAGAGTAGAAAGGGGGACGAACGCGGGCGTCGCCACGCGAGACGAATCTGCGCGCCGCCACGCGAGTCGAATCTCATCTTCCGCCACGAACATGCCGGGTTATGTCACAGTTCCGTGGTTTCTTGCTTGATCCCGACCAAGCTTTTCTGTAACAGTAACCGAGCGCCACTCCCATTGGAGACCTGCCATGCAGCCCGGCTGCTTTCCAACGGTGGAGTTTGACCGCAGCAAACTGATGATACGCATTGAGGTCACGCTCAACGCCGATCCCACGGCCATCGGTCCCGTGGTGGAAGGCATCATGGAGATGGCGCGCCGTCTGGAATGCGCCTCCGGCAAGGAATTCGAGATCGAAACCGCCCTGCGCGAAGCCCTCGCCAACGCCATTATTCACGGCTGCAAGAACGATCCCAGCAAGAAAGTCCAGTGCTGCGTAGGGTGCGACGAAGAGCACGGCATGCTGATCGTGGTGCGCGATCCGGGCAGCGGCTTCGATCCTTTCGCCATCCCCGACCCGTGTTGCGGGGAAAATATATTCTCCAACCACGGTCGCGGCATCTATCTCATCAACCAACTGATGGACGAAGTAAAGTTCGAGCGCAACGGCACCGAAATCCACATGCGCAAGTACTAAGTGGCCTTTAGCCGTTAGCAATTAGCCTTTAGCAATACCGCTCAGGCTGATTGTCATCCTGGTTCCCAGGGCTGGATTTCACCCACTATTCACGCGGCGTTGATCTGCCCGTCACTCTGTTGCACCAGAATTGATGCAAGGTAGTGATTGGCATGGACATCACCGGCGCAGGTTGGTAGCGATGGCCGCGGTCCGCAGTGAGGCGTGGCTGGAATCGCTCGCGCTGCAAGAGCTCACCCACGTTTCGTTGGACGAGCTTCCCTTTTCCGCAGCCGACGCGACGGCCGGTAGCGAGGATGAACTGCAAGCCGTGGTGGCGGGTGGCCCGGCCGATTGCGACCTTCCCCTAACGGTCCGCGAGTCGCGCTTCTTTCAAAACCTCGCCCGCCGTCATGCCAGTGGCGAAGCGCCTCGCCAAACTCTGCTGGAGTTGCAGGCTTTCCTCGGCGACAGCCGCGGGGTTTGGGAAAACTGTTGGATCCGCTTTCCCCAGGCACGGCTCAGCGCGCACGCGCTTCAGGTTTTCCACACCGATCTCAAGACGCTGCGCAATGGCTCGATTCGTCAACGCTCCGATGCGGGCCGGTTTCGCTTCACCCAGAATGGCGAGCCCTGGCTGCGCATTCCCCTCAGCTATGCGCTGAAGCTGGCGCTGGCCGATTTGGCCGGCACGCAGCCGCACATGCCCGAGGCCATGCGCGCTGAAGCCTCGCGGCTGATGCGGCACTTCCTCAGCGACAACACTTCGCCGGAGACCACCTCGTTCCACATTGTGACGCCGGACGCCAAGTATTCGCTGGGGGAACGAGTGGCGCGCGAAGCGGCGCGGCGGTTCCTGTTCACCTCACTGCTAATTTCCTGGGCGAACCGCCGCTTCGGGTTACTGGACAGTGGACAGCGCGCCCTGGTCTATCACGCTCCCGTTCCCTCGGTGCATCAGGAAGAGCTGTCGTCGTGCATCTCAGATTCGTTCTACCGCGAGTTGTTCATGAGTCCGTGCCTGTCGGGATGGAGCGACGGCGAAGCCAAGTATGAGTACATGCATCTGTGCCATCAGGTGCTGAGTCGCAGCCAGCTAAACGCGGTAGCCAAACTGCGCGAAGCCGGCATCATCGCCAACGAACTGATCGTGCTGCCCAGCTTGTCCAACGTCAGTCTCGCCAACAACGGCGTTCACGTCAGCATGGGTAGCCGGGTGCTGGACCGCCATCTTCGATGTAGCTCCGAGTTCCAGCCGCAGGACGAGAAGCGCCTGGGCGATCTTGCCATTAAGATCTACGAACATTTTCTGCCGCTGTTTGTCGGGACCTATAGCGCCGCTCCTTACCGCATCGGATTCACGCAATTTCATCCGGAGCGCCTGCTGTCTTTCTTGCCGCATGAACTCGATTTCACCCACCTGCGCCTGCTGTGGCGCGAGTGGAAGGAAAAGGCCAACCTCAGCGCCTTCGGGCATCCGCTGACGCCGTACGGGCCGCGCTCGCTCGACCGCATGATTGCCCGCCTGTTTCGCCTGCGCGGCGATTGCGTTCCCGATGCGCGGCTGCTGACCTATCCGGTGGCGTGGCTGACTACGGAGCACGCCTCGGCGCTGGATGGGACCCCGGGCAACATCCAGCGCTTGTCGTCGGAGCTGGACGAACTTGGCATCGTCGATCAGCGCATGTCGTTTTACATGCCGCTGCGCTTGCGCGAGCATGGCCGCGATGGCTACTCGGGCTTTGAGGCGCGCTATTACAGCCTGTTTCCCAGCTACGACCGCGACATGGCGCCGGCCGTGAGCTTGCAGCAATTCCTGCTGGCCGTCGCCTACAAGCTGGCCCTGCAAGGCGAGTTGACCCACGAGCAGATCCCCGACGATCCCACCTCGGAGAGCGAGCGCCGCCAGCCGTTCTTCTTTTCCGCCGCGGGACTTCCCGCCTTCTACGTGCACAAGGATTCGCGCAATCAAATGCTGCGCACCATCCTGCTCAACTGCAAGAAGACACGACCGAGCCGCCGTCATCCGGGGTACGTGCGCATTTCGATTCGCGACTATCGCCGAGCGGCGCTGGCTTTTCTGCAGCAGACCGGCGCCGAGCTGGCTGAGTCGATGAACATGAAAGCCACGCTCGCCGATCTCGCAGCGCGCTGCGACGACGAGCAGCAGGAGGCCAGTCATCGGCTGATCGCTAGCGTGATGGGCAGTCCTGCTGCGAGTGCGATGAACGTTGAGGCCCGCGAGTTTAACCGCATGGCGGAAGATTTCTATCGCGATGGGCTGCGCCGTGAGCATCTGCGCGAGGCCTTCTCGCATTTGCGGCAAGATTATGCAGCGCTGGAAAAATCGGCGGGCGACGAGTTGCGGCAGCGGATTCGCCATGGCGTGTGCGTGCAAGAGCCCGCGCGGTTTCTGCAAGACGTCGAGCCACGACTTCCGGCTGACGACCTCTCGCTGCAGGAAATTGCGGCGCTGCTGAATCTGCTGCTGCTGCTCACGGAGCAGGACGCTCGCCGTACTGCGCAGGAGCTGGCATGAATCGCGTCGAGCACCGCTACATCGACCGCGCCACCGGCAACGTGGTGCGCGAGCATTTGCTGGCGGACGCGGTGATCGGCGCGCTGTATTCGCCGGCGCTGGAGAATGCGCCCTGGCTGACCCGGCTGGCGTCGAGCCGCTATGTTTCCCGCGCTCTGGGGTATCTGAACTACGACAACCTGTTGTCGTCGCGCGCCACCGGGATGCTGCGCTTCCTGCGCCAGTCGGGGATCCAGCTCTCCGAGTTCGTCGGCAACCTGTCGGAATATGACACGCCGCGCAAGATTTTCGAGCGCCAGATCCGCTATTGGAATTGCCGGCCTATGCCGGCGCATCCACGCGCGGTACTCTGCCCCGCCGATGCGCGCGCGTTGCTCGGCTCCATGAAAGAGAGCTCCGGGCTTTTTCTGAAGCAGAAGTTTTTCTCGTTTCCCGAGTTGCTGGGCGAGAGCTCTGCCTGGCAACGCGCCTTCGCCGGCGGAGAGCATGCCGTCTTTCGCCTTACGCCCGAGAAATATCACTACACGCACAGCCCGGTTTCCGGCCGCGTGCTCGACACCTACTCCGTTGCTGGCCGCTACTACTCGTGCAATCCCAATGCGGCCGTCCAGTTGCTTACACCTTTCTCGAAGAACCGCCGGGTAGTGACCATCCTCGATACCGATTGCGCCGGCGGCACGGCAGTCGGGCGAGTCGCGATGATCGAGGTGGTCGCGCTCATGGTCGGCCAGATCGAGCAGCGCTACAGCGCCTACAGATATGAAAGTCCGCACCCGGTCGAGAAGCGGATGTTCCTGCGTGCAGGCGCGCCCAAGGCGTTGTTCCGCCCGGGCAGCAGCACAGTCGTTCTGCTGTTTGAGCCCAATCGCGTTCGCTTTGCCAGGGATTTGATCGACAACCAGCGTCGCGGCGATGTGCACAGCCGCTTTGCGACGATGCTGGGCGGACCTCTGACTGAAACCGACGTGGCCGTGCGCTCGCTGCTGGCCATGGCCGCCGGGGAGGAACCATGATGAACTTCGCGTTTGTCGCTGCGCTCGCCATCGGCTTGTTTGCGCTTCTAGGTTGGGGCGTACGCACGCTTCCCGCCGAACGCTGGCAGATGCTGGCCGCCGTCCCGGTCGCCAAAGCCGCCGACGGATCGTGGCGGGGAGTGAACCTCACCTTCTACGGTTTCTTCAGCGTGACGGGAACTGTATTTGGCTTCGCTCTAATGCTGCTGTTGCTGGCGGCGCTCGGCATTCCAGCGAGCCTTGCGATCCTGCTTGTGCTATTGCTGCTGGCGGTTTGCGTCCCGGCCTCGCGACTGATCGCCGGCCTGGTCGAGCGCAAGCGTAATACCTTCACGGTGGCCGGCGCAGCCTTTGTCGCCAGCCTGGTCTTTCCCTGGCTAGTCCTGGCGCTGCAACCGCTTGCTGCCAAATGGTTGCACCGCGAGATCGCCGTTCTGCCCGTACTCGCCGCGGCTGCCATCTCCTACGCTGTGGGAGAATCCATCGGCAGGCTGGCCTGCCTCAGTTTTGGCTGCTGCTACGGCATGCCCTTGCGCGACGCCAAGCCTGCTCTCGCCCGCCTCTTCCGCCGGCACAATCTGGTGATTCATGGTGCCACCAAGAAAGCGGCCTACGCTTCCGGGCTGGCAGACCAGCCCCTGATTCCGGTGCAAGCCATTACCTCGGTGGTGTTCGCTGCGGCGGGAGTGGCGGGGCTGGCGCTGTTTCTAGTGCGGCACTTTCGCCTGGCGGCGCTGGTTCCGGTAATTGCGACCTGGGGATGGCGCGCCTGCTCGGAATGGCTGCGGGCTGATTATCGCGGGGACTCGCGCATTTCCGTTTACCAGTGCATGGCGATCGCGTCGGTTTTGTATCTTGGGATTTTTCTCGTCTGGCTGCCGTCCTCGGCCATGACGCCGGACTTGTCAGCCGCCTTGGCGCAATTCTCCTCCGTGGCCATCATCCTGCCGCTGCAGGCGTTCTGGGTTGCACTGTTTCTTTACTATGGAAGAAGCCGCGTCACGGCCTCGACGCTCTCCTTCCATGTCATTGCCGAGCGCCTGTAAACACCAATCCAGGTTGCCACCGTGCTAGCGCTACATCTTCGCCGGCGCGCTGGCGCTGGCAATGCACTGCCATTTGCCACCCGGCATCTTGACCCAGGTATCAACCCAGCGCTCGTGAGCATCTACCGCCTTGCCATCGCCCTGCTTACCTTTGCCTTGCCACGCGCCGGTGGCAATGGCCGTGTTTCAACATCAATCACTTGAAATCACCGCATTTCAACAGATTTCAACAAGCATTGAAATCTGGTTCGGGGCCAGGGGGTCGGAGGTTCAAATCCTCTCTCCCCGGCCATTGTGTTCAATAACTGAAACGCAAACGAAAACGTTCAGGGTCACCCAAAAGGTCACCCATATGGGTGACCCGTACTACGGTTTTCCATTGTTCCACCCGACTATCGGTGCTCCGTGTTTCAAAGGGCAAAAGAAAGCCGGGGACATTTCCCCGGCATCTTCGATTCAATATCAGATCGACTACAGATTAATCTTGCGGCGCAAAATACCTGCGAGGCCGATGATCCCGGAGCCGAACAGCATCAGGGAGCTAGGCTCTGGTACGGGAGAGT
>PLYW01000156.1:0-9263 GCA_003151875.1 Acidobacteriaceae bacterium
TCGCACTCCCGTCCCGTCGGCGTTCCGTTCGGGTTGGTGGTCTCCCAGTAGAACTCTGAGCGAGTATCGAAGCTGACCGGGCCGTTGTGCAGGGCGAGGTGATAGGTTCCCGGAGCGAGAGACAGCGGGTTGATATTCCACGAGTCTTCGTACTCGCAGCCGAAGAACAGGCAATTTCCCGTGGCTGTGCGGGTAACATCAAGGTTGCCAGTCCCGAGAATATCGTTGAAGTTCGGATTCCCGCCACTATCGCCGACAATCCACCATGTGATCGATCCGGCGTATCCCCCCGAATCGACATCCCAAAAGTGAATGTCGCTAATAGTCTGGCCGGAAGTCAGGGTGAAGTCCTCGGTCTGGACCCACTGAGTCATCTCGTTGCCGTTCTGTTGATTGGGACCGCCGTTGTTGTAGATGATGGTGTCCGCCTGCGCGAACGCACCCAACAGCAGTAACGTTAGCGCAGCGAGGGCAATTTTAGCTTTGAACATCGTTTCCTCCTGAACAAGTAACTCGGAAGACGTGTTGCTGCGGCACTAGTCCGGTCGAGGCTGAAGTTGGACTAAGGCTGCTGTTGAAGGTGCACGTCGGGTTCCAAACACGGTAGTTACAAGTCATTGATTATAAACTGGTTAACAACGCGAGTCTGAGATTCGTCCAGAACCTGCCGCAAGAACTTGCATTTAGCTGGGCAATCTCTTGGACTACTCTGCAGGCCCCAGAGCCGGGGACCTCCGCAGCCAACTTGCGCTGCTAAGCGGACGGCCCCGGTCTGCGGAAGCCCCCAATGCACTGCCGGCTTAGCGATGCCGGGGCGGCGCAGGGACTCTCATTAGCGTTCGGGCAGATCCGTTTTCCATCAACCCGAGGTGCGATCTTCGCCTGGACAGGATAGGTCTCGACGAACCCTAAAGTGGCGGCATGTGGTTACTTTCGTAAGTACCATACAGCTCTTTGTTACTGACTTTCTCTTCCAGGAGCAGCGAACATTGCCTTGAGTTTCATCTTCGTCTAATACGAGGGAGGATCAGTTGAGGCCGCCAGCAGCTTAAGTGTGGCAGGATGGCCCTGGCCTGTAAAGTATTTGTTTGGCACGACCGTATCGCGGTCGCAATCCTCGGAACCGCCTTGTGTGGCGTGCGTCGCATCGCGATACGGAGTGCGGATCGCTCTCTTAAAACGGACAGAGCGGCCCCACGATAAATGTGCCCAGAGCCACGTCCCGGCAGTCGTTCCAGACTGCCTTCGATTCCCACACCGGCACCGACTGACCAGATCAGGAAAAGCTTGTGACCCTTCAGGTTGACGTCGGCATCTCGCGAAAGCTGGGCTACTTCGTCTCGCTTTGCAGTGTGCTCTCGATAACCTTTGGCTTATGGGTATTGGCCGGGTGGGTGTTTCATCTCCAGGCATTGAAAAACATTTTGCCTGTACAGGTCGTGGTCGAGGCGAATGGCGCCATTTGTTTTGTTTTGATAGGGCTTAGTTTGTGGGCCGCAAGAAAGGAACAGCCCACGGTTTTTTTCTGGAAGCTGGCCGGGAAGGTTGCAGCCGCCATTGCCTACGTGGTGGGCCTCCTTTCGCTGCTAGAGTTCATTTTCGGGTGGGACCTCGGCATCGATCGGTTGCTGTTCACCGCGCGCTCAGAGGGCTTTCTAGGAAGCGTGCGGCCGGGTCTAATGCCACCCATTGCCGCTTTCGGATTCCTCTGCCTCGGGTGTGCGCTACTGCTGCTGGATGCCAGGAAGAGTTTTGGCCGTTGGTCGGGACGTCTGTTGCCTTGTGTGGTGGCGATTACTACGATGTTCAGCCTTCTCGACCTCGTTCTGAATCCGACTACTACTCACACGCACATCTCCCCAATTATTTCTTCCGCGCTGTTTCTGCTTTCATTCGCGGTGATGTTTGCCCGTCCCGAGTCGGGCTTGGGGGTACTAGTCGCGAGCGAAAACGTCGGCGGGACGTTGACGCGCCGGTTGTTCCCGGCCGTGATCGTCGTTCCTCTCGTCCTCGCCTGGCTGCACTGGAAGGGACGGGCTAGCGGCCTTTATTCGGATTGGGCCGGCTTGGCCCTCATGACCGAATGCACCATCATACTGTTGGCAGGCCTCACGGTATGGACTGGTTTCGTGGCGGAACGTCGCGACTGGGCGCGCCACCAGAAGGAAGAAATCATCGCCAGTTTGGCGTCCATCTTTCCCTCTTTCGACGATGCCATCATCGCGATAACCCTCGACGGTGTAGTCACGAGTTGGAACTCCGGGGCGGCGGCGATTTACGGCTACTCGGTGCAGGAAATGACGGGGAAATCCATTTCTATTACGATCCCGGCGGACCGTCGCGAAGAGTTTGCAGCGAACATGCAGAGAATCAAGGCGGGTCAGCATGTTCCACGGTTCGAAACGACGCAGAGCCGAAAAGATGGGAAGATCATCGATATCGTTGCTTCAATCTACCCGGTGAGGAACCATGCCGGAAGGATCGTGGGAGCATCCATCAGTGCCCGCGATATCTCGGAGCGCAAGCGACCCGAAAACGAACTGCGTTTGAGCCGCGAGCGGCTTGCCCTGGCCCTGAAAGCGGGGCGGTCCGGTACGTTTGACTGGGACATTCGCAACAATGTGAATGTCTGGTCATCCGGAACCGAAGAGTTGTACGGGCTTGCTCCGGGAACGTTCGGTGGCACTTATGAGGACTGGGAGTCGCTTATATTACGCAAAGATCTGGAACGTGCAAGAACCGCGATCCAAAGGTCCTTGACAACGGGCGAGTTTGCCTCGGAATGGCGGATTCGGCGGCGCGACAACGGTGAAATCCGCTGGGTGAATGCCCGGGCGAAAGTNNAGCTTCCCTCTATGCTCGCAGCCTGATCGAAGCCAGCCTGGACCCGCTGGTGACGATCAGTCGCGACGGCACGATCACCGACGTCAATGCGGCGACGACAAAAATTACCGGCGTTTCTCGCGACCGGCTGATTGGAAGCGACTTCTCGGATTACTTTACCGAGCCGGAAAAGGCCCAGCAGGTCTACCAGCGGGTGTTCGCCGAGGGCGTGGTGCACGACTACCCGCTGGCTATGCGCAGCACCAGCGGCGTGGTCACCGACGTTCTGTACAACGCTTCGGTGTTCCGCAATGAAGCCGGCCTGGTGGAAGGCGTGTTCGCAGCAGCGCGCGATGTGACCGCACGCAAGCAAGCAGAAAAAGAACTGGCATGGCGCGCCGAGGAACTGGCCCGCTCCAATGCCGACCTGCAACAGTTCGCCTACGTGGCCTCGCATGACCTGCAGGAACCCTTGCGCATGGTGGCCAGCTACACCCAACTTTTAGGCAAGCGCTATCGCGGTAAACTCGACGCCGATGCGGACGATTTCATCGCGTTTGCGGTGGACGGTGCCCATCGCATGCAGGTGCTGATCAACGATCTGCTCGCCTATTCCCGAGCGGGCACCCAGGGCAAAGAGGTCGCTTCGACAAACAGCGAGAGCGTGCTGGAGGCAGCGCAGGTCAACTTAATGGCGGCGATCGAAGAGGCGCACGCGGTCATAAGCCACGATCCTTTGCCCACGATCCCGGTGGACGCGACGCAGTTGAGCCAGGTCTTCCAGAATTTGATCGGAAATGCCCTGAAATTTCACGGCCCGGAACCGCCCCGCATTCACGTGTCTGCCCAACAGGAAGCCGGCGAGTGGCGCTTTTCCGTGCGCGATAACGGCATTGGAATCGAACCCCACGATGCCGACCGGATTTTTGTGATCTTTCAGCGCCTGCATGCGGGCCAGGAGTACCCGGGTACGGGCATCGGTCTAGCAATCACTAAGAAGATTGTGGAGCGGCATGGAGGCCGGATCTGGGTGGTGTCAGAGCCCGGAAAGGGATCCACGTTTACGTTCACTATCCCAATGGCAGAGGTGAGTCATGGTGGCTATCGGAGAGTGCGTGCAAGTTCAGCCAGCTGAAATTCTGGTGGTGGAAGACAACCCCGGAGACGTCAGGCTGATGCGGGAGGCGTTTCGGGAGTCGAAAATCATTAACCAGTTGCGCGCCGTTTCCGACGGCCAAGAGGCGCTGGCCTTTCTGCGCAAACAAGGCAGGTACGCCCATGCAATACGGCCCGATCTGATTTTGCTGGATCTTAACCTACCGGGGAAGGATGGTCGCGAGGTCCTTTCCGAAATCAAAGCGGATCCGGATTTGCGACGAATTCCAGTGGTGATCGTTACCAGTTCCAAAACAGAGGAAGACATCGTGAGATCCTACAACCATCACGCCAACTGCTATATCACCAAGCCCCTGGACCTGGAAAAATTTGTTGAGGTGGTACAGGCGATCCAGAATTTCTGGATCAGCATTGTAAAGCTTCCTCCCAAATAGGGCAGCGAAGGGAGGGTTTATGCCGACGAATGTTCTACTGATCGAAGATAACCCGGGCGATGCCCGGCTTATTGTGGAGATGCTGAAGGAAGCTGAGGGCGATGGGTTCACGCTAGAGTGCGCCGCGCGCTTGTCGGTTGGCCTGGAGAAGCTAGGGTCCAACCCTGCCGATGTTGTGCTTCTGGATCTGTCTCTTCCCGACAGTCGCGGACTAGAGACCTTTGTCCGCTTTCAGTCCAAGTTCCCCCAGCTTCCCGCGGTGATATTGACCGGCCTGAACGATGAGGAAACCGCAGTGCAGGCCGCCCACGCGGGAGCGCAGGACTACTTCGTAAAGGGGACCATCGCGGGGCCGGCTTTGGGGCGGTCGCTGAAGTATGCGGTCGAACGGAAAAAAGCGCAAGAGACCATTCGACTGCAAGCGGCGGCGTTGCAAGCGGCGGCCAACTCCATCGTGATTACCGACAGCCAAGGCACGATTCTGTGGTTCAACCAGGCATTCTTGCAGCTCACCGGGTACGCTCCGGAAGAAGTTCTGAACAACAATCTCCGGCTGTTGAAGTCGGGCGAACACGACCGCGCGCTTTATGCCGATATGTGGGCAACCATCACGTCCGGGAATACCTGGCACGGGGAGATCATCAATCGGCGCAAAAATGGAACGGAATACACCGAGGAAATGACCATTACGCCCGTGCGCATCGGCGGCGGCGAGATCACCCATTACGTGGCGATCAAGCAGGATGTCACTTTGCGCAAGATTGCCGACGATAGGTTGCGGCAAGCCGAGGAGAAGTATCGCTCGATTTTTGAAGATGCCGTCATTGGAATCTTCCAAAGCACTCCCGACGGCCGTTTCCTGAGCGTCAATCGCGCCTTCGCGCGGATGCTGGGCTACGATTCTCCCGAACAGATGATGGTGGAAGTTTTGAACATAGGAGGTCAGCTATTTGTCGATGCCGGCGCGCACCAGGAATTGTCGCGTTTGCTGGAAAATAGCAGCGAATTGCACAATTTTGATTTCGAAATCTATGACCGAGATGGCAAGAAAAAATGGATATCGGCGAACGTGCGTGCCGTAGTGGACGCTGCCGGGAAAGTCATACGGCACGAAGGAGCGGTCGAAGACATCACCGAACGCAAAGAGGCGGAAGCCATCCAAGAGGAATTGCGCCGGATCGTGGCCAGCATTCCAGGAACGATTTTTGCCTATCTCATGCGGCCAGACGGCTCCAGCGCCATACCCTTTGCCAGCTCCGGGCTGCACGACATTTTTGATCTCGCTCCCGATGATGTCATCGATGACGCGGGCCCGGTGTTGGCGACCATTCATCCCGACGATCTCCCCCACTTTAAGGCGACCGTCGCGGATTCGTTCCGCTCGGTGACGCCCTGGCACGACGAGTTTCGTGTGGAACACCCGAAACGGGGACTGCTCTGGGTCAAAGTAGATGCCTTGCCGGAACGGGAGCCTGATGGCAGCGTCTTTTGGCATGGATTTCTGATCGATAATACCGAGCGCAAGCAGCTGGAATCTCAACTTCTGCAGGCGCAGAAAATGGAGGCGGTGGGCCGCTTGGCGGGCGGGGTCTCCCACGACTTCAACAACATCATGGGCATTGTGATCGGCTACAGCGATCTGATCGCCGAGACCATGCCGCCGGCGGATGTGAACCTGCGCCGGATCATAAAGATCAAGGACGCCGCCCAGCGGGCCACCGCGTTGATTCGTCAGTTGCTGGCCTTTAGCCGCCTGCAGGTATTCGCCCCCAATCTCATGGACCTGAATGTGAGCATCAGTCACCTCGCGGAAATGCTGCCGCGTCTGCTCGGCGAGGACATCCGGCTCATGCTATCGCTGGATCCGGAGCTATGGACGGTGAAGGCTGACCCCACGCAGATTGACCAAGTCCTCATGAACCTCTCCGTCAATGCCCGCGACGCCATGCCGCACGGTGGCAAGCTGGTGATTGAGACGCACAATGTCGAACTGGATGAGTCTTCTGCCAGCGCGCATCCGGGTGTGCCACCCGGCCCCTTCGCCGTGATCTGCGTTTCTGACACCGGCACCGGCATTAGCTCGGAAGTGATGCCGCACATCTTCGATCCATTTTTTACCACTAAGGAGATGGGAAAAGGCACCGGCTTGGGTCTGTCCACGGTTTACGGGATTGTCCGACAAAGCGGAGGTTTCGTAGCGGTCGACACCAAAGTACCGGGCGGTACGACCTTCAAAATATACCTGCCGAGCCAGAGTGGACTGGCCCATGTGACCCCTCNNCGCATGGCCGAAAAACAAGAAGGGCCAATCGATCTGCTGCTTACCGACGTGGTGATGCCCGGCATGAGTGGCCGCCAGTTGGCCGATAGGCTCAAGCAGAAAATCCCCGTGCTGAAGGTGTTGTTTGTTTCCGGCTACAGCGGTGACATGATCTTGCGGGATGGCACCCTGGAACCGGGAGCTTACTTTGCCAATAAGCCCCTCACGAAAACGGCCCTGGATGAGAAGTTGCACAGTATCTTCAGGACCTAAGGAGAAAGCTGGCTACTCCTCCGCGTAATGCCCAAATGGGAATTTCCCAAAGATCGGGAGATTTCTCGGCGAGAGAGATTCCGATGAAGGAACTAGAACAAGTGAAGCAAGCTGAACCGGGCGAATCGAAGGTGACGGTGCTGGCGATCGACGACGAGGCCGATTTCCTGGAGTTTGTCGGTGAGGCCATATCTTCGAAAAGCGTGGACTTTATTTCGACCACGAACCCGGAAGAGGCGCTGGCCATCGTCCACAAGCGGCATCCCCCGGTCATTCTGCTGGATTTGAACATGCCTACGGCCCCGGGGATGGACGTTCTAGAGCGCATTCTGGGGATCGATCCCAATATCGATGTCGTGATGCTGACCGCAGACTACTCCACCGAATCAGCGGTGCGGGCCATTCAACAGGGAGCGTGCGATTACCTGGTGAAGCCCATCGCGGTCGAGCGTTTGCGGGAACGCGTCGGCTTGTTGCTAGACGAAGCGCGGCGTCGCGAGCATCGCCACCGCCTGGAGGAGGACGTCTATCAGTCTCTCCAGTTTGAGGGCATGGTAGGACAGAGTGCGATCATGCAGGAAGTCTTCGTCGCCATACGCCGCATCGCGCCGCATTTTCGGACGGTGTTGATTGGCGGCGCGACCGGAACGGGCAAGGAGCTGGTGGCCCGCGCCCTGCACCGGCTGAGTCCCGTGGCTAGCAAGCCCTTGGTGGTTTGCAACTGTGCCGCGATCACGGAAACGCTGCTGGAGAGTGAGTTGTTCGGGTCCGTCCGGGGAGCCTTCACGGGAGCCAGCCAGGACCGCATTGGTTTGATAGAAGCCGCGCATGGCGGGGTGTTGTTTCTGGATGAAATCGGCGAGATGTCGCAGGCCATGCAGGCGAAACTGTTGCGCGTGTTTCAGAACCAGGAGGTACGGCAGGTCGGAGCCACGGCCTCTCGCAAGGTGGACGTCCGCATGATCGCCTCAACCCACCGCGACCTGCGCAAAATGGTGTCGCAGGGACAATTTCGTGAGGATTTGTATTACCGGCTTTCCATGATCGAAATCAAGCTGCCGTCGCTGGCAGAACGCAAAGAAGATCTGCACCTGCTGGAGCAGGACATTCTTCGCCGCTGTGCGACGGAATTGAAGATGCCGGTCGCGGCCCTCACCCGCCGGGCGCAGACCGTGCTGTCACGCCATTCCTGGCCGGGAAATATTCGGGAACTCGAAAACGTTCTGGGACGTGCCTGCATGATGGCAACGACCAACACCATAGACGTCCGCGATCTTCCCGATTCCGTGAAGATCATAGTTGCCGGCAACGGGGACGAGGTGTTGGTGCCGTTGGCGGATGTGCAGAGAAGGCACATTGAGCGCGTGCTGCAGAGCGTGGATGGCAACAAGGCGCGCGCCGGAGAGATCCTGCAGATCAGCCGCTCCAGTCTCTATCGAATCCTGCAGGAGTCCAGTGACTCCCCCCGGAATACCTTATTGGACTCTTAAAGCTTGGAGTGTCAGTGTTAAGGCCGACCGGCGACCAGGCGACTTCAAGCTTGTCTCCCGAGTTGTGCCTCGATTTATCAGGACCAGCATGCGCGGGCTGCATCCGTGCAACGTTCCTGCGCCGGACTATAATTGCGCGTACCGATGGCCCTAGTCCAAGGCACGATTCTCGGGCAGTATGAAATTCTCTCCCCCCTGGGCGTGGGCGGAATGGGCGAGGTGTATCGCGCGCGTGACACCCGGCTGGAACGAGAGGTCGCGATCAAGGTCCTGCCCGAGTCCGTCACCTCCGACGCCGGCCGCTTGTACCGCTTCGAGGTTGAAGCGCGAGCCGCNNGTGTCGGAACTACTGGAGGGCGAAACGCTGCGCGACCGGCTCCGGCGCGGGCCGATACCGCTGCGCAAGGCCATCGACTACGGCGTGCAGATCGCGGACGGTTTGGCGGCAGCGCACGAAAGAGGCATCGTCCATCGCGACCTGAAACCGGAGAACCTGTTCCTCAACAAGGATGGACGGGCCAAGATTCTCGACTTCGGCCTGGCCAAGCTCGTCCCGGCTTCCGTTGCATCTCCCGACGGTCGGACCGTTACGCTCCCGGAGGAAACCGAACCTGGCGTAGTGGTGGGAACCGTGGGCTATATGTCTCCTGAGCAGGTGCGCGGAGGGACTGCCGACCACCGCTCTGACATCTTTGCGTTCGGCACAGTTCTCTACGAGATGGTCACGGGGAAACGGGCGTTTCGCAAACCAACTTCGCCGGAAACCATGGTCGCGATTTTGAACGAAGACCCACCGCCGATCTCGCAGCTTGCGCCCGACACGCCTGCGGGGGTGCAGAAAGTCGTGCAACGCTGCCTCGAGAAGGA
>PLYW01000156.1:9337-24173 GCA_003151875.1 Acidobacteriaceae bacterium
GGTTCGAGGCTTTACCTGAGTTATGGGGCCTACGCTTCCCGTAGTATTGCCGAAATTTCGATCTCGGGTGGGAATCTCAGCCGGATTCCGACGCTTTCTCCCAATATGGAGGTGGCTGACGTTTCACCGGACGGGGCGGAACTTCTGGNNCGCGCCGCTTGGGCGACATTGTGGGAATTGACGGCACCTGGTCGCCCGACGGCAAGATGCTGGCTTACTGCAAAGGGAACGAATTGTTCCTGGCGAACGCGGACGGCACCGAATCCCGCAAGTTGGTCACGATGAAGGACTCTGACCTTATCTATCATGCCTCCTGGTCGCCCGACGGGAGGCATTTGCGATTCGATGTGCAGAACCCTGCGGACGGCTCGCGCTTTCTTTGGGAGACTACGGTGGACGGTACAGACTTGCATCGCTTGCTTCCCGGTTGGAACAAACCGCCTGATTCGGACTGCTGCGGCAGATGGACGGCCGACGGGAAGTACTTCGTCTTCGTGTCGCGCGGACAAATTTGGGCCCTGCCGCGAAAGGGTGGTTTGCTTCACCCCGGACCCCAGCCCATTCCACTGACTTCCAGTCCTCTGTGGTTGACCTCCCCACTTCCCAGCCGAGACGGCAAGAAGCTCTTCGTAGTCGGCCGGACATTCTCGGGCGAGTTGACGCGCTTCGACGTGAAGTCGGGCCAGTTCGCGCCCGTTCTCGGGGGCATTTCAGCCGAATACGTTGCCTTCTCGCGGGATGGCCATTGGGTGGCTTACGTTTCCTATCCCGGAGGCACCCTGTGGCGCAGCAAAGCGGACGGGAGCGAGCGACTGCAACTGACCTATCCGCCCAACTATGCCATGCTGCCTCGCTGGTCGCCGGACGGCAAGAAGATCGTGTACTTTGAAAACATCGCCGACAAGCCTTCCAGAATCTACGAGGTTTCACCCGAGGGGGGAATTCCCCGACAGCTGATGCCGGACGATCCACAACCGCAATGGGACCCGAACTGGTCGCCGGACGGGAGCAAGATCGTCTTCGGTGGCGCACCGAACAATGCTGCATCGGCTGTCCGCATTCTCGACTTGGCGAGCGGCAAAGTCTCCACCCTGCCCGGATCGCAGGGCCTCTTCCAGCCCCGCTGGTCCCCTGACGGAAGATACATTCCCGCGGTGTCGTCTGACTCGAAGACCCTTTGGTTGTTCGATTTCCAGACCCAGAAATGGACTGAGATCGCCGAGGGCACGTTGGGTTGGCTGAATTGGTCGAAGGACGGCCAGTACCTGCAGATTCTCGATAGCAGCGGAACGGGTGCCGTTCTCAGGATTCGGCTCAGCGACCGAACGATAGAACGCGTGGTAGACCTGAAAAACTTCTCCTACACGGGCCACTTATGGACTGGGCTGGCTATCGCGCCCGACGATTCGCCGTTGCTGCTCCGCGACGTTGGAGACCAGGGCGTCTACGCCCTCGACTGGGAAGCGCCGTAAAGACATTAGGCCTCCAACGGCCCCGCAAAATCCTTTGCATGCGAAGACAATCGGCGCTATAGTGCCATCGTACGCCAGACTGAGTCCCGTCTAGCGGCAAGCGAGGTAGAACGTATGGCCTTTGACGTGAAAGAATTAATGATTGACATTACTAAGGCTCGGGAGGAGTACGTAGGCTGCCACCCCAGCCTAATTACCCCCATCGGTTGCGGACACAACTGTCTCCCTACGATGTTCGTCTGCCATCCCAGTGTGTACACGACAACCTTGTTGGTATGCAGGCTCGGCACCTACACATGTTTTGCCGGATCGATTCTGACCTGCGGTGGAACGATTTATTGCGCTGGTACAGAAGAGCCGACGGTCCTTTTCCAGGGCATTGACCATGAAACCCTGAAAGCGGTCAAGGCCCAACTGCACGAAGCTCTGAAAGAAGTGGACAAGCACGAAAAGCGTTTAGCCGAGACTGCTAAGAAACCGGGAAAAAGAGACTAGAGGCTTGCAAAAGCAGCCTCCGCACGGTGATGACGTTGCGGCATGGCTGACGGCGTGAACCATTGCACTTCGCTGAGCGGAAGCGACTGTTCACTCTCCGCTCAGTGTTTTGTTGTTCAGCCTATTCAAGACAATCTTCCATGAAGAAGGGTTCGTGCGATAACGTCCTGGAATCGGTTTTCGCCGCGAATCCCAAGTATGAATTAGTATTGTTCGACCGCCTTCCCGCCGAGCAGCGCGAGGTGCTGAAAGATCTCCTGAAAGATCCCAATTTCTACGGTGTTCTTCGCCCGCTTGAGAAGTCTGGCCTGGGGGTGAAATCGGTTTCGCGAGACACCGCCCTGCTTTATTTGACACTCCAGCAACCGGGTCGGCTCCCCGCGTACGTGCGAGCGACCCTGGGAGACCGGTGCAATCAAGAGATCACGCGGCTTATTCTGGACGGCGTGCTGGCCCTCGAACGGGAGGGCAAGTTTCTCTCCGGGTCCGAGGCCGCCGCGCTGATTTGCGCCGCCAAGGAGGAATCGACCGCCACCTCCACGGTCGAAGGATTCCTGGAGCGCCTTTCCTTGGACGCTCTTCGCTACGGCCAGAGTTTGGGCCTGACTGATCCCATGGTGCTTTCGTCCCGCCTCTACGGGTACAATCGCACCCCGCTCTCCCCTTTTTGGAGCCGAATTCTTCCCGACGCTGGCACCGTCGCCGATTATCTGGGCATCCGGGAGGGCAGCCCCCGGGCATTGCTTGACCGCGAGTGGTCGAGGGTACGCAATCCCGCCTCTAACGAAGGCTGGCTTGCCTGGCAGTCACGCCGTCTTGGCACAAGGGCTGCTTTCGGCGACCGTGCAACGATCCAATGCAAACTGTATATAAGTCCGAAAACCGATAACTTGCCCCAGGTCTTTCCCTTGATTCTTGCTGCACTGAGCCGGACTCGGGTGCAACACTTCAAGGTCGGGAAGGATGCCCCGGGGTTGCTGCGCCCGGACAAGATGGTGGCCTACTTCGGCAGCTACAACGACTTGATGGATGCTGCAGAACAACTGAAAAAGGAGCTGGGGGGCTGCCCGGTACAGGGCGTCCCGTTTACGGCGGAACTGGCCGGTGATGGCTTGCTTTCGTGGGGTGTCGATCCGCCTGCCGAGGAGCAGGCGCTGCCCTGGATAGGGCGAGAGAGCTGGCGGCTGTGGGTGACTAACCGTCTCGCTGTAGCCTTGATCGCAGCCAGTACAGATCACACCGCAAATCTAGAGCCATGGCAATTCGCCCTGCAACGACTCCAGTTCGAGGGTGTCAATACACGTTCCTGGACCCCCGCCGGCACTGAATGGAAGCATAGTCTTGGCGAGGAGAATTAGCGTTTCATGAGCATCACCGATCCGTGGGTTCTGCCCAAGGGCATCGTCATCACCCCAGTCGAAGACTTACCGGCCAAACTGCGCCAGCAGGTGGACGCGCGCGACGGCGACTTCGCAATTTCACGGCCGCAATCTCGCACGCCATCCCGTATCCTCGACCCACAATCCGCGGCCTTGCTTAAAGAGTTCGAAACTCCGAAGACGATTGGTCAAGCCATCGCCCATTACAGCCGTGCGGTGAGTAGCGACCCTGAGCAGACGCTGGAAGAGGCGCTTTCCATGCTGACTCAGCTGATTGGCTGGCGGCTGCTGGTCCCGCCGAATTCAGAAGAAGCCGAGGAGATTCAGGCGTCGCTCCAGTCTGGCGTCACGGCAGTGGACTGTGAAGTACTGCAATGCCTACAGGCTCTTGAAGACAGCGAAATCTATCAAGTCCGCCGGCCTAATGGCACCATTGCCGCCCTCAAGATACTGCGACCGGGCTCCAATGCCGAAGGCTGCCGGATGCTCGAGCGTGAGGGCGCAATCCTCAGGCACCTGGCTGGCACGGTTAGCCCCGTGCTCCTGGATGCCGGGGTCTGGGAAAGCCGCCCGTACCTTCTCCTTGAGTGGTGTGAGGGCGTTGATGCTGGTACCGCCGCTGCTCACCTGCATCAGGGTCGCAGCGTGGAGTGTCAAGAGAAGCTCTTCAGTCTGTGTTGCCAGATCCTCCGTACCTACTCGCGACTGCACGACCAGGGAGTAATTCACTCCGATATCCATCCCCGAAACATCATGGTAGACGAGGCCTACCGGGTCAAAATTGTAGATTTCGGTCTTGCCCGACAGGAGAACGTAAACCAGAAGTTCGGTGAGCCTCCCCGCGGAGGTGTCGGGTTCTTCTTTGAGCCGGAATACGCGGCGGCGGTCAGCCAGGGCCAACAGCCTCCCTGTGCCAGCCAGCTCGGAGAACAATATGCCTTGGCCGCGTTGCTCTATTCCTTCCTCGCCGGCGATGAGTATGTGGACTTCTCCCTGACCAAAGATGAGATGATGCGTCAAATTCTGGAGGTCTCGCCCGTGCCGTTCGCGCAACGGAGCATGGCCTCATGGCCTGAAGCAGAGAGTGTCCTGGCCAAGGCACTCAGTAAGGATCCGTCCGCACGCTTCGCCTCGGTTTCAGAGTTTGCCGACGCTCTCAGCGCGGTGGAGGTGCCCGCCGCAGGTTGGTTCCTGGGCACTGTCGCCGCGGATCCAACAGCCTTGGATCGCGTGCTGGCCCGCGTCCTCGCGCGGGTTGGATTCTCAGGAAATCTCGTGCATTCGGGTTTAAGTACTGCTCCGAAGGCTTCCCTGACCTACGGCGCCGCCGGCATAGCCTATGCACTGTATCGCATCGCCTGTGGACGTCAGGACGCCGCACTGCTTTCGCTCGCCGATGTGTGGTGTCGCCGGGCCGTGTCTGACCCAGATAACGGCGACAGTTACTACAACCCAGAAATCGAGATCACTCCGGAAATCGTCGGATCGATTTCGCCCTATCACACCTTGAGCGGCATTCATGCGGTGCAGGCGCTGGTCAGTCACGCGATGTGCGACGTCAGCTCACAAGCTGCTGGGATCGAAGGCTTCATGGCGATGTCGCAGCAGCCGTGCGACAACCTCGACCTGGCTTTGGGCCGCTCCGGCACTCTGCTGATCACTTCGCTGCTGCTCGACACCCTGGCGGACGGCGACTTGCTGAAGCCCGATCGCCTGGTCGAGTTCGGCAACCGCACGATGGATTCGGTGTGGCGGGAGATCGAAAAACAGCCGCCTGTCCGCGAAGGCACTCTGATCACCTACCTCGGGATTGCGCACGGCTGGGCCGGCATCCTGTACGCTGCGATTAATTGGCATAGGTCGTCCGGCGCGGAATTGCCGCGCCATTTCGCGGAACGTCTGCAACAGCTATCGGATTGCGCCGAACCGTCGGGCCGGGGCGTCCGCTGGCCCTGGTACCTTCCCCAGGGCGGGCGGGGTGGCCCTGCCAGCTACATGTCAGGGTGGTGTAACGGCAGCGCTGGGTACATCTTCTTATGGACGGCGGCGTACGACGTGCTCCATGACGACGCATATCTGCGGCTTGCGGAAAGGGCCGCCTGGCACGTGTGGGAATCCACCGCGCCGATCAGCAACCTGTGTTGCGGTCTGGCTGGACAGGCTTACGGTCTGTTGAACTTCTACAAGCACACCGGAGAAAGCATATGGTTGGACCGCGCCCGTGAGTTGTCTTTTCGGGCTGCTGCCTGGGACACGAATAGTTACGCGGCGATGAAACTTACCCCAGAAAGNNGAAAAAGTACTCCCAATGCATCGCGCGGACTTGTTAGGAAAGCAGCATGGTAGGCATCGAGCATCAGCAAAAACCGCTGGATTTTGGTACTGCGACACGCAGGGCAACGCTTGGGGTCTGCCACAAGATCAGCGTCGCACAGGGGCAGAGAGCTGGCCTGTGATGGCTAAATAGAAAAGGCTGTGACTTTGGTTATGCTCTAGCCGACAACTCCTGCGAGGGAGCCACCGGCGTNNGGACGCATGTACCGTCACAGCCCTTGGTGCGATCACCGCTTTCGCGGTCCCTGACCCCGGCTGACGCCTCGCAGCGCAGTCGGTTTTTTCGGGTCTGGCGGTTCCTCCGGGTCGCCCCTCGGAACCGATCACCCAGCTTACTTCGGACTGGCTACTATTATGTTTGCCTGTCCTTTTCTGCCGTCGACATGTGTGATCCTACAGCAGGATGAGAAATTGTCAACGCCCAAGGTTTGTGCAAACGCCACTTATTTTTGTGTGCGAATCGTTTCATCTAAGCTATAAAACCAGAATGGATTGTCGAGCGTGGCATGAAATGTCCACGGTCGATTCACATCTTTTTCACCGAACCGTAGCACGCAGCGAATCCGCAAATCGTGAAGCATCTCGTCTGCACCGCTTGTGTGACGCGGTGAGTCGGAGGCGACGGCGTTTGACATGAAGAGCGAGCAACGACCGGAATCGACTCCGTAGCGCACCTAACTTCCCTCCCAGTCAAATCTATTGCCCCTCGCTCCTTCGAAAAGCTATACGAGCTTCTCTCCCTGCGGAGGGCGGATATCAATGAAACTCGTCGAGCCGGGTACCAACCTCAAATGGCGCCTTACGGGGAGTAGCAGCGTGCTCGATCACACTCGGCTGCTGGTTTAGCACCTCCTGCCCAGAATATAGCGCCCGGCTCCGCCATTTGTCTGTGACGTGAAATTGGCGGGGCGGTACTCAGGGATATTGGCCGAAAAGGGAGTCTCATAACGGACCCCTGTTTGATTTTGCTCTGGTTGGTCGTTGTCACTGACAGCTCGAACGCCGGCATGATTCAATCTCTATGGTAGAGATTTCTGAGATGCTTTCTTTCTGGATCGGAGAAAGGCAATGCAATTACACTTGGAGCCCGACGAGCTAAATCTACTTACGAACGTCTTGCTGGAGCGGGTGGGCACGGTATCAGCAGCTCAAGCGCCTTCGTCCGGCAACGTCCAATCCGATAGAGGCATCGGGCAAAGTCCCCGGTTCATTAACGATGTTTTGGACAAGGTCCTGGCCCGAGACCTACGACTCGATTCCGATGAACTTGAAGGGGTGGCTGACCTCCTGCGTGCGCAAAAGCGCACGCTGACCGAAGGCATCGCTCACCCGGAGAATGCCGCGCACAAGATTGAACTGCAGCAGAAGCTGGGACTGCTGGAACGCTTATTAGAACGAGTGACCGAGGCCTGCGTCATGTTCTGATGGGGTTTCACAACTTGCAGTGAAGGGAATCCGACCAGAATTTCGGCGCCAAACGCAGCCGGCAACCGCAGCGACCGATCGCCGGCGTCAGGTTGAACCGCACAGCGGGGGCGTCCGGCCCCGTCAGTTCTATCCGGCCTAGAATTTAGGCAATCAGCTGTGCCGTGGGAGGTTTGCTATGAAGAGTACTGCCCAGAAGCGTGCCAAACGCGTAGCGCGCAAGCCCACCCGGACCGCTCGCCAACCATCCGGGGCCGCCAGCGCCGCTAACACCATTCGCCAGATTGGCAATGCCTGGGCCTCGCACTGGAATGCAGGCGACCTGGACAAGGTCATTGCCGCTTACGCTCCCGATGCCGTGTATCTTCCCCCGCACCACCGGGCCGTGCACGGACACGATGCGATTCGGGAGTACCTAAAGGGTCCGCTCAGCCATGGTGTAGCCGATCTCGCATTTGATGTCACCTATATCAAGCAGCATGGTGGCGTCGCCTGGGATGTGGGTACCTATCGCATGAGCGTGCCGCAAAATGACGGCACTACGAAAGAGGACCACGGGAAATACCTGACCGTGTGGCAGCGTGTGGAAAAGAAATGGTTGATCGCGGCCGACGCCTGGTCGAGCGACCTGCCCCTATCCCATTGAGAAGCAATCCAGCATTGCTTGTTGTCACTGCGATGGGTGCCGGCACAGCAGTCGGAGGCTAACGCCACGCCANNTGTTGCTGATCGGATTCACGGCAACCGTTGCCCAGATCTTGCTCATGCGGGAACTGCTGGTGGTCTTCTACGGCAACGAGATCTCGCTGGGACTCTTGCTTGCCAGTTGGTTGTTCTGGACGGGTATCGGTAGCAGCCTCTTCGGCCGGAAGACCGCATGGTTCGCTGATCCGCGCAAGACCATGGCCGGATTGCAGGCGCTCCTCGCGTTAGCGCTGCCCTTGACCATCTTCGCAGTCCGAAGCAGCAAAGGAATTTTTCTCAATGTTCCCGGCGAAATCCTGGGGCCGTGGCCGATGTTCCTTACCGCCCTTGTGGTGCTATGCCCGTTCTGCCTGTTCTCGGGAGGAATGTTTGCAGCGGGCAGCCGCCTGGTAGGTCAGGAAACCGGGGCTGTGCCGGCGAGGGCTACGGGATCCGTTTATCTGCTGGAAGCATTTGGATCAGGCATCGGTGGCCTGCTCGCCAGCCTGATGTTGGTCCGCCATTACACGTCCTTCCAAATTGCATTTTGCCTTGGGTTATTGAACCTGCTAGCCGCCGCCAGCTTGATCTTTCGCGGGCCTGTCTGGCGCAAGGGTGCCTACGCGGCAATATTCGCGGTTTTCGTCGTCGGGCTATTTCCATTCGGCGCGCCTTGGATGGAAACGCTTTCACTCCGGCGGCTCTGGCAGGGATTTCATCTCCTGACCAGCCAAAATTCGGCGTACGGAAATCTAGCGGTAGTGGAAACCGACAGCAGCCGCACGCTTCTCGAGAACGGTCTCGTGCTATTTACTGTGCCTGGCCCTCAGGCTGCTGAAGAATCCGTTCATTACGCCCTCCTGCAGCACCGGGCCCCGAGAAGCGTGTTGTTGATCGGCGGGGGACTGAATGGGAGCGCCGCCGAAGCCCTAAAGCATCCCTTGATCGAGCGCATCGATGTGATCGAGCTGGATCCCAAAATCTTTGAGCTTGGGCAGAGTTACTTCAGCGCTGAAATGGTCATGCTCCAGCACGAACCGCGCGTGCACCTGCNNCGCTTCTTCACCGTCGAATTCTTCCGCGAAGCTGCCGCGAAGTTGAATCCCGGCGGCATTCTCTCTTTCCAGCTTCGAGCCTCGGAGAACTACATAACGCCAACTATGGGGAGTTTTCTACGGTGCATTAACCGGAGCTTGCAGGAGGTATTTCCCGAGGTCACTACAATTCCTGGAGACACCGCGCACTTCTTTGCCGCCACGCAAGCGGACACTCTGACGGTTAGCGCCGATGACTTACTGCAAAGGCTGAAGGCCCGCCACCTAGAGACCATTTATGTGCGCGAGTATTACCTTCCCTTCCGCATGGCCCCCGATCGCATGCTGGAAATGGCGGAACAGGTTCGGCCCCAGCCGGAAACTCCCGTCAATCGTGATTTTGCGCCGGTCGCTTACTACTTCGATATAGCGCTTTGGAGCACCCAGTTCAATGACCGTTATCGTGAAGCCTTCACAGGCATGGCACGCATTCAGTTTCGCTGGATTTTGTCGGGACTGACTGCGCTGGTAGTGACCGGGATACTTATTTTGGCAGTGTGGGGGCCAAAGAAGCTTCACCGTGTGTGTGTGCCAGGCTGCGTCGGCGCCATGGGGTTCACGCTAATGGCCCTGGAGGTTCTGCTGCTGCTGGGTTTTCAGGCGATCTACGGCTATGTTTATCAGCAACTGGCACTACTGGTTGCGGCGGTGATGATGGGCATGGCGCTGGGCAGTTGGCTGGGATTGCGAAGCATTGGCCGGCGAGACGGAGTCAATCGCACCCAGCTGCAAGTCCTGGCCACCGTCCAGGTGATCGCCGCCCTATCGCCGGTGTTACAGTATTGGTTCTTTCTGACCTGCGCGCAAACCAACAGCCGGGCTGGACTCTTCCTGGTCGGGGAGGTTCTTTTTCCCGCAGTCGCCTTGCTCTGCGGGATGTTAGGCGGCTACCAATTTCCCTTGGCTAGCAACCTCTTCTTCTCTGACCGGAAAGATGCGTCCCCGCAGAACACCGGATTTCTGTATGCCCTTGATCTGCTGGGAGCGTGTACCGGTGCAGTTGTACTGAGTGCCTGTCTGGTACCACTTTTCGGATTCCTAAAAGCCGCCCTGCTGATTCTGGTATTGAACCTGGCGACAGCCATATTGACACTCATGGCCGCTTCAAGGGAGAAGATGCTTCCGGTGTGATGCTCTCCAGCGGCTTGCCTTCGCTGAACACCAGCGCGGAAAACAAGAAGATGTCGGTATCGTCATCCTTCCACGCCGAGGCAGGCAGACCTGCCTTCCTCGCCGTCTCTTCCAGAAAGGTCTTGCGGTCCCATCCCGCCTCAATGGGCACCTGCGGAAGCAGCACGCCTTCATGATCGCCCTTTTTCATGAGCAGGCCATGCTGGCCGACATGTATCTCCCGAACCTCAAGCACGCGCCGGAAGGGAGACAGGACGGAGACCTCGTATTGCAACTCTCCCAACTCCGCCGGTACAACCGGAGGGAAGCGGGGATCTCGCAATGCCGCCAGCGCAGCAACCTCGCCAACCGTTTCGAGCAGCGGCTGCATGGGGGATACATATCCAATGCACCCGCGGAGTTCTCCATTCTTGGTGATGGTTACGAAGGCGCCGCGGTCCTGCTGCAGTGACGGCGACCCGGCTGGCGGCTTATAGGCCTTGCGCTCACGCACTGCGCTCTCCACCGACCTCCGCGCAACGCTCAGAAGTTCCTGTTTCTCTTTGGAGGTCAGGGTGAAGGGTCGAGCGACGGAGTTGGTGGGCGCGGCCTTGTACAGCGCGAAAGCACTGTAGCCCACCACGCGCGAGCGATCGCCGGTCACATCGCCCGAGTTGGCGTACTTCAGCAACTCGGCACGGTTCGCACCCAGGCGCTCGGCCGCGATCATGGCGGCTACAATCGGGCCGCCACCGCAAGCCTCCCACACCCGCGCCTGCAGGTTCCGCGAGAGGTTGAAATAGTCCCACGCCTCGATGGCGTGCAGCGTGTTGTGGTCGATGGTCGATGCCTCGTCATAGGGATGATAATGCGAGAGATCGGAACTGGCGACGATGAGCGTGTCGGGGTCGTGGATCAACTTAGCCAGCGCCACGCCAAGGGCGCGACTTGCCTCGTAGCTTTGATCGCCCATGATGATGGGAACCAGTTGGAATTGGGCAATTGTCCGCTGTAAGAATGGAAGCTGGACCTCCAGAGAATGTTCAGCCTGTTCTCCCGAACGGTCATGTCCGCGGCCTGATAAGCGGATCGAAGCGCTTTGCTTAACCAGCGTCGCCGCAAAGGCCTTGTCCACCGGAATTCTGCCCAGAGGCGTGACGTATGCGTCTCCGTCGTAAACCGCGGAGAAGGGGAACGCCTCGTAGTGCGAGGGCGCGATAATCACTACGCGGTGAAATTTGCGGTCCTTGAGCAGCGCGTAGCTGTGGCCTGCGACACCTCCCGAGTATGGATATCCGGCGTGGGGGGCAATCAACGCAATCAGCGGTTCCTTGATGGACGGGACCTGGGCTTTAGTCAGAAATCCATCCACCATCTTGCCCAATTCGTCGGGATTGGCGGGATAGAATGCTCCCGCTACCCCCGCTTGCCGCACTTTTTCTTGCGCGGTCCCGGCGACGCTGGCCGCCAACAGGAACGCCACAATCAGCGCCAGGAATATGCTCTTTGCTTGCATCATCATGTTCAACTCCACACGCCCGGGATCGGATGCTGGCACTTCGAACACTTGCCTTTGTGCAGGTTCATCTGCTTGATGGTGAAGCCCGCGCGTTCGATGACAAGGTTGTGGCATTTGGGACAATAGGTGTTCTCGGCGGGATGCCCCGGCACATTGCCGATATACACATATTGCAGACCTTCCGCATCGGCCACCGCTTTGAGGCGCTCCAGCGTCGGCACCGGAGTCGGCGGGAGGTTCTTCAAAAGATAAAGCGGCATGAAGCGCGTGAAATGTACGGGGACATCAGGTCCCAACTCCGTCTTAATCCAACGAGACATATCGCGAATCTCGCCGTCGCGGTCGTTGAGAGTCGGCACGGTCAGATACACGATCTCCAGCCACTTTCCTTGTTTGCGAACGGTGATTAAGTTGTCCAGGATCGGCTGAAGCTGACCGCGCACGACATCGCGGTAATAATCCTGCGAGTAAGCTTTGAGATCAATCTTGATGGCATCCACACGCTGGCAGGTACGCTTTAGGGGCGCCTGCTGGATGAAGCCATTGGTTACCACGATGGTCTTCAGACCGGAGTCGCGTGCGGATTCCGCGGCGTCGGTGACGTACTCGTTAAAAATCGTGGGCTCGCTGTAGGTGAAGGCCACCGCGGCACACTGATTATCTTTAGCTAACGTCGCCAGGTCCTTCGGGGGCAAGTATCTTGCGGGCAGGTCTTCCGGTCTGGCCTGAGAAATCTCCCA
Organism: Acidobacteriaceae bacterium; assembly: GCA_003151875.1. Taxonomy (GTDB): domain Bacteria; phylum Acidobacteriota; class Terriglobia; order Terriglobales; family Acidobacteriaceae; genus Bog-257. The sequence continues at coordinate 21,590 of PLYW01000156.1, forward strand.
GTTCTGGCAGAACTTGCAGTTCACGTTGCAGCCCGCGGTGGCGACGGAAAACGCCTGCTTGCCCGGAAGAAAGTGAAAGAAGGGCTTCTTCTCGATTGGATCGACGTGGGCGGCGACAACCCGCGAGTGGACCAGCGTGTAATAGGTTCCGCTCCGGTTTTCACGGACCCGGCAATAGCCGCGATTGCGGTCCTCGACCACGCACTCGCGCGGACATAGTTTGCAGCGAACCATCTTGCCGGGCAGCTTCTCGTAGAACCGCGCCTCGACCCGGAAGCGGGAATCGTCTTCCTCTACCGCAGCCCACGCCCGCACGGGGACGGCAATGGAGTCACGGGCAAGGGCCATGACGCAGGCCGCCGCGCATGGAAACGCCAGCATCTTGAGGAACAGTCGGCGATCCGGCAACTCGCTGAGCAGGGCCGATGATCGGGGAACCGCTAGCGGCGGCAGGGCATCGATGCGGGCTTCGCACTCCGAAAAAACGGGCAGGGGGAACGCGGCAGAAACAGCTGGGGTATTCCCTTGATGGGGCATGAAAGACCTCCCCATTTAATACTTCTAGCACAAGCCTCGAGAAGTTTTCAGTGATGTAACGCACGATGGATTGTGAAGATGGGACAGCCGAAAAAGCTTCCAAGTCGCACAAACATCGGTGAATCTAGGGAAACGGGCGCGGGCACCCAACGTCACGTGCAATGCCGATGACGAAGGGAGAAGAAGGCGATAGACAACGGAGCCATTCCAAACCTTACGGCCACTCTTTCCCAACCCGGTTACTCCAGGATTGCCCGTCACTTGCTCCGAATACCGCTGCACCCCTATGATTGCCATCCGAGATATGAGGCGACCACTCCGACGGTGTCAATGAACCGATGAGCCAAAATGCAAACCCACAGGCTGCGTCCCGACAACACGTAAGCGGCCCCAACAGCGGGCGCGCCTAATGTTCTTGGATGCCCAAGGGCCGCTTCCGGTGGGAACCAGAAGGATTGTGGTGAAACTGCTAGCAAGCCCACCGGGGACTTAGGCAGTTATCTAGCGCTGGCCGACAATCTTTCACTGGTACTGAGCCAACAAAAGTAGAGCGCAAGGCGCCGGGCAACACGCCCTAAGCCCGAGCCGCTTGGCGTACGGTGTCGAAGGCACAGATTTCCCAGAAGTTCCGGCCCGCTTGTAGCGGGTCCATAGTGTGGGAAACTTGCGCGAGCGGCACGGAGCATTGCAGACTCAGCGGAGCCAAGCTCGACAGCTATGGTCGCAGTCATCTTGGTGCCTTTGTGCCCGTCCAGAAGTCTGACTTCGGTTGCTGCGGTCGATTGTTTGGTGGCGAGTTGGCCTTGCAAAAAGTGATCTTTATCGCAGCGGTAGGTGATGAGACAACTGAGATGTGCACTAGGGTCGTCGGCGACTAATTTGTTTACCGCCGAACACCGCTGGATTTTGGTACTGCGACACGCAGGGCAACGCTTGGGGTCTGCCATAAGATCAGCGTGGCATAGGGGCAGAGAGCTGGCCTGTGATGGCTAAATAGAAAAGGCTGTGACTTTGGTTATGCTCTAGCCGACAACTCCCGCGAGAGAGTCCCCGGCGTGGACGCATGTACCGTCACAGCCCTTGATGCGATCACCGCTTTCGCAGTTCCAAACCCCGGCTGACACCTCGCAGCGCAGTCGGTTTTTTCGGGTCTGGCAGCTCCACCGAGTCGCCCCGTGGAACCGATCACCCAGCGTACTTCGCGTTGGCGACTATTCGTTGCCGTCCCTTTTCTGCCGTCGACGAAAGCCATCCTACGCGAGGATTGAAAATTGTCAACGCCCAAGGTTTGTGCAAACGCCTCTTATTTTTGTGTGCGAATCGTTTCATCTAAGCTATAGAACCAGAATGGATTGTCGAGCGTGGCGGGAAATGTGCACGGTCAATTCACATCTTTTTCACCGAACCGTAGCACGTAGCGAATCCGCGAATCGTGAAGCATCTCATCTGCACCGCTTGTGTGACGCGGTGAGTCGGAGGCGACGGCGTTTGACATGAAGAGCGAGCAACTGTTGACGCAACCCAAGACTTTCGAGGATGAGATCCTCGCGGCCGCAAAAGGCACCGCGAAGCCAGCCGAGGACGTGCCGGAGCCATACGATCATGCTATGAATCTCACCGGAACGTTGCCAATCGAGCTTGGTGCCGAGTCATTGATATTGCGGGGGGACGATGTTTTGATGAATGACAGTTGCAAGAGTAGGCCCTCAACAGGGCAATTGCGGCAATGCTAGTACAGAATACATACCGATTCGGGAAGGCTCCAGATGAGAATCATTTCAAAACGTCGCGCGCACGTGAAATGGGTACTACAATGGTGCCGTTGTTGCAGTCAAAACGGAAATCCTGGACCAACTCGAAATGCAACTATCACGCAATCGCAGATCGCTGTCTGTGACGGGGGGCACGGATTAGCGGAAGGGGCAGTTTTGAATTGCTTGCGGTCTCGTTTTGGCGATAGTCTGGCCTGACATGAGCGAAAACGAGGCAAAGGTCGTGCGAGAGCAACTGGCTCGGCGTGGATCAGACAATCCACATTCGTTCAAGC
>PLYW01000083.1:0-4648 GCA_003151875.1 Acidobacteriaceae bacterium
AGTTGGACCGGACGATTGTAAGTTTCCTCGGAGGCGCCCGGTCGGCGACTACAAGTTCTTGAAAGTCAGTTGCCAGTAGCCAGTTGCTAGTCTCGGCGTCTTTGGGTACTGAGTTACTGTCAACTGGCAACTGGCTACTGGCAACTGATTCTCATGATTAAAGCCGTCCGTGGAACTCGCGATCTGCTCCCGCCCGACACCGACCTATGGAACCGGGTGGAGGCGCAGGTGCGCGACGTCTTCGCGCGCTACAACTATCACGAGATCCGCACCCCGATCTTCGAGGACACCCAGCTCTTCTCCCGCGGCGTGGGCGAAGAAACCGACATCGTCACTAAGGAGATGTTCACCTGGGAGGACAAGGCCCGCGGGCAAAGCGAGAAGGCACAGTCGCTGACCTTGCGTCCGGAGAATACTGCTGGCGTGGTGCGGGCGTACATCGAGCACGGTCTCGACAAGAAAGGCACGCTGCAAAAGCTGTATTGCATCGGGCCGATGTTCCGCCGCGAGCGCCCGCAGAAGGGACGTTATCGCCAGTTCTACCAGATCGACGCAGAGATTATCGGGCCGCCCAGCGCGGGCAGCGAGTCGCCGTTGCGCGATGCGGAACTGCTGGAGATGCTGGCTACGCTGCTTGACGAAGTCGAATTGCACGACTGGCAGTTGCAGTTGAATTCGGTGGGCTGCGCCGAAGACCGCGCGCGCTACAACCAGGCACTACGCGAGGCGTTGCAGCCTGTGGTACACCTGATGTGCGCTGATTGCCAGAGGCGGGCCGAGACCAACCCGCTGCGCGTGCTGGATTGCAAAGTGCCGGAGGACCAGCCAATCATCGAGAAGCTGCCTAAGATCGGCCAGTATCTCGACGAGCCGTGCCGTGCGCATTTCGCCGCGGTTCAATCGATGCTGAACGCAGTCGGTATCGCGTACACGATCAACGAGCGCATGGTACGCGGGCTGGATTACTACACACGCACCACCTTCGAGTTCACCCACGGCGGACTGGGCGCGCAAAGCGCGGTGCTGGGCGGCGGCCGCTACGATGGGCTTTCGGAGTCGCTCGACGGGCCGAAGGCGCCAGGCATCGGCTTCGCCATCGGAGAAGACCGGCTGATTCTCGCGTTGCAATCGCAGGGCGAGAAGCCGGCGGAGAAGGTGCAAGCGTACATCGCTCCTCTGGGCGCAGGGATGAACAGACATGCGCTCAAGCTGGCGCGCGAGTTGCGGCGTGCGGGCATTAGCGCCGACATCGGGGATGAAACATTCCGGCTGAAGAAGTCGTTCGAGAGTGCCGAAAAAGCGGGCGCACGGTTTATTGTGATTGTCGGCGAGAACGAAGTGGCGGCAGAACAGTTCGCGGTGAAGAATCTGGCCAGCGGAGAACAGGTGCAGGTGCCGCGTGCAGATCTCGCAGCCCATCTGCAGCGGTAGGAGAATAGCAGGTGGAAGATCCGCAAAAGAATATCGCGCTCATCTCAGAGTTCATCCAGGCCTGCGTTCGAGCAGATCCTGATGAATTCGCCAGCTACTTTACTGAGGATGCTATTTGGTGGAATTCGCCATGGCCGCCGGTGAAGGGCCGCGATGCAATTAGGGAAACGCTGCGCCGGGGCTCGCAGAAAATGGCAGCCTTGCCATGGGAAATACGGCACATTGTGGCCGACGGGAACGTTGTCGTGACTGAGCGGGTCGATCATTTTCTGGTCAACAACAAGAAAATCAGCGTGCCCTGCATGGGGATCTTTGAATTGCAGGGCGAAAAGATCGCTGCCTGGCGTGACTACTGGGACTTGAAGCAGTTCGAAGCTCAACTGTAGGAACGCGGCTCCGCAGCGACAGCATTACACCCAGCCTTGAGGTAATCTGAATTCATGCTCGATTTCTTAGGTGACCTGAAACGTACTCATATGTGCGGCGAGTTGCGCGCCTCCGACGCCGGGGCCAAAGTTGTGCTTATGGGATGGGTGAACAAGCGGCGTGACCTCGGCAATCTCATCTTCCTCGACCTGCGCGACCGCAGCGGGATCACGCAGGTTGTGATCACTGCCGACGCCGGAGCGGAAGTCCACGACCGCGCGACTGCGGTGCGCTCCGAATTTGTCGTCGCGGTCATCGGTCACGCCAAGCTGCGCCAACCCAACACGGTCAACAAGAACATCCCGACCGGCGAGATCGAAGTGATTGCCGACGAACTGCGCGTTTTGAACGACTGCAAGCCGCTGCCCTTCACGCCCAGCGATACGGTGCTGGCCAACGAAGAAGTGCGCCTCAAGTATCGCTATATCGACCTGCGCCGGCCGGAACTGCATCGCAACATCGAACTGCGGCACCAGGTGGCCATCGCCATTCGCGACCATCTGAACGCGCAGGGCTTCTACGAGATCGAGACGCCATTCATGACGCGCTCCACGCCCGAAGGCGCACGCGACTACCTGGTGCCCAGCCGCGTTTATCCGGGCGAATTTTACGCCCTTCCGCAATCGCCACAGCTCTTCAAGCAGATCCTGATGATCTCGGGCTTCGACAAATACTTCCAGATCGTGCGCTGCTTCCGCGACGAAGACTTGCGCGCCGACCGCCAACCGGAGTTCACCCAGATCGATCTGGAGATCAGCTTTCCGCGACCGGAGACCGTCTTCCGCGTGGTCGAAGGATTCTTGAAGGCGGCGTTCTCGACCATCGGCGTGGCCTTGCAGACGCCCTTTCCGCAGATGAGCTACGACCAGGCGATCCGACTTTACGGCATCGACAAGCCCGACCTGCGCCTGCCCGCAATGGCCGACGTGCACGCGGCTTTCGCGGCGGAGAACCTGGAAACGCTGCACGTCGATGCCGAGCTGCCGATTGTCGCGATCGTCATTCCCAAGGTCGGCGAACTTTCGCGCAAGGATCGCGACGAGATCAAGACACTCTTCGGCGATCGCAAGGACGCGAAAGTTTTCGAGGACATCAAGCGCCTGGAGAAATCGTTCCCCGAGGCGGTTGCGAAGATTCGCGAGCTTGCCAAACCGAATGCCGAAGACCTGCTGGTCGTGGTCGCAGGCGCAAAGCGCAGCGAAGCCGCGAATGCCGCGAAATCCCGGCAGCAGGCTTATGGAGTCTATTCCGCCGCCGGGCAGCTTCGTCTCGCGCTGGGACAGAAGTACGCCGAGCGGCACGGCGCGCACAAGCATGGCAACTTCCGCCTGCTGTGGGTCACCGACTTCCCGATGTTCGAATGGGATGAAACGGAGCAGCGCTGGAACGCGGCGCATCATCCTTTCACTTCGCCGCACGAGCAGGACATGGACAAGCTGGAAAGCGATCCCGGCGCGGTGCGCGCGCTCGCCTACGACGTGGTGCTGAACGGAACCGAGCTGGGATCGGGCTCAATCCGTATTTATCGCCAGGACATTCAGGCGAAAATCTTCAAGGCGCTCGGCATGTCTCCACAGGAGCAGCAGGCGCGCTTCGGCTTCTTCCTGGAAGCGCTGCAATACGGCACGCCGCCGCATGGCGGCATTGCGCTGGGGCTGGACCGCATCGTGATGATCCTGGCGGGCGCCGATAGCCTGCGCGAGGTGATTCCCTTCCCCAAAACCGCCAAGGCGGTTGACTTGATGGTGGACGCGCCCACGCCGGTGAGCGAGCGGCAGTTGAAGGAGCTGGGCATCGCGGTGGTGGGAAAGAAGGACCTGTAGCTAGCAACTAGCAATTAGCAACTACCGCGCCAATGATTGGTATGAAAGAAACTCATGTCATGAAAGAGGAATCGATTCGCATCACCGTGAATATTCCAGCGCCTCTCTACCGCGAGCCACAGAGTGCGCCGCTGTGAGGGGCCGCTCCATCCCTGAGTTAATAATAGCGGGCGTCAGGACCGTTCTGGTGGAAGGCCAGCGCCGGCATCCTCGAAGGGTCCAGTTCCCACTCATCGTTTCAAAAGGCCCGAAGGTGAATGTGACCAACGAACAGATTTATGAACACGTTAAGTTTCCTTGATGCCGATGTCTGGCTCGCAACCCCATGAGGAACCCATGTCCGAGAGAGGCAGCGTAATACGCACCGAAGTTCGCGGGCTCGATCTCTGCCTGGACGAAACTGCACTGTTGCTGTCGAGGTCGGGTGAGTACCTGACTGCTCCCATCGCGCTCAGCCCTGCGGACGCGGAGAGGCTGGCCATGGAAATGGCCAAGGCGCAGTTGTGGGAGTGGAACCAGATCGACGAGCTGAAACGCAAGTCGGAGAAACGCTACAAGAACTATCTCGCATCCTGGCTGGTGATGTGCCTGGCCGCTTTCAGCGCCTATGTCGGGTTCCCCGGTTATTACCTGCCTGTATTTCTGCTGCTGATTTCGATTTTGCTGTGGTGGCGGGCCAGCTTTGTGGAGCGGCAGGACGAGCAGACGGCCCGCGACGAAAGAAATCGGTTCATTCCTGACTGGAGCTATATTCGGCAGCGGCTGGAGGAACCAAACACGATCGTGATCGGAAATTCTTTACCGCCCTCGGAATAAAACGTCCTCGGCATGTGCCGTCCCTGAATGCTGAATGCTGAATGCTGACCACTATCCACTAGCGACTAATCCCTGTCCTTGGCCATGGCGTAGTAGCCCTGGCGGGCCTGCACCTTATACTCTCCGCCCTTGGCACGGAGCTGGATTTTGCG
>PLYW01000083.1:4711-5201 GCA_003151875.1 Acidobacteriaceae bacterium
TCGCCGTCGGTAAAGACGATCATGGCCTTGCGCCCGACTTCGTTCTTCAGCTTGTCGTTGGCGCCGAGGTAGATGGCGTCATACAGCAGCGTGCCCCGCGGCGTGGTTGGGATGGGACCGCCGCCCAACCCCGGCGGGCCGCCGCCCATGCCGGCGCCGATCTGCACCTTGTTGAGCGCGCGCGTCAGATCGTGCACGTTGTTGGTGAAATCCTGATCGAGGTCCACATCCACGTCGAAGTTGATAACGAAAGCCAGGTCCTTGGGGCGCAGAACGGCACGCAGGAACTCGGCGCAGGAGGTTTGTTCAATGTCCAACACGCGGGTCTGGCTGGCGCTGGTGTCAATCATGATGCCCAGGGTCAAAGGCTGGTTCGATTCCGCTGAGAAATACTTGATGGTTTGCGGCTTGCCGTCCTCCATCACCTCGAAGTCAGCCTTGGTGAGGTTGGGAATCAGCATGCCGTGTTTGTCCTTCACGTTGAAGAACA
>PLYW01000083.1:5292-21721 GCA_003151875.1 Acidobacteriaceae bacterium
GTCCCGGTGCGGTTATACTGTCCAAAGTTCCGGCAATTTGGGAGACGACAGAATTACATGTTCAATCGCCGCTTGAGCCCGTGGATCCAATCCGCCGTAATGCTGACGGCCCTGAGTTTTGCTGCCAGCTATGCGGTCTCGCAACAGCAGAAATTGCCCGATGCTCCCACCCCGCAGAACAACGCGCCCGCTCCCAGCGTCACCCTGCCACCGCAGGCCACACCTGACGACCAGGGTTCGCCTTCGAGTGGAAACCCCGAAGCGCCGTCAAATACTCGCAGCGGCGCCCAGCAGCCTCCAGAACCGGCTAACCCCCTGGCTCCGCCTCCGGGCTCGGAGGGAGTCAAGACGGTGCCCGCTGGCAGCGCTTCCAATGCCGGGGAAAGCGGTCGCGAAGAATTGTTCCGGTTGCAGCGCACAGTCAGTTTCGTAACCGTTCCGGTCACGGTGAAGGACAACGAAGGCAAGCTGGTGGATGGACTGCTGCAGAGCGACTTCAGCATTTACGAAGATGGCGCCAAGCAGCCGATCAAGCTCTTCACCAGCGATCCGTTCCCGCTTTCCGCCGCGCTGATCATTGACCAGGGCATGTCGGACCTGACGCTGAAGAAGGTGAACCAGACCTTCGCCGCCCTGGGCGGATCGTTTGGCCCGTTCGACGAAGTGTCCGTCTTCACCTATGGCAATACGGTCAACCAACGCTCGGATTTCGGCAACGCCACGCGCATGGAAATTGCTCTGCAGCGGATTAGGGATGAGCGCGGCGAAAATCCCAGCCCACCGGTGGTGGGCGGACCTTTTGGGGCAGGCCCGGTAACCAATAGCAAGCCCATACCGGGCGGCAAGCTGGTGACCCTGCCCGAAAAAGAGTCGCATGTGCTGAACGATGCGATCCTGGCAGCAGCACAAAATCTGGCCCATCGTCCCCGCCAGAACCGCAAGATCATCTTTGTCATCAGCGACGGTCAGGAATTGGGCAGCCGCGCCAGCTATGCCCAGGTGTTGAAGGTGCTGCTGACCGACGAGATCGCGGTCTATGCCATCGGCGTGGACTCAGCCGCGATGCCGCTCTACAACAAGATCGAAAAGGCGCGGATCCCGGGCTTCGGATATAGCAACATCCTTCCGCGATACACCAACGCCACCGGCGGCGACGTGCTCGACGAGTTCTCCAAGGAGTCCATCGAAAGCGCCTATCAGCGCATCACCATGGAAGCCCGCAACCAGTACACGCTGGGCTATAACACTCCGCAGCAACTCTCCAGCAACTACCGCGAGATTGAAGTGCGGGTGCGGCGCCCGGGGCTAGAGGTTTTCGCCAAGCATGGATACTACCCACTGCCGCCACAGAAGGGCGAGGCGCAACCGGTGACGACCAGCCAGCCGGCGCCGGGCGGCCAAACAGGAACAACGGCCCCGCCGCCTACGCCACCGAAGTAGAGGCGCTTCGCAGTTGGCATTTGGCAAAAGAGACGCTCGCCGTTAGATCCTCAATTACTGCGCGCCTGGCATAGGGTGCTGTTGTTCGCTCGCATTGGGCACGAGCTGGAGATAGACCTGCTTGGGCAGCTCTGTATTCCAATGACCGGTGAACTTCGCATAACCAACTAAGCCGAAGAAGAGAATCGCAATCCCAGCGGCCATGCTCCAAGCCGGAATCGCGCGGCGCTTTCGCAGACCCGCAGGCAGGCTCATAGCCAGCGTATCCTTCGCCGGACAGACGGCCACACACTCCAGGCATCCAGTGCACTCGGCCGAACGAATCTGCACCAGCTTATCGACCGGCAGCGCCGAGGGGCACGCTTTGGCACACTTCGCGCAGTCAATGCACGTTCCTGGATTGCGCGTGATCCGCGCCGGGCTCAACAGCGAGACCAGTCCCAGGAACGCTCCGTAGGGGCACAGGTAGCGGCACCAGAAGTTCTGCACGAAGAGGGACGCGATTACTACTCCAAGAACGACGAATGCCGTCGTGCCGCCCAGGTAACGGAAGAAGTTCAGCATGCGCACATCGACGATGAGGGCATACGGGCTGCCCAGAAATTCAGCGATGGCCGCTGCCGACATGCCGGCCACCGCGTAGATGAAGAAGCTCAGCAGGACGTATTTCACAGAGCGAAGCGCGATGTCGGCCCAGCGCGGCAGTTGGATATTCCGCCCGAAGGTGGAACGGCCCAGCTTCCACAAGTATTCAGAGACGGTCCCCACCGGACACAGCCAACTGCAAAACGATTTGCGGAAGACGAACGAAATCGCCAGGGACGACACAAACAGGAAGAAGCCGGCGGCATGGACGCGCGGCACTTGCCCGGTGACCAGGAAGTACTTCAGCTGCATCAGCCCTTCGATGGGCAGCCAGCCTTCGACCCCGGCCGGCCGCGAGACTTCCGCCGCACGCCCGCCGCTCTCCGCCCAGCGCACCCACAGGCAGAACTGGACCCCGATCCACAGGTTCAACCCCACCAGGAAAAGCTGTGCGGTGATTCGCAGCGGCTGCGAGTACTCACGACCGTCGCGGCGGATGAGCTTCTTGCGCGCGGGGGTGGGACCGTTGTCAGCGTCGACGAGAAAGGGCGCGGCGGAGTTGGTGGATTCCTCGATTCCACTCAGGCTCGAAACTCGCCGTCCGAAATGGTTGTGCTGCACCCCTGGCACGGTTACCTCCTCCCAATTGCCGCCGGTTATCGCTTGGCTTCCATGGCCACAGCGCGCGGGAAGAGGATGTTATTTTCCAGATGAATGTGCTGGTGCAAGTCGGCTTCAAAGCCCTGCAGCGCCTGATAGAGCGTGCGATAGCTGATGCACGCGTCTTCCGGGACCCTGTAATCGTTGGTGATGGTGCGCAGCGCGCGGATCGCATCGCCAGCGCCGTCGTGTTCCTGCATCATCATGCGCACTGGGTTTACCACTGTGCCGAACGTCGCTGGGGGCGCGGGTTCGCCGGCCAGCGCGCTTTCTTCCATGCGCACTATGTAGGGAAAGAGGACCTGCTCCTCCTTCATCAGGTGAACGCTCAGTTCCGCAGCCAGATCGGAGAACACTTCCTGCACCTGAAGCAGCTCGGGATGATTCTTGCCATGCACGCCGACAACCTTGGCGGCAAGCGCTTGGATGCGCGAGCTTTCTTCGCGCACAAACACGTGATGAGTGGTCTTGATATGGTCAATCAGATCGGCCAGTAGCTGATGCTGCCAGTCCTTGTTGTCGCCGGGCTGGGTAGTTGCCAGGCTTCTCTCCAGGCGCGCGAGAGCGTCGTCAACCGAGATCTTGGCCTCCGCGCAGGCCTCGCCCAGGGTGCGGCTTCCGCCACAGCAGTAGTCGATTCCGAGCTTTTCGAATTCGCGCGTTGCACTGGGTGCCTCGGCGGCAATCTCGCCCACGGTTTTAGTCGCTGTTAGTGTCACTTCTATTTCCTCCTGTGAGCAGCGGGCCTTTGCGCCGTTGCCATCCTCAAATACAGACTAGTAGCCCCGCCGCGCAGCAGCTATGACTTCTGTCACGGGAGCGAAAGATTGTGGAAGTTCGCAGAGAAATTGGCGGGCTGAGACTTTAGTCACTGCGCTGCCGGCGACGGCTTGCTGAAATCACTGCATGAGCTCCGCAGTTCCTTCGATAGACTTCTCCGAACGGCCCTACATCGTGATCTGGGAAGTGACCCAGGCCTGCGACCTGGCCTGCGTGCATTGCCGCGCGAGTGCGCAGCCCAACAGCAATCCCCTGGAGCTTTCCACCGACGAAGGCAAAAAGCTGATCGACGAGATCGCACACATGCAGGTGCCGGTCTTCGTGTTGACCGGAGGCGATCCGATCAAGCGGCCCGACCTATTCGAGTTGATTGAACACGCCAGGAAAGTTGGCGTGCGCGTTTCGCTGACGCCTAGCGCTACGCCTCTGCTGACGCGTGAGGTGATTCACCGCCTGAAGCAGTCTGGCCTGGCGCGGCTGGCGGTGAGCCTCGACGGATCGCATCGCGAAGTGCACGACGCCTTCCGCGGAATGTCGGGCTCCTTCGTCCGCACCATGGAAGCCATCGAATGGGCCAACCAGGTTGGCCTGCCGGTGCAGATCAACACTACATTCAGCCGCAGGAATGTCGCGGACTTCGACCATATTGCAGCCTTGATGGAGAGCAAGAAGATCGCCCTATGGAGCGTCTTTTTTCTTGTGCCCACCGGTCGCGGCAAAATCGCCGATCTTTTGTCGGCGGAAGAGTTCGAGGCCGTTTTTGCCAAGCTGTACCAGTTGTCGCGGCGCGCCCTTTTCCATATCAAGACCACCGAAGCGCAACATTACCGGCGTTATGTGCTGCAACAGCAGGTAGCAGAGCGGCGCAACGGCAGCGCGCAAAGCGCAGACATCCCGTCTAAAGTGCACGACACCATTGGCCGTGCGCCGCGGGGCTTGAACGACGGCAAAGGATTCGTCTTCGTCTCACACCTGGGAGAGGTGTTTCCCAGCGGCTTCCTTCCATTGGTCGCAGGGAATGTACGCTCCGGCTCGCTCAGCCGTATCTATCGCGAGTCGCCAATCTTCCAGCAGCTGCGCGATGATTCTCAACTCGGCGGCAAATGTGGGGCGTGCGAATTTCGCCACATCTGCGGAGGGTCGCGAGCCCGCGCCTTCGCACTAACTGGCGATCCGCTGGCGGAAGAGCCCTGCTGCGCGTATGTGCCGAAAAACTACATAGAGCACGCTGTACCTCCGCCGCAATGGCGACGGCCGGCTGCGTTACACGTGTTGTAGCGGCAAGCGCCAGCCGCTCAACCGCCGGAGGCCTCTAGTTCCGCTTCCAGGCGCTTCAGGGAAGGAATCTCGAGCTTGCGGTTGTCCACCTGAATCAAGCCCTCCGATTGCAGGCGGCTGAGATTGCGCGACACCAGTTCGCGCACGGTGCCGATTTGCGCCGCCAACTCGCTGTTATTCGCCGGTAGCGTCAGCGTGATGGCATCGCCGTTCCGCGTGCCTTCCGCCTTGCCCAGTCGTACCAGCAGCGCAATCAGCCGGTGGCGGACCGTGGTGAACGAAAGTTCTTCGATGATGCCGACCAGCCGGCGCAAACGGCCGCCAACCACTCGCAGAACTTTGAGCGCGACCTGGGGATGCTGCAGGCAGAGAGCCTGAAAATCCTGACGGCTGAAAAAAAGGAGCGTGCTATCGCTGACCGCCTGGGCTGAGGCGGGATAATTTCCGCCGTCGAAGACCGGCAGCTCGGCAATTGAGCTGCCGGGACCGTCGATGGATAACACTTGCTCGCGTCCACCGGCCGAACTCTTGAAGATGCGCACATTCCCCGACTGCACGACATACAGGCCGGCGCAAGCATCGCCTTCGCCGAAGATCAGCTCACCGGCAGCGTATTTGCGCTGCAAAAGGTGCGAGATCAGGAAGGCGAATTCCTGCTCCGTCAAGCTGGAGAAAATGGGCACGCGTTTCAGTACGGCGAGCGAGGCAGCTTCCTGCTCTGTGGGCATGGCGACGATTTTACGCGATGCTGTAGTGGCTGTCGCTGGGTAGTGCAGGCGAAAGGAATGTCTATCGAGTTTTGTCTTGGTATTCCTCGAACCAGGCCATCTGGATGGCTTCGAGTTTGCCCTCGTTGGACATCTTCGCGTCGTCCACGAAGGTCGGCAATTCGGTGACGTAGCGATGCAGGTCGGTAAAGCGGACTTCCAGAGGATTCACCTCGGGGAACTTGTCGGACAATACTATGCCGATATCTTCCGCGTCATCCCATCTCAGTTCAGCAGCCATGGATTCCCTCGAACATGAAAATTGCCGGCGCCATCAATCGTGGTGGGTCGCCGCTTCCGAAACATAGTTGCGGTTCCAGGACGGAATCTCGACGACCACTTCGCCTGGCTTTTCTATCACAGTTTGGCATCCCAGCCGCGAGTTGAGCTGCAGGTCGGCGGCCATGTCGAGACGATCGGCCTCGTCATCGTCCATCTCGTTGAGCAGCTCCTTGCCCTTTTTCACCACGACGTGACAGGTGGTGCAGGCGCAGTTTCCGCCGCAGGCGTGCTCCAGGTGCAGCCCGAAATTCATGGCCACATCGAGGATCGACTCCGGTTTGCCGTGGTCCTGGTAGGGGAGCTTGCCGTGTTCAAACTCAAAGGTCTTGTTCTCGGGAAGGAAGGTGACCCGAACGGTATTCGGTCCGGGAGCTTCCACGGTTGCGGTTGCGCCGCCTTGTGTTTTTTCGTCTGGCATAATTCCTCAAGCTCGCTGCTAGCGTTCAATCTCCGCCTGCGCGATGGGATGCGGGGACTCGGGTCCCTCGCCCACATCGGCGGTGTCCATGTTTTGTCCCTTCAACGCCGTGCCCACCGCCGATTCCATCATCAACTCGGCAAGATGCATGGTTCCCTGGTTCAGGGCATCGATCGCAGTTCGAATGGCCTGGTAATCGTCGGCCTTCACGACCGCCCGCAGCGCTGTCTCGAACTTGCCAATGTTGCTGCGCTCCTGCGACGACAACTGCTGCCACGCGGGATTCTTGCGGCCCTTCTCCAAGGCCGTGAGCATGGTCTCGGCTTCGTTGCGCGCCTCGATCACCTGGCGGCGGCGGAAATCTTCTTCCGCGTTGTCAAACGATTCCAGGATCATGTTCTCGACTTGCTCGTCGGTCAGACCGTAACTGGGCTGCACCTGAATTTCGGCTTCCTTACCACTGCGCAGCTCGCGCGCCGAGACGTGCAGAATTCCGTTGGCGTCGATCAGGAATTTCACTTCAATGCGCGGCAGTCCCGCCGGCATGGGCGGAATGCCTTTCAGGTCAAAGCGCGCCAGGGAGCGGCAGTCGCTGGCCAGTTCGCGCTCGCCTTGCACCACGTGGACGGCAACGTTGGTCTGGCCTTCCACGCCGGTGGTGAAGTGTTCGGTCGCCGACGCGGGAATCGTCGAGTTGCGATGAATGATCTTGACCACGCCTCCACCCAACGATTCAATGCCGAGCGAGAGCGGCGTCACATCGAGCAGCAGCATTTCCTTGGTCGCTTCCGAGCCACCCGCCAGGATGTGGGCCTGTATGGCCGCGCCCAACGCCACCACCTCATCGGGATTCAATCCGCTATGCGGGGTCCGCTCGAAAAGCTCTTGCACGAGTTGGCGGACGCGCGGGATGCGCGTCGAGCCGCCCACCAGCACGGCTTCGTTGATCTGCTTTGGGGTCAGCCCAGCATCCTTCATCGCCTGCCGGACCGGCCCAACCGTGCGATCGATGACCGGCTGGATCAACTGCTCAAATTGCGCGCGCGTGATCTGGCGCTGGTAGCGTCCGCCGCCAGGAAGCGCAACGTCCAGCGTAGCCTTCTCTTCGGAAGACAGGGCAATTTTGGCATCGATGACTGCCTTGCGAATCGCCTGCACGATCTCGGCATTGCGGCGAACGTCGACCGCGAGATCGCCCTGAATGTCGTGCAGCGCGATCGTGATCAGCAGGTTGTCGATGTCGTCGCCACCGAGGTGGGTATCGCCGTTGGTGGCGATCACCTCGAAGATGCCCTCGTGCAACTTGAGAATCGAGATGTCGAAAGTGCCGCCGCCGAGGTCGTAAACCGCAACCGTTTCGGCGTTCTTCTTGTCGAGACCGTAGGCCAGCGATGCCGCCGTCGGTTCATTCACCAGGCGCAAGACCTCGAGGCCAGCGATGCGGCCGGCGTCTTTGGTGGCCTGACGTTGCGCATCGTTGAAGTACGCCGGGACCGTGACGACAGCCTTGGTAACCGGCGCCGCGAAGTAGCGCTCGGCGTTGCGCTTCAGTTGGCGCAGGATGAAAGCCGAAATCTCCGGCGGGGTGAAGGTCTTATCGCTAAGCTTGATGCGCAGCACCTCGCCGGCGGCGAGATCGTCAGCCAGCCGGAAGGGGAACAGCTTCAACTCGTCCTTTACGTCCTCCACGCCGCGGCCCATGAGGCGTTTGACGCTGTACACCGCGCGCTCCGGCGTCTCGATCAGATACTTGCGCGCGGCGCTGCCCACAACGATCTGGCCGTTCTCGTCCAGCGCGACGACCGAGGGCACCAGGTTCAAACCGTCCTCGCCGGGGATCACGACCGGACGGTCGCCTTCCATGTACGCCACCAGTGAGTTGGTGGTGCCCAGATCGATTCCGACGATGCGTTCGTTGCTCATTCGCTATTCGCTCTTCGCTGTTCGCCAGATTAGTGCCAACCAACATCCTTGCCATTGAAAGACATTTGGTATCAGTCGGGTTCTGCAATTCGCTAGCTTCATGCTGCCGATGTTTTGGCGAAGAGCGAAAAGCGAAAAGCGTCCTTCAGTTCTCCAGCACCTCGTCAATGTCGCGCAGCAGGTTGCGCAGGTAGTTGCGGCGATTCAGCACATCCACCATTTTGTCGCGCACGGCGATGCGATCATCCTCCAGAACGCTTCCGCCCTGTTCCGCGCGGTCAATCAAGGCGTCCCACTCGTTCCAAGCTGCGTGCAGCTCTTCCACGAGGCCGTTGTACCTGTCCTGCACGTGCTTTTTCGAGTCCTGTAGCTCACGCTCGAGGGTGCGGTCAGGCTCTCCCATTTTCTTGTTCATCCGCATTTCTTCGAGCTGCATGTTCAGTTCAAAAACCTGCTCCAACAGATCGGGAGGGACCACCTGCTTCTTCAGCTTGCCGGTGCGTCGCGCCTCTTCGGTCGCGGCCTTCGATTGTTCTTCCAATTGCACGCCCTGCAATCGCAGCAGGTACTCGGTCCGGGTGATGGGGTCCTTCAGGGTGCGATACGCGTCGTTGAGTTGTGAACTCTTTTCCAGGCTCCACTGCTGTTCGCGATCGCTATTGATGGCGTTGATGTCGGGATGCAAGTGCCGGCTCAAGGCGTAGAACTCGCCTTCCAATTTTTCCGGCTCCAGGTTCAGCCTGAAGGGCAGCCCGAAGAAGGTAAAATAGTCCACCGGCGTGGGCGGCTGCACTTTGCCGCACTCCTGACAGAAATGAGCAGCGCGCATGGCTCCGCACGACCAGCAATTCACCTTGGTCGGCCGGCTCTGGTTCACAACTAGAATGCCGCTGTCCAGTTGCGCCGTTTTCTTCTGATCAGTCAAGGCCATCGAATCCTTTCGGGGCGAAGCAAGCACCCCGGAATTCCACCATCGCGGAATCCCTACGATTCAGCCGGTCGCATTCGGGCGCCGTTACCGCTGCTTAGGAAAACGAAGTGCCGCAGCCGCAAGCCTTCTTGGCATTCGGGTTCTGGAAGGAGAAGCCCTGGTGCATCAGGGTCTCTTCGTAGTCGAGAACCATGCCGTGCAGGTAGATGAACGACTTCGGATCGACAAAGACGCGAACATCTTCGAACTGAAAGACGCGATCGCGTTCGCGCGGCTGCGTGTCGAAACGGATGTTATAACTCAGTCCCGAACAACCACCACCCTGCACACCGAGACGCAGTCCGCCCTCGGTCGGCGAGATGTTTTCCTTCGCCATCGCCAGGCGAATGCGGGCCAGCGCCTTGTCCGTCACCTGAATGCCTTTGGCAGCGGGGGCGGGCGCCTGCGCCGGATTTTCAATGTTGACCGTGCTCATGGTTGTGTTCCGGCGCGCCGGACCGAGAGATGCGGCACACCGGCCCTCAATAATACTCTTACGCCCGCTGTTCGACCGGCGCGGGCTGGACCGCGGCCTGGGCCTGGCTGTGCTGCCCGTTCTTCTTTTTCCAGTCGCCAATAGCGGCGCGAATGGCGTCTTCCGCCAGCACCGAACAGTGGATCTTCACCGGAGGCAGCGACAGCTCCTTCACGATGTCGGTGTTACGGATCGTGAGCGCTTCGTCCACGGTCTTGCCCTTCACCCACTCGGTGGCCAGGGAAGACGATGCAATCGCCGAGCCGCAGCCGAACGTCTTGAACTTGGCGTCCTCGATGATGTTGGTCGCCGGATTCACCTTGATCTGCAGCTTCATCACGTCGCCGCATTCCGGTGCGCCCACCAAACCAGTACCCACCTCAGCGCTGTTCTTGTCGAGCGAACCCACGTTGCGCGGGTTCGAGTAGTGGTCTAAAACCTTGTCACTGTAAGCCATTGCGTTATCTCCTCAATTCCAAACTTTCTTGTCGCGAATTAATGCGTCGGCTCGGCCGCCCATTGCACCTTGGTCAGATCAATTCCCTCTTTCGCCATCTCGTACAACGGCGACAACTCACGCAAACGCTTCACCGTTTCGATCACGCGCTCGGCCACATAATCCACTTCGGCCTGCGTGTTAAACCGCCCAATGCCAAACCGGATGGAGCTATGCGCCAAGTCATCGCCTGCGCCGAGGCCCTTCAGTACATAAGATGGTTCCAGCGTTGCCGAGGTGCACGCCGAGCCGCTGGAAACTGCAATATCGTTGATGCCCATCAGCAGCGATTCGCCTTCCACGTAGGCAAAACTGATATTCAAGTTACCGGGCAGCCGGTGCTCCACCGAACCGTTGATGTAAACCTCGTCGAGTTGGCTCATGATGGCGTCCTTCAAGCGATCGCGCAAAGCCGCGAGCTTGACCGCTTCTTCAGCCATGCCTTCGCTGGCGAGCGCGCACGCCTTGCCAAAGCCCACGATGCCCGGAACGTTCAGCGTGCCCGAGCGCATGCCACGCTCATGGCCGCCGCCATCGATCTGCGCCACCAGTTGCACGCGCGGGTTCTTGCGCCGGACATACAATGCGCCCACGCCCTTGGGACCATACAGCTTGTGGGCTGTGAGCGAGGCCAAGTCAACGTTGTCCTGGATTACATTGAACGGGACCTTGCCGATCGCCTGCACCGCATCGGTATGGAACAGCACGCCGCGCTCGTGGCAGAGAGCGCCAATTTCGCGAATCGGCTGCAACGCGCCAATCTCGTTGTTGGCGGTCATGATGGTCACCAGGATGGTTTTGTCGTCCATCGCCCGCTTCAGATCGTCGAGATCGATGCGGCCATCCTTCTGCACCGGCAGATAGGTGACGCGAAAACCGTACTTCTCCAGGCGCTTGCAGGTGTCGAGCACCGCCTTGTGTTCGATGGCCTGGGTGATGATGTGATTGCCTTTTTCCTTGTACATCTCGGCGACGCCCTTGACGGCAAGGTTGTTGCTCTCGGTCGCGCCCGACGTGAAGATAATTTCCTTGGAGGTGGCGCCAATCAGCTTGGCGATGCGCTCACGTGCCTGCTCCACGGCTTGTTCGGCCACCCAGCCGAATTCGTGGTTGCGGCTGGCGGCATTGCCAAACTTCTCGGTGAAGTACGGCAGCATCTCTTCCACCACGCGCGGGTCGGTGCGCGTCGTGGCATGGTTGTCCATGTAGATAGGCAGTTTCACGTCGTTGTTCCCATTGCCCGAAATCACATTCGTGCTCATTGCTTGTGCCATCTCCTAAACGTGCTCGATCTTGTTGGGCGTCCAGCCCAGGGTGACCAGTTCCGGCGAGGATTCGTGCTCCGGCTCGGTCATCTCCCAAATCGTCAGCCGATTCAAAACCTCTTCGATGCTGCGGCTCACCTTGCGCAGCGGTTCGCGCACCGTGCAGCGGTCACTCTGATCGCAATCTTCGGTCGCCGAGCTACACGAGGTGATGAACAACGGACCGTCGATCGCCCGAATCACCTCAAACGCGCTGATCTGCCGCGGATTGCGAGCCAGGGTGTAGCCGCCATTGGTGCCGTACTGCGAAACCAGCAGGCCAGCCTTGGTCAACCGCTGCAGGATCTTCGCCAGCGCTTCCTGCGGCATGCTGTACATCTCGGCCAGGTCCTTGGCGCTGCACGCTCCCAAATCGGCGTGCTCGGCCAGATGCCGCATGGCGATCAGTCCGTAGTCCGCCTTCTTGGTCAGCTTCAACATAGTCAGTCAGATGAATATGCGACCAATTCAGTCGCAATTAGATTCTACGCCGGACAAAGGAAATCGCGCAAGAGGGGACAGCGAAAGGCTATTCGCCGCATTTATCGGTAAGTAATGGGCAGGGAATGGCTTAAGGATTGGCGATGAAAAGCGTCGGATATTCGATCCGGTCGACCGGCGCGCACTTGAACTTGGGTCCCGCTCGGAAGTGCGGGCCTTCAGCACCCTCTGCCGTCCCCACGGGGCTCGGGATTCGCAATGCCATGCTCACCCAGCGCCAAAGCGCTGGGCTAATCTCTTTCGCCATTCGGGGCTGCCTCGGCGTGCTTGCATTACACGGTGGCAAACTGATGCCCCGCCGCGACTACAGTCTCTGAAGGCCGCACTGCCCAATATGAGCCGACGGCGGTGCATTCGAGATTTAACATTTCGTCTGCGGGAAAAGCTTGACAACGGTTGGTTCCGGTCTAAAATACCGGGAAATTGCACCAATGCCCTTGCAGTCAGGGCGAAACTCATGAACCTTAGCCAACCGGCCAACAGAACTCCGAACTTCCCGCAGAGCAAATCCATGGACCAGTCGTGTCGGCATCCCCGTGTCCAGGTTGTCTCTCGAGATGAAGACGCGGAATACGTCGAGTGTATGGAATGCCGCGAGGTCTTCGAATCGAGTGAACTCCGCGACATGGATATCGAGTCGAAAATCCCTCCACAAAGCGAATGAGTTAGAAGCTCGAACGACATTGCATGTGCGCGAGGGGGCCGAGGTGTGTCCAAAGTGGATTAGGCTTTTTGGGTGGGAGCCCCCGCATTTATGCGGGGGGAAGGAGCGCTTCAGCGCTCCGGAAAGAAGTTTCGATTTATATCACGCGCTTTAGCGCTGGCTTAATGAAATCCCGCGGCTAAAAGCCTATTTTGAGAGCGCCCGCTTTTCCGCTGGACTGAAGTCCAGCTCCCCCTGCTGAAAGCAGGGGGCTCCCACCAGAACCTTGACAGAGTTTTTCCGAAGCCCGTGAAGGCTCCTTCCTTCCCAATGCATGAAGGCTGAAAACGCGCTATCGCAGCCGCAGCGCCGCGTCGGCCGACAGTTCTGGCGCGGCGAATTCACCTGCCAGGAATCGTGGATAGGCAGCGGCTGCGATCATGGCCGCGTTGTCCGTGGAGAGCTTTAGCGACGGGAAGTACACCCCCAAGCCTTCTTTGGAGGCGCGCTGTTCGAACGACGCGCGCAGCTCGCTGTTGGCGGCGACGCCACCGGTCACCAGCAACGTGGCGGCATCCTGTTCGCGCACAGCCAGCAACGTCTTGCTGACCAGGTCATTCACCATCGCGTGCTGGAACGACGCGACCAGATCGAGCGTGGCCTGGTCGCAGGCGGCGAGGTAATCTTCGCGCGCCGGACTGGCCAGCGCCGCCAGCGCCTGGCGACGCCGGTTGATGTCCTCGCGCATGTCGTGGGTCTCCACGTAGCGCAGGACCGCGGTCTTGATTCCGCTGTAGGAGAAATCCACACGCGACTCGTCATCGGCGTGCCGATTCTGGGGATTGCGGTCGTGGTGCTTGATCTGGGCGAAAGGAAACTTTACCGCCTGGGGATTGCCATGCCTGGCCAGAAAATCGATGGCCGGGCCTCCCGGATATCCCAGTTCGAGCAGCTTGGCGACTTTGTCGAAGGCCTCGCCGGCAGCGTCATCGCGGGTGTGACCCACGTCGTGGTATCGCCAGGCACCTGACTTCCCTTCGACCAGAAACAGGTGAGTGTGACCGCCGCTCACCACCAGGGCCAGCACGGGAAACTCCAGCTCGTGGTTGCCTTTCTGGCGCTCCTCCAACAAAACAGCGTGGATGTGCCCCTCGAGATGATTGACTCCGATGAGCGGTTTCTCGACGGCATAGGCGAGCGCCTTGGCGTAACTCAAGCCGACCAGCAGCGATCCGGCGAGCCCGGGACCTTGGGTGACCGCAATGGCATCGATCGTCTGATAAGACCGGCCTGCATCGTCGAGCGCTTGGCGCACCACGGGAACGATGGCCCGTAGGTGCTCGCGAGAGGCCAGTTCGGGTACCACCCCACCGTAGGGGCGATGGGTGACGAACTGGGAATAAACGACATTGGAGACCAGTTGCTCCCCCGAGCGCACCACCGCAGCGGCGGTTTCGTCGCAGGAGCTCTCGATGCCGAGAATGTAAGCGTCGGGCACCAAACCATTGTAAAGCGTGGACGGGGGTTACGGCTGGGTCCTTGGGGCCCCTTCCAAGCCCAGGAGGACACCAGGAATTAGACTTGCGACCGTGGGGCGAATTGCGGATAAGGTATTGATATTATTGATGTTACAATGTGGCCTCGCGGGATGACTGGATTTCAACGCACGGCTTTTCGACAACCAGCAACTTATTGACCTCCAGCGGTTTAGGAAAATATTGCGAACCTTTGCGGCAGTCTCACGTCTAAGCGCCAGGCTGCCGAAAGTTCTCAAGTCGGCAATCGCGGGCAAAGATTTTGCTTGACGCAAGGGCCGGGGGGCGACTACCTTACTGTTTTCACGTAAGACGTCATCTCTAGACAACCAGTCCAAGGCGTCCTGCCCCGAAAACGGCCACACTGGAACGCATTACCAGGCAATCAGGCATTCACATTCCGGCAAGAGCATTGTGCTGAGCTATGAAACGGGTAAGGTAAATAATTGTTGGACAAGGCTTTGCAGTTTTGTTTTGGGCCGGACGGAAAAGGCATGAAATTGAGTATCCGAAGCGGCGACCGTGGCATCAAAGGTTTAGCTCCTGTCACGGGCCGTCGCAAACAAAGGCTCCAACCGCCCATTTTTTCATAGCCAGGAGCAGTGGTTCTCTCTGGCCGGGCTCCGGAACATTCATTCATAGAAACGAGGAGAACAAATTGATGCGGTCTGAACTAGTATTTGAAGCTGTCCACACACTGCGCAACCGCTACACGCTGTGTCAGCTTGCTTCCAAAGCAACGCGCAAGTTCCACAAACCCAACACGCGGATTCAGGACACCACCAACGACGTGTTGAACCTTATCGCCGATTCCGAACGGCAGGACGTAATTCTCGAACCGGAGACGGCTTCCGAAGCGCAGCGGCGCGCAGCATAACGCGCCGCGCCCTTCGGCGCATCCCGCAGTTCCTCCGACCCGCCCTTCTGTACATTCCCCGTAGGTGAACATGACAATCTCAGAGTTAAAAGAAAAAAACATCACCGAGCTGACCAAAATTGCTCGGACCCTTGAGCTGCCCGGCGCCAGTGGCCTGCGCAAGCAGGACCTCATCTTCAAGATCCTCCAGGCCCAAAGCGAAAAAGAGGGCCATATCTTTGCCGAGGGCGTGCTGGAAATCCTGCCCGATGGCTACGGTTTTCTGCGCTCGCCCGATTACAACTACCTGCCCGGGCCGGACGACATTTACGTTTCTCCCTCGCAGATCCGCAAGTTTGACCTGAAGACCGGCGACACCATCAGCGGCCAGGTGCGGCCTCCGCACGAGGGCGAAAAATATTTCGCGCTGGTTAAGATCGAGGCCGTCAACTTTGAGTCACCCGAAGAAGCGCGCAACAAGATCCTGTTCGACAACCTCACGCCTTTGTATCCGCAGGAGCGGATCAAGCTGGAGACGGTGCGCGAAAACATCAGCGCTCGCGTCATGGACCTGCTGACGCCGGTGGGCAAAGGGCAGCGCGGCTTGATCGTGGCGCCTCCGCGCACCGGCAAGACCATGCTGTTGCAGAACCTGGCGAACTCGGTCACCACCAATCATCCGGAAATTGTGCTGATTGTGCTGCTGATCGACGAGCGCCCGGAAGAAGTGACGGACATGCAGCGCTCGGTCAAGGGTGAGGTCATCTCCTCGACCTTTGACGAGCCGGCCGCCCGCCACGTTCAGGTGGCCGAGATGGTCATCGAGAAGGCCAAGCGCCTGGTCGAGCACAAACGCGATGTCGTCATCCTGCTCGATTCCATTACCCGTCTGGCGCGCGCCTACAATACGATTGTCCCGCCCTCCGGCAAAGTGCTCTCTGGCGGCGTCGATTCCAACGCGCTGCAGCGTCCCAAGCGGTTCTTCGGCGCCGCCCGCAACATAGAAGAAGGCGGCTCGCTCACCATTATCGCCACCGCCCTTATCGAAACCGGTTCGCGCATGGACGACGTCATCTTCGAAGAGTTTAAGGGCACTGGCAACATGGAAATCATTCTCGACCGCAAGCTGGTCGATAAGCGCACCTTCCCGGCCATCGACATTCAGCGCTCGGGTACGCGTAAGGAAGAGCTGCTGATCCCCAAGGAAGATCTGGCGCGCGTGTGGGTGCTGCGCAAGGTATTGAACCCGCTGTCGCCAGTGGAAGCCATGGAGTTGCTGATCGACAAGCTGGGCAAGACGCGCTCCAACAGCGAGTTCCTATCCAACATGAGTGCTCTGTAGGGAGCCGTGAGCTTTCAGCCATCAGCTGTCAGCTCTCAATCTTGGGCCGACAGCAGTTGATCGGCTCGACAATAATTTGGTTCGAGGTGATGGGCGCGGAAGCCTGATGGTTTCCGCGCCTTTTGTTTGTGTAAGAGCCAGGCGCGATTGACCTTTTTGTCAGTCTCCGGGTAG
>PLYW01000204.1 GCA_003151875.1 Acidobacteriaceae bacterium
TGGAAGGAATGGCGGGAACGGTGTCAGCGGACCAACGCACCTATCTGGGTATTATGCTTCAGGCAGCTAATCGGCTCGCCGAAATGGTGAACAGCCTGCTGGACCTCTCCCGCTCGGAATGGCACCAGCTTCCCGTCACCCCGGAATGCGTCATTCTGAAAGATCTCATCGGGCAGGTGTGTACTTCCTTCCGCCCGGCGGCCGCCGCCAAGTGGATCAGTTTGCAGTGTCACGTACCCGCCAAGTTACCGCCCGCATTCGCCGATCCGGCCCGTATCACCCAGGTGCTGACCAATCTCATCGATAACGCGATCAAGTACGGCCGCAGCGGAGGCGCGGTGGAAGTGACCGCCCACTGTAGCGCCGACGAGCCCGACTTCCTGCGGGTAGCCGTCCAGGATGACGGACCGGGCATTCCCGCGCCGCACGTGCAGCGCATCTTTGAGCGCTTCTACCGGGTTTCCGATGGCCCGGATACCAACCCTGGGGGGCTTGGCCTGGGCTTGCATATCACCCGGGAGCTGGTGCGGGCGCACGGCGGCGAACTGCGAGTGGACAGCAGCCTGGGCGAGCGGACGACCTTCCACTTCACCCTGCCCATCTTCTGCCTGCGTCGCATCCTCATGCCGGTAATTTCCGGCAAGAACCTGACCTCCGGCAAGCTCACTTTGATCACGGTCGCCATACCAAACATGCCCAATTGCTCGGCGGTGGACATGGGACGCTACTTGCGGTCGGTGCGCGAAGTTCTGCAAGGCTGCATCCACGCCAGCGAAGACCTCATCCTGCCCCACCTCAATATTCCCGGGCTGGAAGGAAAATTTCACGTGGTGGCTTTTGTAGAACCGGAAGGCGCCAGCGCCATGATGTCCCGGTTTCAAGAGCATTTGGGCAGCTCCATTGAGCTGCTGCCCTTGGAAGGACAGTTCGAGGTTTCCAGCCAGGTGGTGGACTTTTCCTCGTGGGACCTGGAAGACGCCGAACAGACCGGCGCACGGCTGGCTGATGAACTAGGCCGTTGGATTGGACTTACAGGCAAGACGGGAGAGGCTAATGAGCGAGAAGGGGAACAAAATCATCGTGATCGAGGACAACCCGGAACACTTGATGGCGCTGGCGATAAAGTTGCGAGCGCACGGCTTTGAGATTGTCTCCGCCGGTGACGGGGCGACGGCCATGACCGTGGTCCAGCGGGAAAAACCCCATGCCGTCATTCTGGACCTGGGTCTGCCCGGAGGCGACGGATTTGTGGTGCTGCAACGGCTCCGCTCGTTGGTTAGCACGGTGGCGTTGCCCGTGGTGGTGGTGACCGCGCGTCCGGCAGAGACCAACCGGGCCTTGGCCCTGGAGCAAGGGGTGGTCGCGTTCTTGCAAAAACCGGTGAGAACCCCGGAATTGCTGGCTGCCTTACGCAAAGCCCTGCGCCAGGCGGAGCCAGTCGAGTGTTTTGCCGATTAACCGCCGGGCCAACTCTGCTGTCGGCAGACGACGCCAGCCAATTGTGCCAGCGTAAGTCTGGCGGGTGGAAAGTCGCGCATGCGGAATCGCCGGCCATTAAACCGTGGCAGGGCAAGCCTATTGGTAACCGGGGTGAGCACTGCCTGCCTGATGCTCGCCTATGAAGCCGCCAAGCAGGCGCTGCATCCCGCGATAACCATCTGGACCTCACACTTGGCCACCATCGCGTTCACGACGGCGCTGGCCGTGGCGCTGCGTTTTGTTCTCCAGCGACAAGAAGACCGCGCGCGTCGCGAGTTGAGCGCTGCGGCCCAAGCGCGCCAGCGGGCCGAGGCCGAGCTTCGGCAAAGCGAAGACCGCATGGGGATGGCGATCGAGGCGGCCAGGATTAGGTTTTTTGACTGGGACCCCGTGCGCGATGAACAAGTGTGGTCCGGCACCGCGAAGCAGTTACTAGGGTTGAGTCCCGACTCGCCGGCCGACTTCACGGTCCTGATGAATGCTGTGCATGCGGAAGATCGCGAGCCTTTGAGAAACAGCATAGCCAGCGTGACCCCTCAGAAACCGGATTTTGTTCATGAACATCGCGCTTGTTGGCGCGATGGCTCGGTGCACTGGATCTGGGTGAAGGGGAGGGGCCTCTTCGATCAGGAGGGCCGGCTGCTGAAAGTCTCGGGAATCACCATGGACATCGACGAGCGCAAGCAGGCGGAGGAGAGGCTGCGCCTGCTGGCGGCCGGCCTGGAAGAAGCGCCCAACGGGGTCGTGCTTACCGACCACCAAGGCGTCATTTTGTGGGTGAATCTCGCGTTCACGCAAATGACGGGATATTCGGCAGACGAGGCGATTGGAAGCAATCCCAGCCTGTGGAATTCGGGTAAGCAGGACGCCGGGTTTTATGCGGCTTTGTGGGACACCATCGCCGCCGGAACGGTGTGGCGTGGGGAAGTGGTCAACCGCAAGAAGGATGGCAGTCTCTACACCGAGGAAATGACGGCGGTGCCGGTGCGCTCGGCGGCCGGTGCCATCAGCCACTACGTCGCCATCAAGCAGGACATTACGCAGCGCAAACTGGCGGAGCAGGCCCTGCAGGACGCCGAGCAGAAGTATCGCGGCATTTTCGAGAACGCGGTGCTGGGCATCTTTCAAAGCACGCTGGACGGAAGGTTCCTCAGCGTGAATCCGGCGTTGTCCCTGGCGGCGGGTTATGACTCCCCGCAGGATTTCCTGAATAGTGTCCCTCGCGTCAGCGACGTCTATGTGGACCCTAAACGCCCTGAGGAACTGCGCCAGCTGATCGTGGCGCACAAGATCGTACGCGACTTCGAGGCGGAGTTAAAGTCCAAGGATGGAAGCACGCGAACGGTTTCGATGAATGTGCGCGCCGTGGCCGACCCCCGGAGCAGCAATTTCTATCTCGATGGGACCATACAGAACATTACGCCGCGAAAATTGGCGGAGCAGGCCCTGCGCCAGGCAGAACAGAAGTACCGCAGCATTTTCGAGAACGCGGTGCTGGGCATCTTTCAAACCAATTTGGAGGGAGATTTTCTCAGCGTGAATCCGGCGCTGGCCCGATTGGCGGGTTATGATTCCCCCGAAGATTTTCTGAACAGCGTCCATGGCGCAGGCGAGATCTATGTTGACTTAAAACGCCGGGACGAACTGCGCGAGCTGCTCCTGGCGCAAAAGGTGGTACGCGATTTCGAGGTGGAGTTCAAGACCTAAGGATGGGGGAACGCGAACCACTTCCATCAATGTGGGCGCCGTGGCCGATAGCGAGGGAGGGGGTTTCTATCTCGAAGGCACGGCGCAGGACATCACCGAACGCAAGGCGGCCGAAGCGCGCGTCCAGTTCCTGGCCTATCACGATGACCTGACCGGTTTGCCCAATCGGGTACTTTTCGAAGACCGGCTGGCCCAGGCGCGCCGGCGCCAGGAACGGGTCGCCGTCCTGTGGCTTGATCTGGATAACTTCAAAACCATCAATGACTCGCTGGGACACTCGGTGGGCAACCTGCTTCTGAAGCAAGTGGGAGAGCGTTTGCACCGGCATACCCGCGCCCAGGACACGGTGGCCAAGGTGGGAGGCGACGAGTTTATATTCGCCTTGGTCAACCCCGGTCCCCTCTCCCGGGCGGCAACCGCGGTGAAGCGGATCAGGCGAGTGGTGGCCCATGTCTTCGAGGTCCAGGGCCATGTGCTCAATGTGACCTGCAGCATCGGTGTCAGCCTGTTCCCGGACGATGGCGCCGACAGCGAGACCCTGCTCAAGAATGCCGATCTAGCCATGTACTGCGCCAAGGAAAACGGGCGCAACAACTGTCAATTCTTCACCGCGGAACTGAACGCCCGAGTGGTCGAACGCCTGACTTTGGAAAACAGCTTGCGAGTGGCCGTGAAGAAGCAAGAACTCTTTCTGGTGTACCAGCCGCAACTGGAGATCGCCAGCGGAAGAATTAGCGGAGGGGAAGCGCTGCTGCGTTGGCGCCACCCCGAGTTGGGATTGGTGGCGCCCGACCGGTTCATCCCGATTGCGGAGAATAGCGGCCTGATCGTTCCCATCGGGGAATGGGTGCTCAGAACGGCCTGCACCCAGGCCCGCTGCTGGCAAGACCTGGGCCTTCCCCCTCTGCCGATCGCCGTCAATGTCTCCGCCGTCCAACTCCACCAGGGGCACTTTCTCCCGCTTATCCGGCGGGTGCTGGACGAAACCGGTCTCGCCCCGCAGTACCTCGAACTGGAGCTCACCGAGCGGGTGCTGCTCTCCAATACCGGGAAAATGCTTTCCCTGATGCAAGATCTGGCCGGCATGGGGTTGCCGTTGTCCATCGACGACTTCGGTGCAGGATATTCCAGCCTTGGCTACTTGCAGGACCTTCCCATCTGCAAATTGAAAATCGATCGTTCGTTTATGCGGGCCATGATGGCCAACCCGCGCGACGCTACCATTACCGCCGCGGTGATCGGCATGGGACACAGCCTCAACCTGAAGGTGCTGGCCGAGGGTGTAGAGACCGAGGAACAGATGTCGTTCCTGCGGGCCCACGGTTGCGATGAAATTCAGGGGTTCTACTTTAGCCAGCCCTTGGAGGCCGACGCTTTTGCCGAGAAGGTGCGGACCTCATGGCGGCAGCCAGATTTACCCCGCTTTGCGCGGAAACTTTTGTCGGCCACCGCCGCAGCGCCTCGGAACCATGAAGACGTGGCCTGTTCTTCCCGCTAGGATTCTCCGTGCATTCACGCGGCCCTCTCATCGCCAAGAAAAGCGGCGGAAGATCTCACACTTCCAAGATCCGGTACACCCGCCCGGAACCCTTCGCCTGGTTGATTCCCATGGCCACGTTGTAAACCGGACAGCCCGCAGTGGTTCTGCCCTCGGGACTGCCGCTGTGGGCGTGGCCGTGGACCACGAGGTCGGCGCCATGGCGATCGATGACCTCAGCCAAACGTGAACTGCCCAGGT
>PLYW01000171.1 GCA_003151875.1 Acidobacteriaceae bacterium
TCTTTTACGGCGGGCTGGTAGGACGGAAGAATGTCCTTGCCATCATGATCCAGAGCTTCGTCTCGATGGGCTGGACGACTGTCATCTGGTATCTCTACGGATATTCGCTGTGCTTCAGCGGTGACTGGCACGGCATCATCGGCAACTTCCATAATGTTTGCCTGCGCGGCATCAACCTCACGACCCCATCGCCCAACAACACCATCCCCATGATGGTCTTCATCGCCTATCAGATGATGTTTGCCATCATCACCCCGGCGCTCATTTCAGGCGCCTTCACCAATCGCGTGAGTTTCAAGGCCTACTGCCTGTTCCTGACGGGGTGGCTCACCTTCGTTTACTTCCCCTTCGTGCACATGGTTTGGGGCGGCGGGATGCTGCAGCGCTGGGGCGTGCTCGACTTTGCCGGTGGCATTGTGGTGCACAACATTGCTGGATTGGCGGCACTGGCGTCGGTCCTTTACGTCGGCAAGCGCCGGATACTCGATCGCGGCCCGCACAGCATTCCCCTGGTTGCCTTGGGCACGGGGCTGTTGTGGTTCGGCTGGTACGGCTTCAACGCGGGCAGCGAAATGCGAGTTGACTCGGTGACGGCCAGTGCATTCCTGAACACCGATATCGCCGCTTCGTTCGCCGCCGTGGCTTGGTTGGCGGTGGCCTGGTTCCGAGAGAGAAAGCCCAAGTTCCTCGGACTGCTCACCGGCGCGGTCGCAGGACTGGCGACCATCACTCCCGCGGCAGGCTATGTCTCGCCCACCACGGCCGTCATCATTGGACTGGTTTCAGGCGTGGTTTGCTACTTCGCGGTCGAAATGAAAAACAGTCTGCACTGGGACGACGCCCTCGATGTTTGGGGTGTGCACGGAGTCGGTGGTTTCCTCGGCATCGTTATGCTGGGACTGTTCGCCAACAAGGCGTTCAACCCCGCCGCCGGGACGAACGGTTTGCTGTATGGCAATCCGTCGTTCTTCGTGAAACAACTGGTTGCGGTGCTCTTTTCGTCCGTATGGGCATTTGGATTCACCTACGGCATGTTGTGGGTCATTAACCTGTTCACTCCCGTCAAGGTGACCGAGATGAGCGAAGAGCTCGGTCTGGATGAATCGATTCACGGCGAGCACGCCTACGAGACCCTGGAAGTGGAGGAGTTGTTCCAGGGCGAACCGCACGATCTGATCGGACGGCTCGACGAAAAGGGAGAACTGGTCGGCACCAGAGAATAGCGATGGCAGCGCCGCTCATCGCGTTTTGGCGGTTCCTGGGAAGTATTGCCTTGGCAGGGGTGATGATCCTCTCACCCCTGTTTCTGGGTGCACAGGAGAATCCCGTCGCCGCAGGTCTGGCGTCGGCTAATCCGGCCGGCACTCCGGAAACCCACAGCTGGTGGCGCGGGATCACCGCCGACGGTTTTCTGTCGCTGTCGTACAGCTACAACACCAACCAGCCTGACTCCCGCCTGAACCAATACCGCGTCTTCGATTTCAACGACAACGAGCCCCAACTTGACGTGGCGCAGTTGGTGATCCAGCGGGCCATTGACAAACCCAACCAGTTTGGCTTCCGCTTCAACCTGCTCGCCGGCTCGGGCGTTCCCGAGGTCACTGCGGCTTACGGTTTGTTTCGCAACTGTGAGACCGAGATTGCGCACCACGTCGATATTCCCGAGTTGTACCTCAGCTACACCGCGCCGCTGGGGAAAGGTCTGCGATTCGATGCCGGGAAGTTTGCCACGCACATGGGATCGGAGGTCATCGGCGGGTACGACGGTTACAACGACGAATTCAGCCGTGGATTCATCTTCGGCTTCGGCGTGCCGTTTACCCACACGGGAGTGAAGGCCACCTACCCATTCACCAACAAGATCTCCGCAATGCTGCTGGTGACCAATGGATGGGATGAGTTTCAACGGTTCAATCATGGCTACTCGGTGGGCGGGCAAATAACTGTGACTCCAACCAAGACCACCGCGCTGTACTTCAATTTCATTCATGGCCCGGAGCGTCCCAATGACGATCACGACCAGCGCAGCGCCTACGAAGTGGTGGGAAGCTGGAAAACGACTACGAAGCTAAACCTTGGCTTCGATGGGCTTTACGCTCACGAGGAGAACGGAGTATCGCTGGGCCATGACGCAATCTGGAAAGGCATTGCCGGATACGCCAAGTACAACCTGACCAAACCATTCTCGCTGGCCTTCCGGGGCGAGGTCTTCAACGACGGTGGGGGCACGCGCACCGGAGTGCCGCAGACTCTTCAGGGATATACCTTGACGCCGGAATACGACATGGCGGCAAAATTCTCTGATGTCAGCCGGCTTCTACGGAAGCTGGATGGCAAGTTTGTCATCCGCGGGGAAGTGCGTCTGGACCTGTCGAACAAAGACGTGTTCCAGCGGCGGGACAGCCTCGTCGGTCAGCAGTTCACGTCGGCTATCAACCTGATCTACCTGTTCTGATCGGACTTCGTAGTCCGGGCCTATCCCGCAAGCATCACCGCCCCGCAGGTGTCGCGGGAGGCGCAGCATGAACATAAAGCTTGCCCTACTCGCGAAGGGCAATCAAAATGGCACCATGGAAATGCCACTGCGTTTTGTGGATGACGAGTACACGCCACGGCTCTGGGCCGAGCTGTTTCCCGTACTTCGCAACATCAAGACCGGCGAACTTGCCCGGAAAATGCTTGCCTACAAGAACAAGCCGGTGGCCAGCTGGCGCGCCGATGATTGGGGTCTGCTGGATGCGCTGAACCAGATGCTCACTCTGCGGGCCACGTCGCGAGAGCATGCCTTGCGCGACGACTCGCCTCCGGTCCGGGATGCCGCATTTTGGGCCAAGCTGGACAAGGACCTGGAGTTCTACTACGAGGCCCCGTATCCCGGCGAAGAACTGGAGGAGGAGGACGACGAGGACCTCTGATGCTGCAACTCTTCGCCTAGAAAACACATTCGCGGCTTATTTTTCGCGCTATCATGTTGCGCATGGCACTCCATCACTCGCCGCGATTTCTCGACATCGTCAACACCGCCAAGCAGAGTGTCCGCGAAGTAACCGTGGACGACGTTAAGCAGATGCTGGACGACAAGGCAGATTTTCTCCTCATCGATGTCCGCGAAGACAACGAATGGGCGAAGGACCACCTGCCGGCGGCCGTGCATCTGGGCAAAGGAATCATCGAACGTGACGTGGAGCAGCGCGTGCCTGACCTGGGCACCCCCTTGGTTTTGTACTGCGGTGGCGGGTTCCGGTCGGCGCTGGCGGCTGACGCCCTGCAAAGAATGGGATATACCAATGTCGCTTCCATGGACGGCGGCATTCGCGAATGGCGAGAGAAGGGTCTTCCGCTGACAAGCGAATAAAGGTCGCCGGAATGGTTGGCTGGACAAAAGTACGTATCGCCGCAATGCTGGCCCTGAGTTCGTTGCCTGCCTCGCTTTGGGGAGTTCCGGCCCAAAAGAAACCAAATCCTGACAGGCCAACCCTTCCCTATAGCATGCTGGGGCTTCATCGTGAGGACATTGACGCCTACGACAGCAAAGCCGAGCCGGTGGCCCGAGTCAGCGAAGCTATCCTACTGGAGAACCGAACCGGCTGGGACTTGATTCATAAGTACTATCCGACCCTGGGTACCAGTCGCGAGGGACCCGAAAAGAGAGTCCATCCTGACGATCCCGCCGATCACCGATTCTTTGCCAGCTTTGCCAATGAAGATCCCGCCTTCAGCCCCATGCCGTTACTGTGCATGATTGGGTCGCTTCCTGAGTCTCAACTCTCCGGTCCGCTGAAGAGCCTGCACAACGAACTGGCGCCAGCCATAGCGCTGGAGGATTATTCCAGTTGGAAGCTGGATGAGCTGCGCAAAGCCGTCGACCAGTTGACGGACGCCACGGCCACACGAAAAGGAGTGAAGTATCGGACGCCGAAGAGGCGATTGTCGTTTAAGCAGGCATTGCAGTTGTATGCCATGACCCTGGCCTTGGTTCGGATGGAGACGAAATGGGCCGATAAAGCAGACTCCCCGCCACCCGACATGGCCGACTTCACCAACCGCCTCAGGCACCAGTTGCCGCGGCAGATTTCCGACGGTGAAACGGCGGCGCTACTTCTATATCTCCCCGCAAACATTGACGAACCCCTGGCCAGAGGTGAGTTTGAGGAAAGAGCCGACGTGGTCGTAATTAAGAGGAGCGGTTCAACCTTCGAGGCCGAGCAGTTTCCTGTCTATCTGACCGCGGATCAGAAGGAATGGAACCCGTCGTGGATTGAACTCGCGGACATAATGAGCGACACGACCCTGGTTGCACGGAAATACGAACATGACTGGACCAGGTTAGACGGTCCGTACTTGTGGTTTCGCCCCGACCAACTGAACGGTGAAGTCGTGTATCGGGCCACGGTCGAGTTTCAGGCGGCCGAAATTGTGATTGAGGCTGAAAGAAGCATTGTGCGCCGGCGGGCGGTGAAGCGAGCGGACCGGCCTGCGGATTACGATCCGGCGAAAATGACGGCATTCAATCCTGATGTGGATGCTGCCGCCGTACCGCATGATCCGTTGTCGGTTGAACCTGCCGCCGTCGCCGAGCAGTTCAACGGTTTGAAGTGGCCCGCTCCTTATTTCTCGAACGCGTTCCGGGCATGGTGCGCTTACGGCCGCTGGACGAGCGGCCGCACTGACGACGGAAGAACCTGGGTATTCGTTGATGCTGATGCGCCTCGCAAAGGGGCCCCGGGTTCGCCGGCGTCGCCCGCTGGCGTTCCGCAAGCGACATTTACCAACCAGCAAAACCCCTCCCGGTGAATGTTAACGGCTGTGACCTTGGGTGCCCTCATTGCCGCTCGTCGTGCTATTGGGCCATGGGAACTTTGATGATCTTCTTCTGGATCGCATAGGTGACGAGCTGCGCCTTGTTGTGAATATCGAGCTTGCGCATCAGGTTGAATTTGTGCGCCTCGACGGTTTTCACGCTTAGCCCCAGCAGCACGGCGATCTCTTTCACCGAATTGCCTTCCGCCAGCAACTTCAGGATCTCGCGCTCGCGCGGGGTAAGCGTGGACATCCGCGGCCGCAGCCTGGCATCTTTGACGCGGGCGCGGAAGTCCTCCACCAGCTTGCCCAGCACCCGCGAGCTCATGTACTTGCCGCCTTTGTACACGTCGCGCACGGCACTCACCAACTGTTGCGCCGGCGTGTCCTTCAACACGTATCCCGCCGCCCCCACTTCCAGGCACTGCACCAGATAATCTTCGTCCTCGTACATGGTCAGGAAGATGACCTTGGTCTCGGGCCGGTTCTTCCTGATCTGCCGCGCCGCCTCAAAGGGCGAGAGCCCGGGCATTCCAATGTCGATCAGCAGAATATCCGGCCGCAGTTCGCGGGCCTTCTCCACCGCTTCGCCCGCATCCGCCGCCTCACCCACTACTTCAAAATCGCTTTCGCTCTCCAGCAGGCGACGTACGCCCTGCCGAAACAACGTATGGTCATCCACCAGCACACATCTGATTTTGGGCATTCAATACTCCTCACGCGCCTTGCGCCACGGCATCGCCAGCTTCCTGGCTCATCGGCAAACCCCGGTCCGGTCCGAATCCGGCCCCGGCGATGGGCACATTAACTTCGATGCGCGTACCCTTGCCTCGCGCTGAGGTCACCTTCATCTTTCCTCCAATGTTTCCGATGCGTTCGTGCATCCCGGCGAGACCGAAGCTGCGCCGGGCGGCTTTCGGCTTGGCGACCATACCTACCCCATCGTCCTCCACCAACAGGCGAACGCAATCCTCGTCACGTGTCATCTCGATAATGACCGTGCTGGCGCTGGCATGTTGGGCCACGTTATGCAACGCCTCCTGCACCACGCGATAGACCGCCGTCTCCACGGTTGCCTGCAGACGGCCGAACTCCGGCGAAACCGTGACCCGCGCCTTCACCCCGCTACTCTTGGCCAGGTCTTTGGCTTCTTTACGGACGGCGGCGATCAGCCCCAGTTCTTGCAGCACCAGCGGCGACAGCCGGCCAATGATGCGCCGAATGCCTTCAATCGTACGGTCCACCACGTCGAGGGTTTCGCGAATCTTGGCGCGCGCCGAGCGCGTTCCGACGGTGCCCTCGAGCATCCCCAGGTAGAGTCGGATCACCATGAGCGCTTGTCCGGTTTCGTCGTGCAGCTCACGGCTGATGCGCTTGCGCTCTTCTTCCTGCACCCGCAGCAGGTGTCCGGAGAGTTCCACGATGCGCACTTCGCGTTCGCGCAGAGCATCCGTCATGCCGGCGCGATCAATGGCCAGCGCCGAGCGGTCGGCAATGGCCCGCAGCAATTCGCGTTCGGTGGGCAGCCACTCATGGGGATTGGAAAACCCGATCAGCAGCATTCCAATCACGGTCTCGCTCGACTTCAAGGGCACTCCCCAAAGCGCTTTTGCCCGGCCCCGCAGCATAGGATTCAGCGTCCCGTGCGAGGCGCTCAAGTCGGGCAAGATTGCCGGCTCGCCGGTCTCGGCAATTCTGCCGGAGAAGCCGTGGCCCACCGCAATGGCCAGCGTGGGATCGTCGAAATCGTCGCCAAAACCAACCTGGGCTTGCACGCGTAGTATCTGCTGCTCTGGTTCTTTCAGCAGGATCAGGCCCACCGTCGCCGTAAACGTTTGCGTAGTGATTTCCAGAACGCGATCCAGCAAAGCATTCAGGTTGCGCGCCGAAAGTTCGGCATCGAGGACCGACAACAACGCTTCCGACTCATTTTTCTGAGCATCGAAGTACGCCCCGGAGACCGCTACATAGGTTGCCCAGGAAAGGGTCTCCATAGCGGCCAGCGCCTCCGGCAATCGGTGCGGCGGGAAGATCTTTTCCAGATAGGGATCGATCAGCTGCTGGTAAATCTCCAGCGAGCGCGATACCACCCGCGCGCTGATTTTGAGTTTTGCCAGGCGCTTGCCGAAATGCTGCAGGCTGTTACAGAAGGCAGCAAAGTCGGTCTGGGAAAAAATGGAGAAACCGGTACCGATCGTCAACCGCTCCAGGGCCGTCATCGCCCGTCCGTCGCAATTGAATTCGCGGAACATCCGCTGCCGCCATGCCGCCGTAATCTCGGGGAAATAGGGTTGCAGGCTACGAGTCACCTCGACCACCACCTCGCGCGACGTTTCTTTTATGGGCAGCAACGGAGACATGATGGCCCCCTCGGCGATAAAGATGTTGATGCGGTGGAACTTACGGCAGGATGGCAGTACTACCTGATTAACCTGTAAACCACCGAGTTATCAGGTATCGTACCAGTTTCTTCGATTATGAACTAATTATTACGGTAGTTGCTAATAGCGTTACTACACATACATCTGCAAGCGCCGATCGGGCCCTGGCCTATCTAGTTTTGGTTCTCGATACGGTGTAACAGCCTTGGCGTTGAAGAGCGCCGATCGCGGTCCTTCTCCAACGCCTCGCGGACAATCCATTGCAATTCAACCGGGCAAATTCCGGATCTTTCCGGCCTCGCCTCAGGCCGGCCTCGCCTGACACCGATCCGCTGGCGGCTGATGTGCGTGCACGACTGGCTTGCGCGCGGGTCTGCCTCTGACAGGACTCGACTGACTGCCACATGCAGCAGCGACATCAGGCGGTATGGATCGATTGGTGACCTGGGATTGCCGGCGATCAGGATGGTCCACGCGCAGCAGGCGGGCCTGCAAGAAGATTTTACCGAGAGCATCCAGGGCTTCGGCGACCCGATGGTTCACCCAGGTTTTGCTGGCGCGGAGCATCTCCGCCACTTCGTCGCGGGAGAAAGAATACAGTGCGACCAGGGTAATCATCTCGGCGTGCGGCTCGCTGAGTCGGGCAAAACAGAGCTCGACATCGCGCACGAAGACCGCTTGGTCTTCGAAGCTGGGAATGGCGTGGTGAGTGACGCGGGCGCGGAAAAACTCCCGCCCCAGCAACGAGGGAAGCCTGCCCACTTGCGAGGAGATCTCGAAGAAATGCCGCACGATGGCGAAGGTCTGTCCCCGGTAGCACGAAATTTCCGGGCGGGGATCGATCTCGTCGCCCTCTTCGACAGCCGGGTGGGCGGGGTGGAACAGCCGTAACTGCGAAGACGATAACTGGAGGTCCTTCATTGCAGCCTCCCAAACGGCAACCCGGATGGTGGATCGCCGGATACCATCGGCGCTGCCACGGATTTCGGCCGCGACTTGCACACCCGCAGACTCGCCCGCTGCGCATGGGTGGGGAGCGAGTAGTTGGCCAGCATTTGTTCGCACGCTTCGCAATAGGTTTCGGCAGACGCGGCCGGGCGCAGTCTCAGCGAGCCGCACCGTTCACAGTATTTCAGTTCGTAAGTAGAGAGTCGCATGGGGTGTGCCTAACTTTCTCTCGTTATAAAACGAGGAGCCCTGGCGACAGACCCGGGTTACGATCGGGGCCTGCGCACAGGGCTCGTTTTAGTTACGATGACCTGTTAGTGGTTATTTAGTTACGTGCAAAACGCGATGCTGGCAGGCGCGGGCAATTGACATCACCAAGCGCGAACGCAAGATCCTCGCCGCGCACCTGCCATTGGATTTCAAGGTATCATCCGCTCATCTTGCTGGCGGCTGAAATAACCCTCCTCATATCCGGACTTCAGAATGCAACCGTTTTTCACGACGACACTGAGTCTTCCCGAGAAGCGCAGATTGCGCAGGAGCTTCTCCGTGGCCGCTGAAAGCAGCTCGGCCTGCCGGATCTTGCGCCGCAACTCGGCGAATATTCTTTCCTCATCTTTTGCTACGGTCTCCATCATGGTCCATTTACCCTCGGCCAGAACCCCAGGACCTGGCGACGCTTCGACTGTGGCATAGGGGAACCTGCGCAGTCAACAAGCTTATTGCTTCAGGAATATTACTAAAGTACATATATAGCTTTTAGAAAATACAATGGGCCATGGGACGCCAAGGCTGGCATGCGACTCCAAGACCTGCAAGACAAACTGCGTGCGCATATCCGGGCGCGCATCGACCGCAGGGAGATGACCGGAAGCGGCTTGTCCCGCGAAGCCGGGTTTCAGCAAGGCCATCTTTCCAACTTCCTCAACGCCCGCCGCGGTCTCAGCCTGGAATCCATGGACCGGCTGCTGGAGACCCTGAACATCGGGGTGCTGGACTTGGCCGATCTCAAAGACCTCCAGCAGCAGGTGGCCTTCCCGTCCGCGGGATTTGAGAACGTGGCCTTGGTGAGTGGGGAGCAAGCCGCCCGCCTGCCCCGCTTCACGCCCGAGCAGGTGCACGACAGCCGCAGTTTCAGCCGGTCATTTCTGCGCCGGCTGAAGCCCAACGATGCCAGCAATCGTAGCGAGTGGCTGCGCTTCGTACTGCTTAGACTCGACGCCAGGGCGGCCGCGGGCATGTTTCCCCACATCCCTGCTGGCGCGACCCTGTTGGTGGATCGCCATTACAATTCCTTGCAACCGTACCGCCGGTCTCGACCCAACATCTACGCGGCGCATGCCGAGGCCCGCAGTCTCATCGGCTACGCCTCCGTTTCCGGTGATCACCTGGTGTTGCGTCCGCACAACCCGCAGTACCCCGTGGAACTGGTGCGTATCGAACGCGGCCGCAGTTATCACGATTACATCGTGGGCCGAGTATGCCACGTTGGGTTCGAGGTATGAGGCCCGACTCTCTGCTATGATTCTTGCCCGTCGGCGCTAAAAGCCGGCGCAGCAGGAGGCCAGCACTTATGGAGGAACACGGGATCGGTAACGCGATCATGCGGCGTAACGAAGACATTGCCCTTGACATGATGAAATTCATCGCCGTCACCACCGGATATGGGAAGACCGGTTCGCCGGAAGCCGGATTCAAGGGCGGCACGGTTTCCAAAGCCGAGGACTATGCCCAGCATTTACTGGACCTGTTTGGGCAGTGCCTGACGGCGGTGCAAGGCAAGAAATAAGCCGAGGCGCACCAAACGCACCCAAGGCCGGGCCCGGGCAGCTCCGGTTTTCTTTGGGCGCGAGAGGGAATCGCCGAACATCACGCCGACAAGTGATTTCGGTCACTGCCGAGGTGGCGCCGCAGGACGACCATCGAGCTGGCGAGGTGCACCATGGCAAGCCTGGATCCGAAGTTCCACGAAGAGACCCTCAGCATTCATCAAGAACACCAGGAACTGGTGGCGCAGTTGGACCAGATGGATGCCGCCCTGGAACAGATGGCCTGCTATGCCGAGGTTTTCACCGATCTCGCCACCGCCAACCAGGCGATAAGTCGCGGCCAATGGATGGCGGAGTGGCTTCCTAAGCACTACCAGCATGAAGAAACCACGGTGCTGGCAACCATCGCGAGGATGAGTCCGGAGCTGGCTTCGTTCGCCCGCGAGATGAAGCGCCAGCACAGCGAAATGCGGGTGCGGCTGGAGAGTTTCCGCGATACCATCGAGCATCTGAGCCAGACCGGGGACCTGGAGAATGCCGTCAACCAGTTGAAGAGAGACGGCAAAGACCTCACGCGCATGATGCGGTTGCACATGGCAGCGGAAGAGAAAAAGTTCGCCAGCCTGGAAAACTAACGAAACAAACCCCCCACTGGCATTCCAACCAGCCGTAGCGCATAGAGCCCGCCCTTCGCCCCCGCTCTTTTCTCCGGTACAGAGCACATGGCGAGGAGGAGAGTTTCCCCGGGATTTTAGTGCGCCCAACCCGCCTCAAGTTTACTGCCCCCAGGCCGATAGACATAACAGCACCGTAAGGCGCTACTGCTGTCGTACCGTTGTTGCCAATGCATTCCGCTCCTGGGCAACCGGTCGCAGCAGCGCGCTTGCGGGGCGCTGCTGGGCTCCGTATCGGCATGACTGGCACGTGGCCTAGGAAGTTAATCGAGCCGGGCACATGCCCGCATTGGAGGTCGCATTATGTGGAAACTTCTCACGAACCTGAACCAGGACGAGTCCGGTCAGGATCTGATCGAGTACGCTCTGGTCGCTGCTTTGATTGCCCTTGGCGCCGTGACCAGCATGAAGGCGGTTTCAACCGCGATTGGCACCGAGTTTAGCAAAATCGGCGCCGCCCTCACGTAGCCAGCAGCAAGTCGGTTGCCGACGCGATGGGCAGTCCGTTGGTCATCGAGGGGCAACCGGCCAACGCGCTCGCCTGAACCGGGGCCATACGGGCGGGAACGCGAAAGCCGATAGGTTATGGCCCCCAAAAGGCGGGGTGGGGCGGTGGCGGATTTGCTCGTCACCGCACCACCCGGCTTGTAAAGGAGCGGGCCTCGCCAGGACTTTATTCCGGGCCCCGCTGAGTCAATGATATGAATCCCCGCCGCCTGCTTGTCGCCCTTTTATCTGCGTTGTTGCTGTCCGGCGCACTCACCTATTTTCTTACCCGCCGGATCAATGGAAGAAACGGGCGCCCCGCTGCCCCAGCCACCCAGAAATATGTCGCGGCGTCACGGCCTTTGCCGGCCGGCGAGCTGCTTAAGCCCGAGAACCTCACCTTGGTGGAATGGCCGGTAAAAGTGCCTCTGTCAGGCGCGTTTAGCAAGATGGAAGACATCTCTGGCCGGGCCCTGGTCTACCCCATGGCCGCGCGGCAACCGGTACTGGAGGGATACTTGGCGGCCGCCGGCTCCGGCGTAGGCCTTACGGTCAAAATCCCGGACGGCATGCGGGCCGCTTCGGTGCGCTCCGATGAAGTCATCGGGGTGGCCGGNNCGCAAATCGTTCTGCAGGATGTCGAAGTTCTCACCGTCGGGCAAAGAATAGAGCCGGAACCTGGGGGAAAGGCGGAAAACGTCAGCGTTGTGACCTTGCTGCTGAAGCCAGAGGACACCCAGAAGCTGGTGCTGGCAAGCACCCAGGGCTCCATCCATTTCGTGCTCCGCAATGGGGCCGACCGCGGGCGGATCGCAGCGGTGCCGGTGCGGGTGGGTGAGATCTCGAGCGAGGCACGCTCCCCGGCTCCAGCAGTGGCGGCGCGTGCCCATGTGGCCGCGACCCCCCCTTATGAGGTGGAAACCATTACCGGCGATAAACGTGCCACGATGAAGTTCGAGTGACCGCATGCGTGTGATAAGAATTGGCGACCTACCCACCCTGGGGCGGATGGTTGGTTGCCGAAAGCTGAGCCCTTCCCCCACCGAGCTGATCGTCATCCTCACCCCGACGGTCGTCCAACCGCTCGCCATGCCCGGCCGCGAACGCCCGGCAATTCCCCTCTGGCCGGCGCCTTTCCTGCAGGCATCGGAATTGGATCCGGGGCCATCCGGCGGAAAGAAAATAACGCCCGCAGTGCCGTCTGCCGATATGCATTAGTGAAGGAGTGCGGTGTGATCCCGGTAGCTCCCCATACCGAGGGTGGAAGTCTATGCCTGATTACGGTGGGACTCGACCCGGTAGCGACAGAGACCGCAAAACAAGCGGCTATGCAGGACAGCGTCAAGTTTCTCAGTGCCTTTCCCGGTTACCCGCAAAACCTGTCACATGCACAACTGGAGAAGCAATTGGAGGGGGTTGAGGCTTTGGTTTGCCTGATTGACTTCGACAAGGGCAGGGACCTGGCAGTGCAGGCTGCCACCAATCTCCAGCCATTGCTCAACGGCAGGACGGCGCTGATTGCTCTATCTAGAGAGGAGAATCCCGGTCTCATCCTGCAGGCCATGCGGGCCGGTTGCAGCGAGTATCTCACCAAACCGTTGCAGGCCGGTCAACTGTCAACCTGCTTACAAAAATTGCGGGCCCGCTGGCTGTCCTCTCCGCTTCGCCCCGGCCAAGCTGCGGGCCAGGTTCTGGCCTTTCTCAGCGTAAGAGGAGGAGCGGGGAGCACGACCGCGGCGGTCCACCTGGGGACGTTTCTGGCCCGGCGGCACGCCCAGAAGGTGCTCATTCTGGACCTGCATCCCCACCTCGGACATGTGGCCCTGCTGCTGGGCATGGGCTCGCACCGCTACAACTTTCACGAGCTGCTGCGCAACGTCACGCGGCTCGACCTGAGCCTGCTGAACGGCTATGTTGCCCATCATTCCAGTGGCGTGGATGTGCTTCTGTCTCCCGACTCGTTGAGCGAAACCGATCTCATTTCTGCCGATGCGCTGGGGCAAGCGATCCGGTTTCTCGCCAATGTCTATCACTATGTTCTGATCGACTGCCCCGGAGGCCTGGGCGAGTTGAACCAAACCACCATCGCTGGCTGCAACCAACTTTTCCTGGTGGCGACGCCCGAGGTGCCGGCCTTGCGGGACCTGGCCCGCTACGTCGACCGCCTGCTGGAATGGTATGTGCAGCCGGAGAAACTGAAAGTGGTCATCAATCAGCATGAGTCCGACTGCACCGTAACCCTGGAGCAGATCGAGAAGGCCATCGGGCATCCGGTAGTCCATCGC
Source organism: Acidobacteriaceae bacterium (assembly GCA_003151875.1). GTDB lineage: Bacteria > Acidobacteriota > Terriglobia > Terriglobales > Acidobacteriaceae > Bog-257. The sequence goes on from PLYW01000171.1 coordinate 13,344, forward strand.
TCTGCCCTTTAGCTCCGGGGACCTGAAGCGGGCGGTGGAGCGAGGCGAGCCGATCTCCCCGGAGAAGAGGTCGGAATTCGCCAGCCAAATCAAGAGACTGGGCGGCCACGCTGGTCCCGGCCGAGGCCGCCCCCACGGAAAGCAAACGCCGATTCGCGTTTTGGAATTAACCGGGCGCGGAAGGAAGAGCTTTGAGGAACGATGCTATGGCCGAATCCGTTATGAACCTCCCGGTTGTCGCCCAGGTTCGCTGATGGAGCGGAGGGACCGTGCTTCCCAGATACTCTCCAAGGGAGCGCAAGATCTGAAGACCAGTATCCATCGCGACCTAATCAAGCGGCTGGACTTGGATAAACTGATGCGGCTGCCGGATGGACGCAGCCGGCAGCAACTCCTGGGTGTCATTCATGAGCTCATCGGCCAACAGGAGGTCCCGCTCAGCGCCCTGGAATGCGATGCCCTGGCCCGCGAGGTGATGGATGAGGTTTTTGGCTTTGGTCCGCTGGAACCTCTTTTGCAGGACCCCACGGTCAACGACATCCTGGTGAACACCTATCAGACGGTCTATGTCGAACGCAATGGCGTGCTGGAGGAGACTAAGGTCGTGTTCAAGGACAATGTCCACCTGATGCACATTATTGACAAGATCGTCTCCGGGGTGGGGCGCCGGGTCGATGAATCCTCTCCCATGGTGGACGCCCGTCTGCCCGATGGCTCGCGCGTCAACGTGATCATACCGCCGCTGGCCGTCGATGGCCCCATTCTCTCCATACGCCGCTTCGGTTCCTCGCCGCTCACCGCCGAAGACCTGCTGGCCAAAGGCGCCTATACCGTGGAGATGCTCGAGGTGATGAAGAAAGCGGTGCAGGCCCGGCTGAACATTGTAGTCTCGGGGGGAACGGGCGCGGGCAAAACTACCTTGCTGAATGTTCTTTCCGGCTTCATCTCGGAGCGCGAACGCATCGTCACCATCGAGGACTCGGCCGAACTGCAATTGAAGCAGAGACATGTCGTCCGCCTGGAGTGCCGCCCGGCCAGCGTGGAAGGCAAAGGCGCGGTCCACCAGCGGGACCTGGTGATCAACGCTCTGCGTATGCGTCCCGACCGCATCGTCATCGGCGAGGTGCGGGGCGGGGAAGCGCTCGACATGCTGCAGGCCATGAACACCGGGCACGACGGTTCGGTGACCACCATCCACGCCAACAGCCCGCGCGACGCCCTCTCGCGCATCGAGACCATGGCGCTGATGGCCAACCTCAGCCCGAGAAGGCCTTGCGCCAGCAGATCTCCTCGGCCATCCAGATTATTGTGCAGGTGTCGCGCATGAGCGATGGCAGCCGGCGCGTGACCCACATTACCGAGGTGACGGGCACCAGTGGCGACGTCATCAGTTTGCAGGACATCTTCCTTTTCGAAAAAAAAGGATTGGGGCCGAACGGCAAAGTGCTGGGCCGCTTCCATTCCACCGGAATCGTTCCCAAGTTCGCCGAGAAACTGAAAGACGCGGGCATTCCGCTGGAGATGAACCTGCTCGAGGTGTCGCAGGAGGTATAAGGAGTGCGCTGATGGCTGTGACGGTATCGCTGTTCATCGTGTTTGCCGTGATGACGTTTGCCGTGGTCATGCTCTTTACCCGCCCCTCGGCCACCGCCCGCGCTGTGGAGCGCCGTCTGGCGGGAGTGCGCATGGCCGGCAACCCCGCTGCCCTGGGTGGAGGCGGGCCCGCGGCATTCCTTAAGCAGACCATCCTGAGCGAAGTCAAATGGCTGAACCAGCTGCTGGAGCGCTGGACTTTGGCGCACAAACTATCGGTGCTGTTGACTCGGGCCGAGAGTTCCTGGAGTGTAAGCACGGTTCTGCTCGCCTCCGGAATTTTGGGAGCGATGGGGTTCTTCATCGCTCGTTTTTGGCTCGTCGATCTCCTCCCTGGACTGATAGCCGGGACCCTGGCCGCCACCCTCCCTATTCTGGTTCTGCGGGCCAAGGGAGCCCGCCGGCTGAATAAGTTCAACCAGAAGCTGCCCGACGCTCTCGACCTGATGGCCCGCGCTTTGCGCGCCGGGCACTCCGTCGGGGCGGCCATCGAAATTGTCGCGCAGGAGGGCGGCGAGCCCCTGCGTTCTGAATTCCGGGAAGTCTACAAACAACAGAGCTTTGGGCTGCCGCAGCGGGACGCCCTGCTGCAACTGGGGCGCCGGGTGCCGTCGGCCGACTTGCAGATTGTGATCACGGCCATGCTGGTGCAGAAAGAGACCGGAGGGAACCTGGTGGACATTCTGGAGCGGACCACGGCGGTGCTGCGCGATCGCATGCGCATCCAGGGCGAGCTGCGGGTTCGTACGGCGCAAGGCCGGCTGACCGGCTGGATCCTGTGCCTGCTGCCGGTGGTCATGTTCTGTCTCATCAATGCCGCCAATCCCGGTTACGCCGACGTGCTGGTGCACGATCCGGTGGGGCGAAAGCTGACCTATGCCGGGATCGGAATGATGGCGGTGGGCGGATTGCTGATCCGCAAAATCGTCAGGATCAAGGTGTGAGCCATGACCTGGTTACAGATTCTCAGCCTGCAGTTGACCGCCTTCTTCGCCACCGCGCTGGTGTTTGCCTGGTTCATGACGCGACCGACCTCGGCCGCCAAGCGTGTTTTAGGGATGGCCTGCCTGCTGCCGGCCTCGGCTGAGACCCGGCGCACGGCCCCCCGAAAGGTGCAAGGGCTGCTGCTGCGCGGGGCCCACTTCCTGGGCGGGCGGCTGGGAATCGCGGGCGGGGAAAAGCTGCGCCAGCGTTTCCTGGCCGCCGGGCTGCGCAATCCGAGCAGCATCGATACTTATGTCGCGGCCCGCCTGCTGGCGCCCATCGCGGTTTTTGTGATTTGGAGCTTTTTCCACCAGATCACGTTTTTTTGGATCACCGTAATGCTGGGGGCCGCCTATCTGGGCCCGGACATGTGGTTGAAGAGGGCGACCAAGAAGCGCCGGGATCAAATCCGCTTCGGGCTGCCTGACGCCGTGGATCTGATGGTGGTCTGCGTGGACGCCGGCCTCGGCCTCGACCAGGCACTGCTGCGCACCGGAGAGGAGTTGGCGACCAGCCACCCCGTGCTGGCGGAAGAATTACTGCAGCTCAATCTGGAGCAGCGAGCCGGCAAACCGCGCATTGATGCCTGGCGCGATATGGCCGATAGAACTCAGTTGGAGGCCGTAAAAGGCTTTGCGAACATGCTGGCCCAGTCCGACCGGTTTGGTACTCCGATTTCGAAAGGGCTCAGTATCTTCGCCGACGGCTTGCGCAAACAGCGCAGCCAACAATCGGAGGAAATGGCCGCCAAGAGCACCATCAAGCTGATGTTTCCCCTGGTCCTGTGCATCTTTCCCAGCATGTTCATTGTTCTGCTGGGTCCGGCGGCGCTGCTGATGTCGCGGAACCTGGGGGCGCTTGGAGGCAAGTAGGTATGGGCAGAACCCCCGGGTGGCAAGGTGCCGGCAAGCGCGAGGTCTTCGTCCGGTAAGCGGCGAATCCGCAATCTCAACTAGAAAGGAGACGATATGGACAGCACAACGATTATTCGCGTGGTTTCAGGCATGCTTTTCGTGGTGGTCCTGGCGGTCCTGATTTGGCGCAGGAAAAGAACAGCCTAGTCTCCCTCGTCATTGCAGGCGGAGGGATGGCTCAGGAACCCAAGCAGGGAGGCGCGCCCTAGGGCGTGAGCAATATGGTGAGCACACCGGTCACACCATCCGAATCCGGGATCTCTCTGGTCACGGTATGCCTGGATCCGGCAACGGTTAGCGCCGTCTCGCGGGTGGCGGCACAACTGCTGGGAGCATCCTTCACCGGCAATATGCCCGACTACTTGCCCCGTAATCGGGATGTCGATCTGCTGAAAGCGATGCAGCAGTCGGAGGGGTGCTTGTGCGTGATCAACGCCGACAGCGACCGGGAACTCGCCCTGGAAACGGCCGTGTCGTTGCAGCAGTTGCTGGGGGAACGGATCCTGCTAATAGCGCTCTCCGCCAAGTCGGATGCCGATCTGGTTCTGGATGCCATGCGGGCGGGCTTCGCCGAGTATCTCGCGACTCCGCTGAATGCGGACCAGTTCCGCGATTCGCTGGTGCGCTTGCAGCGCCGTTGGGCGGTAGCTCGCTTCGCCAAGTCTGGCCACGTGCTGGCCTTTCTGGGAGTACGGGGAGGGGCGGGAACCACCACTCTGGTGGTTCATCTGTCCACGTTCCTGGCGCAGTTGTGCGGCAAGAAGGTCCTGGTGGTAGACCAGCATCGCCAGTTAGGGCATGTGGGACTCTATCTTGGCCTGCCCGCAGCCGACTATCACTTTTACGATTTGGCCCGCAACATCGAGCGGGTCGATGCCAACCTTTTGAGCGGCTTTGTCGTGCACGACGTGCATGGGGTCGATGTGCTGCCGGGCCCGGAGGGGCTGTTTGGATTCACCGACGTGCCGCTTAGCTCCATTCAGCAGACCATTCGCTATCTCCGCGGCAGCTATGAGTACGTAGTCGTCGATTGTTGCCAGGGCGTGGGCAATGCCAATGAGGCCACCATCGCAGAATGCGACCAGCTTTACCTGGTCGCTACTCCCGACGTGCCCGCGTTGCGCGACCTTTCCCGCTACGTGGACAACTTACTGCAGTACAACTTTCCGCCGGGCAAAGTAAGTGTGGTCATCAACCGCTTCCGCTCCCAGGGAGAAGTGACGCTTGACGGAATTGCCAAAGCGGTGAGGCTGCCGGTGGCGCTAACCATCCCTAACAGTTCCGTGGAATTGATTAACGCAATGAATACGGGCAAGCCGATAACGCCGGAATCGCGTTCCGAGTTCGCCAAGCAACTGCGGAAGTGGGCCACCAGCCTGGCGGGGCCGGCGGTTCAGGANNCGGATGTATCAATCCTGAACCGCTATAATCCAATTCCGGGGAGACACTCGACGGGAAAGGGAGTCTAGGTTCTGGCACGCATTCAACTACTCGGAGTTCTTCTGGGTTACAACGACGGCGATCTTCTCGAAGACTCCCTGCGTTATCTTCTTGACCAAGGCCATCATGTAATTGTGTGGGACCACGGATCTACGGACGAAACTCCGGAAATTATCCATCGCTACCAAAGCGAGCTACTGGAAAGCCGCCAGATCCCGAGAGAGTTCGACTTCTATGAGTTGTATCCAGCCATGTCGAGGCATCTTCTGGAAAGCTATGTATCGTCGTACGACTGGATTTCCTGGCCGGACCAGGACGAGTTTCTGGAGGGGCCGTCTCGCGCAAGGCCGTACCGGGAATGCGTCGAGGAAGTGCACGCTTCGCCCTATAGCTGGATACAATTCCATAACTTTAACTATTGGCTGACCAGCGCGGACGATCCGGAAATCCAGTCGCCGCCGCTTCGCATCCGGCATTATGCGCTCTTTCCAGATTGTGCTCCGCGCATTCGCTCCTGGCGCGCCTCGGCGACCAACCTCCGGGTCTTCAACCACAATCCGCCGCTGGGCGATCCCTGGCCCGCGCGCTTCAACCTTCGTCATTACCCCATGCGATCGCGTGAGCAAATGCAGGCCCGCATCCTGCGTGATCGGGCGGGTTTGCGCCGCGGCGACAGCAACTACCATTACGACAATATGAAGCTCAACATGGATCGCTTGGAGATCGCACCCGAGCAGCTTCATTATGACGATGGGCGCTCGGAGTTGAATCCCGAGCCGATTTTTAATTGGCGCTCCATTTACGGATTTGGCACACCTGTAGAGTCGGCCTCCTGAAGCCGGGCGGCGTGTCGGTATTCGGCGTGGGAACGAAAGCGGAAAACCGCGCTAAGGCATTGTGTTGGAGAGGAAACCATCGGGACGGTTCGCCAACCCTCGACCTCACTGCTAGAATATCGGTTTCAACAGCCTCGGTTGCGGGAGCCGGCCGGTTACTCGCGATCAGGACAATACTCTCGCGCGGCGCTTCGGCTTGGATTGCCTATGAGTTCCAATGAATTACTTCTGGGATGATCAGTCTCATCTTTATCGAACTAAGAGTCCGGGGGAGTTCTCCTATTCCGACGGCGTAGAAGTGGAAGAGCGCCTGCTTAGGATTGTCTCGAACGCCACAGACCGCAGTACTTTCTCGCAAGAATTAGCGCAGCACATTTGCGACTGGCCTACTGAGTACTACTTCAGCCGGTCTCGTCACTGCCTGGTGCGGCCGCTGGAGCTGCATTCGAGCGATAAAGTTCTTGAGCTAGGGTGCGGTTGCGGCGCGATCACCCGCTATCTTGGGGAGATTGGCGCGCAGGTAGTCGCAGTCGAAGGAAGCTTGGCCCGGGCGCGCATCGCCGCGGAGCGCTGCCGGGACTTCCCCAATGTTCGAGTCGTGGTAGATGACCTTCTGAGTTTCGCAACCGATGAGCGATTTGATTGCATACTTTTGATCGGAGTGCTGGAATACGCGGCCTTGTTCTCAGAAAGAGAGAAGCCGTTTGAGCACTATCTGCAGGCGGTGAGCCGTTTCCTCGCGCCCGGCGGCCGGGTGGTGATCGCCATCGAGAACAAGTTGGGCCTGAAGTATTTCAATGGCTGTGGCGAAGACCATGTTGGTGTCCCATTCTTCGGAGTTCAAGATCTCTACGGGCCTGGAACCGCTCGCACCTTCGGACGGCAGGAATTGATCGCACTGCTATCCGCATCGGGACTATCCCGGCTTCGGTTCTATTATCCTTTTCCAGACTACAAGCTACCCACGGTGGTTCTCTCTGAGAACGCCTTGACCGAACCTGGTTTTGATGCCGTCGATTTGCTGGCCCGCTGCCATGCTCGGGACTATACCGGTTCGCCCTACCGCGGCTTCGACGAAGCGCTCGCTTTCTCCGTGTTGCATGCCAATGGCCTGGTTGCCGACCTGAGCAACTCATTCCTGGTAGTCGCAACAGCGGACAAGGAACCGGGAGCAAGGGCTGCGGAGCTTGCGTTTGCATGGTCGGTAAATCGCGCGCCTGAATTCTGTACGCAAACGACCTTTGTGCGGGATGGTTCTGAAATACGAGTGCTGAAGAAGCCGCTGACGGCGTCGGTCGTTGATCGTCGTACGGTAGATGAGAGCCTGACCATCACGCATCAGGTGTCTGAATCCGTGTACCGGCCCGGCCGGCAATTGTTGTGGGACCTGCTGCGAGCGCGAGCTGCCGATGGAGATGTGGAGTCCATCGTTCAGGCGCTGCGGCCGTGGATGGAATTTCTCCTGCAACATGCTCGTGTGTCGTCCTCGCAAGTCGTCGGTGCTTCCCAGGAACCGCCAAGACTATCGTCGTACGTGCTTGCTGGCGACCTCCTGGACTGCACTCCCTTCAACCTTCTCAAGATTGATGGCGAACTGGTGCCCATTGATGATGAGTGGCAAAGCAAAAACGACGTTAGTTTAGGGTGGGTGATAACTCGGGGTGTTTTATGGTCGATGCCTTCCGGGTTGTCAGCGGGCAATCTCGCGCCATCGATTCTGGAGCTAATCGAGGCACTCTGCGGCAGCTTTCACCTGGCAGTTTCGGAGGCGGACCTGGAAACCTGGCTCGGCCAGGAAGCGGAGTTCCAGAAACTCGTTGTTGGTTATCCCTGCGAACCCCTGACCACGGGAAGAACGTTTCGCGGAATGCGGCCTTTCATAAGCGAGATCTCCAGCCTGAAACAGACGGTCAGCAGCCTCGAGCAGACGGTCAGCAGCCTAGAGCAGACGGTCAGCAACCTGCAGCAGACGGTTGCCGCGCGTGAGGTAGATGTCGCCAATCTCAGGACCATGTTAAGCGAACGAGAGAGCAGCTTGGGACAGGCCGTCGGCGAGCGAGATCAAGTGAATGCACGTAACAGCTTGTTGAGTGTCGAGTTGGCACAGCGCACCGAGCAATTGAACAGTATCCTCCAGTCGCGAGCGTGGCGATTGACCGCTCCGTTGCGCGCCGTTGCCAAACTCCGGCCACGCTCGCAACGTGAGGCGCGGCAGATGAAGATGGACGCGCAGCTAATTGCGCAGTCCGGTCTCTTTGACGTCGACTGGTATCTGTCGCAAAACCCGGATGTTGCGACGCACGGTGCAGACCCAATTGCCCACTATCTTCAGCAGGGGGCGTTGGAGGGGCGAGACCCCAGCCGGACTTTCAGCAGTCAATGGTACCTCGAACAGAATCCTGACGTGCGAGCGGGTGGGTTCAATCCCCTAGTCCACTATCTGCGCTTTGGGGCCACCGAAGGTCGCAGACCATCACCTGCTGACGAACCTGCTAATCCCAAGCAAAGTGTGGCTGAGGCCCAGAAGGAGTGGGACAACCTAGGTCATAGCCGGCTTCAGCAACTTCTGCACAGCGAAGACCGAGTAGTATTTGCAGGAACCGAAAACCCCACGGTTTCCATTATTCTAGTTTTTTATAACAAAGCCCATCTGTCGCTGCTATGCCTCGATTCCATACTGCAGAATGCTGACGTTCCTTACGAAGTTGTGGTTGTGAATAACTGCTCGAGCGATCAGACCAATAGCCTATTGGAACGAATTGATGGGATAACCATCATTAACAATACGGCTAATCTTGGGTTTGGCGATGCCTGTATGCAAGGAGCAGAGCAGGCGCGGGGCGAATATCTTTGCTTCTTAAATAATGACGCCTTATTGCAATCCCATGCGCTTTCGTCAGCTGTGGCAAGCTTTCGCGAAGGTTCTAAGGTCGGAGTAGTTGGCGGTAAGATCCTGCTGGCGAATGGCGACCTGCAAGAGGCCGGAAGCATGATCTGGTCGGATGGAAGCGCATTAGGATATGGGCGAGGCGATGATCCTGGCCTGCCGCAATATGAGTTTCGACGCCCGGTAGATTATTGTTCCGGAGCATTCTTAATTACGCCACGTTCTCTTTTCCATCAGTTGGGCGGCTTTAATCGGCTATTCAGTCCCGCTTACTATGAAGACTCCGATTATTGCATGACTGTTTGGGAGGCCGGCTATAGTGTCCTATACGAGCCTACAGCCGTTATTCGGCATTACGAATCGGCTTCGTCGGATGGGAACGAAGCCGCCAAACCGGCAATGGCAGCCAATCAGCAGAAATTCCGGGCAAAATGGAATGACCGGCTTCTCAAGCATCTGCCCTATTCGACAGCCAACATACAACGCGCCCGCATCTCGGCAAGTTCCGAAGCGCTCAAGGTTCTATATATAGAGGATCGAATACCCCATTGCCACCTGGGTTCGGGCTTTCCCCGGAGTAATGAAGTCCTGCACCATCTTGTGAGGCAGGGCCATCGGGTCACCTGCGCGTCATTCACCTTTCGCCTTGAGGAGAGCGAGTACGGCGATATTCCACGAGAGGTTGAGTTGTTGGACGGGATTTCGCAACGCGAACGGCTGTTTCGAGAGTACGTCCCGAACAGCGACATTGTATGGGTGAGCCGGCCTCACAATATGGAGGCCTTCCTGAAGGGCGGGGCTGACAATGGCGGGCCCAGCAACGCGCGCCTAGTTTACGACGCGGAAGCGATTTTTGCGGAACGGGATTGGCGCCAGGCAGAGATGCTGGGCAGCGAGATTTCATCCACCGTGAAGTCGGCATGGCTGGACCGCGAGTTAGCTTTGGCAAAGGCCGCTGACGCCGTCGTGGTCGTATCGCAACGAGATCGCGCGACTATGGCGTCGAGGGGAGTAAATCATGTATCGATAATCGGCCATCGAGTATGCGCCGACCCGACAGCCGCTGCCTTCGACGAGCGGCGCACGTTCCTGTTCGTCGGAGCTATGCACCGTACGGACAGTCCAAATGCTGATTCCATGCGGTATTTTTGCGGTTCAATCTGGCCAACGGTCCGCCAAGTGACGGGCGCCCAGTTGATCATCGCCGGGTACGGAGCCGACACTGTGTTGAGCGATTGCCAGGCCGACGGAGTTCGCATTCTTGGCCGGCAGGACGACTTGACCTCGCTCTATAACCAAGCGCGCGTATTTGTAGTACCCACCCGATATGCGGCGGGAATTCCTTACAAAGCGCACGAAGCGGCCTCATTTGGTGTGCCTCTTGTAGTATCCAACCTGATTGGAGAGCAACTGGGATGGCAGCATGGGAACGAATGCCTTATGGCCGAGGCTCCCATCGCTTTTGCGGGAGAGTGCTGCCGTTTGTATCAGGACGCAAATCTTTGGGAACGGCTTCGCACCAATGCGCTGCTGCGCGTCATCAACGAGCTGAGCGACGAGGTTTTTGCTAAGGCGGTCGCTTCTGTAATCATCAATGTAGGCCCCAACCGACAACCAAACCCAGCGCCAGCTAGGAGCAGCGAATGCCCCTAGGCCGCCTGCCATTCCTCGGGAGGGAAACCAGGCAATTCCTCGCACCTTCGATCTAGTGATGTTCTTCGGAGTTTTGTACCACCTTCGTCATCCGCTTCTGGCGCTGGAAAAGATCCATGCCGTCTGTACCGGGGCATTATTGATGCAAACCGCCATGTGCGAGAACACGGGGGACGAACCGATGGCGGAGTTTCATCCCTTCGGGGTCAAGAGTGGACCGCCTGATAATCCCAGGTATGATCCGACCTGTTTATGGTTTCCCAACCCTGCCTGCTGCATCGGGATGCTTGAGCATATTGACTTCAAAAAAGGGGTAAAGCGCATTTCACCATCGGCACCGGGGGGAGGGGTTTTCACGGCAAAGGCGGCGCTGCAAGCAAAGGGCAACCGGCCGGTTGAAAAAACACTTCCGTGGTCGTAGAATGTGGCAACGATCCTTAAAAAATCAATGGACCGTTGATACCGGTTGAAATTACAGCTCCTGCATCCGAAGAAGTCTCGATCCACAGCTTATCTATTCTGGGGAGTAGCTCTCATTTATCTCGCCCTTTCCCCCGGAACAATTCAAGGCATGGGTTACGCGTCCGAGGAGTTTCGAGCGGGAAGCCAGATCATGTCCAATGCTGTCGCTTTAATGAAAGGTAATATTCTTTCTCCCATCGCTTGGCCGCGCCATGGCCTACTGGCCTCGCTGTTCGATATGCCTTTTTTGTGGGTGGGTGCTCGTCTAAAAGGACACCTCAACCAGGAGTGGACGGCTTCGCTGGAGCCGGTCTTGTCCACTGCCCTGCTGGTGACCCTGCTTTTTGTCTGGCTGCGGCGGATCACCTCCCCTGGATGGAGTTACCTCCTGGCGTTGGTGGCGGGATTTTGCACCCTGTTGTGGCCATACGCTTATATTGGATTGGAAGTGAAACAGTCGTTAGCGGTATTGCTGGCTGGATATTTGGGATTGATGCACGATGGCAAAGCTACCTGGCCGCGAGTTGTACCATTTGCTTTTAGTTGTGCGGTTGCGGTGTCGGTAAAAGCATCTGGAACCTTCCTGGTGCCGGCAATCCTGTTCCTCGTCGGTTGTTATTATTGGCGCTACTCTTTTCGAGAAATGCGTCACCTAGTGCCCAAGCTCGCGGTAACTTTGGCAATCATCCTGGTAGTATATTTTTCGAACTCTGCCCTGCGTTCCCTCTTCTTTGTCCGCAATGGGGGCCAAGGTCAGTTCTTCAAGATTTGGCTGGTTAGCGGGCCCACGGCATTTCTTCTGCAGGTAGTCGGTTATTTCGGTTCGCCAAACAAGGGAATGTTTGTCTATGCTCCGATTGCCTTGCTCTCTTTTCTGGCCTTCCCCCAGTTTCTAAAAGAGCATCGGGCCCTAGCTATCTTTGTGCTCCTGGTCCTAGGTGGCCTGGTAAGCGGCCATGCACTACAGAGGTTCTATACGGATGAGACTTGGGGACCGCGGTATCTTCACGGCGCCATTGCACCTCTAGTCCTCTGCATAGGTGCAACACGAGAACGACTCCGCTTCCGGACGGCTGTTCCAGTGCTGGTTCTGGCTGCACTGGGCTTTTGGGTCTCGTTCCTCGGAGCGTTCTTCTGGTACGGGGTGCAGCAGCAAGCGGCGATCGGAGTCTCACAGTCAACTCTCGAGACAATGCAAGGGGATATCATTTGGAATCCGATTTTGCTCGACGAGCGCCTGTTTTCCTATTATTTACATGATGGACAGAGGTTTTGGACACCTAGCCATACCTGGTGGTTCGAGAAACCGCCTGATGCCCCGGCGGTGAGGGACGTCGATTTGGCTCAGTACGCCGTTCCACAATCGTTTTTAGTTCGATATTGGCGTGCACCGCTCCATGGCGGCCTCAGACGACTCTGGTGTTTTTATTTGGCATGCCTTCCATTAGGTTTGCTGTTGCTCCTTCGAGCGGGTTGGGGACAGGGCAGAACAGAGCCGCGGTACTTATAGAAGGGTCGACAGATGGCAACCGGTTGGGCGTAATCATCCTAGCTGGAATCCGTGTAGTCGGCAACTGCACAGTCGGCAATTGTCGTCTGAGTGCGGACGTGGCCATTCCCACGAAGCCGGTCCGAAGGAGTTGCAATTATGAGCATGCCGGTAGAGCCTATTGCGGAGCGGGCCCCCGGTCCANNGCGGCGAGGTCATCGTTGCCGACAACGGCAGTTCCGATGGGTCGATAGCGATCGCTCAGCGGTTGGGGGCGCGCGTCGTCTCCGTGGCAGCGAAGGGATATGGGTCGGCATTGATGGGTGGCATTGGAGCAGCTCGAGGAACGTATGTGGTGATGGGAGATGCCGACGACAGCTATGACTTCAGGTCGATTCCAGACTTTCTTGGGAAGCTGCGACAGGGATTCGATCTGGTGATGGGCAATCGTTTCAAGGGGGGGATAGCTCCCGACGCTATGCCACTGCTGCACAAGTATCTCGGAAACCCGATCTTAACTCTAATCGGCCGGCTGTTCTTCAAGGCGCCCTGTGGAGATTTTCACTGCGGACTCAGGGGCTTCAAGAAGGAAGCCTACGAGAGAATGGGTTTGCGCACGACAGGAATGGAATTTGCCACTGAGATGATCGTGAAAGCCACCCTCCTCGATCTGCGCATCTCGGAAATTCCCACTACCCTCTCGGTGGACGGCCGCAGCCGCCCTCCCCATCTGCGCACCTGGCGCGATGGCTGGAGACACTTACGGTTCATGCTGCTCTACAGCCCACGCTGGCTGTTTCTTTATCCAGGTGCTCTGCTTATTGTAGCGGGCACAATCACCGGAGTCTGGTTGCAGGCCGGTCCTCGAGCGATAGGCGACGTCACTTTCGACGTTGATACCTTGCTCTATGCCGCGATGGCGGTCCTCTTGGGATTTCAAGCCATGTCGTTTGCGACCTTCACGAAAGTCTTCGCCATCTCCGAAGGATTGCTGCCCGAGGATCCGCGCCTAACCTGGCTCTTCCGTTTCATAACTCTCGAAGTCGGTTTGCTCGTTGGCGGTGTGCTGATGGCGACCGGGCTGGCCGCGACACTTTACGCTGTTAGAACTTGGGGGGCGCAACATTTTGGCGTCCTAGACCCTGCTCAGATGCTCCGGGTGGTTATTCCTGCGGCGTTGTCGCTTACACTTGGGTTCCAAGTCATTCTCTCCAGCTTCTTTCTCAGCGTTCTGGGCTTGCGGCGGCGGTTGGGAGCGTAGCGCATGGGCGAAGTCGGGCTTCAGGCCGTTCCTATCCGAATCCTAACTACACGGCAGAATCGGCGCTCATCCTATACAGGAAGTGTGAAACTGCTGCGAACATCTTAAGATGTCGAACAAAATACGATGAACGAAACTCCTACTTTCGATCACTATGCTGACTCCTATGATGACGACCTTAACCACGCTCTAGCCGCCACGGGCTCGGGTGCGGAGTACTTCGCCCGCAATCGGATCGCGTGGCTTGCCCGATGTCTAAGCCCGTTGGGTTGCCAGCCGAAACTCGGGATCGACTACGGCTGTGGAACCGGCTCGTCAACTCCCATTTTATTGTCAACCCTGGGACTCAGCGAAGTTGTCGGTGTCGACGTTTCGCCGAGAATCATCACCCGAGCGCGCCAAGAGCACGGCGCGAGTAATGTCCGGTTTGCGGCGGTTGCCGAGCCGCTGGCTCCCGGAATAGCGGACGTGGCCTACTGCAATGGTGTGTTTCACCATATCGATAAAGCCGAAAGGCCCGCCGCAATAGAATATGTGCATCACGGCCTCCGGCCGGGCGGATGGTTTGCGGTTTGGGAAAACAATCCCTGGAACCCTGCCACTCATTATGTGATGTCTCGCTGCACGTTTGACAAAGAAGCGCAGATGCTTTCGGTCAACGAAATGAAGACGCTGCTGCGGAATTCCGGCTTCACCATCGTCCGGAGCGACTTCTTGTTCATCTTTCCAGAGTTCCTCAACTTGTTTAGACCATTGGAGCCATGGGTCAGCAAATTGCCGCTCGGTGGACAGTATCAAGTGCTCGCGCGCAAGATGCCTTAGAGGAGACGCGCTAGGGGTTGAGAGCAGACGGGGCGTGGTCACAAGCCCGTTTTCAGGATCCAATCGACCGCCTCGGGCAGAGACCCCACGCGAGCATCGGGAGCCGATGCGGGAGCCTGTTCGCTGTAGCCGCGGTCGATCCAGATGGTCTTGCATCCCGCCTTGGTTCCGGCATCCATGTCGCGCCAGCGATCGCCGATCAGATAGCTGCGGCCCAGATCAATTCCGTACTGCTGTGCGGCGCGCGTAACCAGGCCGGGGCGCGGCTTGCGACAATCGCAGTCATCCTGATCGTCGTGGAAACACGTTAGCACGTCATCGAGTGGCAACTCGGCCCGCAGCCGGCGGTCCATCTGTTCTACGGTGTCGCGCTTCACGACTCCCCGGGCGACGTCCGGCTGATTGGTAACCACCAGCAGAAGGAAGCCACGTTCTTTGAGTCGCGCCAGCGCCTCCACAGTTCCGGGAGGTATCCGCAGGTCCGCGAGTTTGGTAGGAGCGTGGGGCTTGCCATTCCGGATCATGGCCTCGTTCAACACGCCGTCGCGGTCCAGAAAAACGGCGCGGCGCAGCAGTCGGGACGGCAGAGAGTCGTCCTTGGTGGCGTCGAACGAAACCCGCGAGGGTGACCGCGTGATGATCATGGCTCACTGTATTGTATCGGGATCACAGGAGGCCGTAAGCTAGAACCTCAGCACGGGTTCGTCCCCGCCGCATGTTTTGCTATACTTAATTGCCTCTACGTTTCTGCTTGGAGCCCGTGATGCTCGCCGGCATCCGGTCGGGTGTGCGGAAGTGGTGAAATTGGCAGACACACCATCTTGAGGGGGTGGCGCCGAAAGGCATGGGGGTTCAAGTCCCCCCTTCCGCACCAAACTAACATGTTTATAATTAATAAGTTACAAAATAGAAATATGAATTGTACCTAATTTGTACCGCCGGATGTAATAGAATTCGACCATCGTGGAAACTGATGTTTTCGCCCGTCATTCCGCTGACTGTCCCTACCGCATCAATCGTTACTACAAAAAATGCCGCTGTTGAAAAGGGATCGCTCTAGTCGGGTTCCCATGTGGCCCGATTGCTGCGCGAGGTTCCCAACAATAATCCGAAGTATTTTTTCTGGAACGGAACCAGCTCCCGGGAAAGCCCGGGCAAGCGCTGGTGGAGCACCCTGAAAACGATCTTCCGGAGAGCGAGCGTACCAGACGGACACCTGAGGTTGGCGCGTTCTACGTGATGGAGCGCTTTGCATGGCGTGGTTCTTCGACCGCTAGCAGCGTCCTGATACGAGCGGGAGAGCTCGGCTGCCAAGATGCCGGCGTGAGCGTTTGGTTCTCTACTTCAGCTTGGCATACTCCGCTTTGGCGGCATGGAGAATGGGTAGGTCGGGGTCGGCCTCTTTCCAGAGGGTGAAGAAATCCTGATACGACCTGCGGGCGGCTTCCTTATCGCCCATCATCGCCTGGGCGCGTCCGAGTTGTAAATGTGCCAGAGCGCCGGTGATGAAGTTGTTGACAATGCCAGGATGGTCGATTACCTTCTGAAACTCGGCAGCCGCTGCTTGTCCCTGGCCCGCTTTCAGGTACGCCTCGCCGCGAAGGTACGCCGGATAAAGGTTCGCCAGGTAGGTGATGCCGGGCGCAGGACCGCCCAATTCATAGGGACGCACAACTTCCAAAGTTTGCACCGCCTGAAGCGCATTGTTCTTACCAAGCTCGCTTGCCGCCCTGATTGTGGGAAGTGAGTAGTATTGCATTTTTGTGTCCAACGGTGATTCCTGACTCAGCTTGTCCGCCACTGTTTGTGCAGGCTCGGCATCGCCGGCGCGCGCCCGTACCAGTGCCACCTTAAGTCTCACGTCCTGCACGCTGCTCAGCGCCAGCGCCTCCGTCGCCAGCTTAAGCGCCAGCTCGGCACGGCCAACTTCAATCTCGCGCAGAGCTTGATTCGCTTTCCATTCCGCTGCTCTTTCCGGAACTTCGGCGTGCTTCGCCGATCGCACCGCCGCCTCCGAAAGCTGCTGTGCCTTGGCAACCCGGCCATGGTAGGCCTCGGTATCGGACTGAGCCGATAGCATCCAATCCTCCACGTCGGGCTTGCCCATGGCCCAGGCGAACTGCTGGCGCATGACCGCATCGTCACCACGGAGAAAAGCCACCGAGTACCTCAACTGGCACAGGAATGGATTGTCCGCTACGTGCACATGATCGAGCAGCGCTTGCGCATCATCCAGCCGGTTCAGGCTTGCGTAAACCCCTACCAGGTTGTAATCATCCTGTCCCAACCGAATTCGCTCCTGTAACTCGGCCGCAGCTTTGTCATAGTGTCCTAGCTGTGCGTCGATGAAGCTCAAAACGGCGTGTGGCAAAGGGTCCGTCGGGTAGGATCGGACCCACTCGGAGTAGGTCTCCATGGCCTTTTCCAACTGACCGGTCACAACGATGTAACGATACCCCTCGATCTGCAACCGCTCCTTCTGGCTCACTCGCTCCCGCAGTTCGTATGCCTTGTTGAAGTTCTCAATCGCCAACTTGGTCTCGCCGAGATTGTAGTAAACAGTTCCTAGAACTGCGTAGGCTCGAGCAAAGTTGGGATCCAGCTCCAGCGCACGCTTTAAGAGGGTAATCGGGCTGCCCCCCTGCGACCTGATATTCATAGCTTGGCTGTAAGCTTCCAGGGCATCCAGCGAGGAGGTGGTAGCTTCCTCCAGGGGAGCGTTGAATTTCTCCACCGAGGGCCGCGACTCGCCCAGTTTCTTGCGCAACTGGTTGCCCGCTTCCCCCAGCGCTTTCACCACCTGGTTGCGGTTCTCCGCCTCGGCTTCCGCCCCCGCGATCCTGTCTCCGGTCTGACAATTGGTCGCTTCCAGGGTAATCAGGTAATGATCTCCGATGGCGGCGATCGAGCCTTCCAGCAGCGACTTGCTGTTGTTTCGCAGGCAAACCTCCTCCGCCACCTTTTTGCTGATGCGCTGGTTCACTGGGCGGTCCATCAGCTTCAGCGTTTCCGTCACCTTGCGATCGGAGAGGACGTTGAGAAACGGCGACTGCTCCAATTGAATGGCTAGCGCCTGCTTCAACGCGTCGTCGAACACGGCATCGCCGGTGGTGTTGACGAAGTCGGCGAGAACGATGGTGTCTTTGTTCGTCAAGGGGGTGGTTTTCCGCGAGCGCCAGTAGAGACCGCCGGCCAGCAGGGCGACCGCAACAACTGCGGCCGTCGCCAACAACTTCCATCGGCGGAGGAAGGGGTGCTCGCTCTGTTGCTTGGCCTTCTCCAGGTCGGAGAGGACCTCCGCGGCTTCCTGGTAGCGGAGGTTACGGTCCTTCTCCAGACACTTCTGAATGACGTTTTGCAGCTCAACCTGCAGTTCGGAATTAAGCTCGGCGGCAGGCGTGGGCGCGTGATTCAGGACGGCATCGTGCAACGCCGCCGCGTTGTCGCCGGTGAATGCCCGCCGTCCGGTCGCCATTTCATACAGAATCAAGCCAAAAGAAAACAGGTCCGTGCGCGCGTCCAACGGCTGCCCCCGCGCCTGTTCTGGCGACATGTAGGCGGCCGTTCCAACCGCTATGCCGGGGCGGCTGACGTTCAAGGCATCTGGGCCTGCCGGGGCCGGCAAGGGTGTCCCCCCTTGGCCATCCGGCTCTTTTGCAATATCTTGCTCTCCGCTCGGCTGCAGCAGCTTTGCCAAACCGAAATCAAGAATCTTGGCAACCCCCTTGGTGGTGATGAAAATGTTGGCTGGCTTGATGTCGCGGTGAACGATGCCTTGTTCATGCGCCGCTTCCAGCCCGTTGGCGATTTGGATCGCGATCCCCAACAACCGGTGGAGAGCAACGTGCGCTGCCGAAGCCGTGTCTTTCAACGTGCCCGAGGCCAGGCAGTCCCGCAAGGTTTGCCCTTGCAGCAACTGCATCACGATGAACGGCCGGCCTTCGTGCTCTCCGAATTCGTAGATGGAACAAATGTTGGGATGGTCCAAAGACGAAGCCGCGCGGGCCTCGCGCTCGAACCGTTCCAGGGCCCGGGGATCGTTGCCGACCTCTTCCGGCAGAAACTTTAGCGCCACGGCGCGGCCCAGCTTTAGATCTTCGGCCTTGTACACCACCCCCATGCCGCCGCCGCCCAGCACGTCCAACACGCGATAGTGCGAAACCGTTCTGCCGGTGAGGCCGGCGGGCTGAAGGTCTAGCTGCACCCCGGTCCCATCGTGGCTGCTCGACAGCGGCCCAGTTCCCGAAGTGTCCCCAGCGCTGGAATCCAGTCGCTCCACCGGCACCATCAGCCGGTAGCCGCGGCGAGCGACCGTCTCGATGTACTGCGGATTATCGGCGGAGTCGCCCAGTGCGACGCGAAGCTTCTTGATGGCGGCGTTGATGCTGTGGTCGAACTCGACTACCGTGTCATTCGGCCAAAGCTGCCGCTGGATCTCTTCGCGAGTGGTTATCGCACCGGCGTGCTCGATGAGCATCCGCAGGATCTGGAGAGGCTGTTCCTGCAGCACAACTCTTCTGCCCGATTTCAGCAGTTCTCCAGACTTCAGATCGAGTTCGAAAGCGCCGAATCGAAGGCGAAGTGGCAGTGTGTTCTTCATCGAACTGTAACAGTTGTGGGCGAAGTTTACACTGCTAGACCCTTAGTTCCAAGAGAAGTTTGCGGCTTCTCCACGGAGTTCCAGCCCATCAGCCTCCGAAATTCAAGCCGAACGTCAGGACAAGCGGCTTTGGAATGAGTCGATTACCCGGATCACCGTTAGATCATCCATAGATCACCCACAAATCACTGCTGGTGCATTGTCTGTGCGAGGCAACTAACGCACACTCGGCACGAATTTGAGGTGGATTTGGCTAATTCGGCTTCCAGCGGTGAGCCATTTAGACCGCAGAACAAACGGCGACGATCTCGGCTCAGGCGTTCGCCACAACCTAATGACCACAAGGAGGTCACCATGAAAACGGAAGATGTCCGGATGACTGAGATCGCTCTGGCGCCTTCGCTGACACTAATCCTGTTCTCAGTGCCACCCGGTACCAGAGCCACCAACGAGGTCACAGTCGGTTCCACCAGGGACGCGCCCGCTTGGATTGCCAGACTGCCCTACGACGCAGCCGAGCATGACTCGAACCGTCGCGCGGTCTTCGCTCAAGAAGTCTAACTCGGTTTGCAGACAAAACAGGCTCCAGGCCCAAGTAGTCAAATTCGAAAAAATCAAAACAAGGAGAAAGACAATGCAAAGCCTAAAGTACAACGTACTCGCCCTGGCCATTCTGGTCCTGGCGATCACACCATCCTTCGGCGCCACGACGCCCATCACCGATCTTTACAGCACTGGTCAATCTAACAATAACTTTGGCCAGAGTGACGCCCACTACACCATTCTGCCCGGTTCTCCATCCGGCCAGACAACCGCGTATACGGTTGACCCTTATAACATTCTCTGCTGCTGGGCAACGCCACCGGCAGGTACGTGGTGGATCAATCCCTACGCCGCTGAGCCCGGCGGGCAGCCTGACGGGAACGCGGCGCAAGGCCTTTACATCTACGAAACCACATTCACGCTGGCTCCCGGTTGGACGAACGCTAGTTTGTCTGGACAGTGGGCAGCGGATAACAGTGCCAACATGTTTCTGAACAGTAACCTGGTAAGCACCACAGCCGGTGGCGGCCTCCTCACTCCCTTCGCGGCAACAACTCAAAGTTGGTTTCAAACAGGTACGAACACGCTCACATTTGAGGTCACCAATAACGGCTGTCAAGCTGGCTGCGGATTTAATCCCACTGGCCTTCTGGTCCAAATCAGCGGCACGGTAGGCGCTGCTCCCGAGCCATCTTCGCTACTGCTGATGGGAAGTGGGGTGCTCGGACTGGCCGGAGTGATCCGTCGCAAGCTGATCGGGTAATACGCAGCACCGGGAATGGAACCGGCGCTGCGCTTTCCCGGCTGGTTCTCGACTAACTGGCGCTGAGCAGACACGGTTCCGGTCCTGGACTCAGAAGTGGGAATCGTCCCCGAGCTTTTGCAGCAACCTCTTCTCTTAGTGCAAACCCGGCGCCGCTTGAACTTCGACCGTCGCCACAACCTAATGACCACAAGGAGGTCACCATGAAAACGCAGCTTCGTATCGTTTCAATGCTAATGCTCGCCCTGGTCCTGCTGACCTTGGCGGTCACACCGTCCTTCGCTGGCACAATACCCACCATACACAGTACCGGGGAGGGCCTTGGCAGTGGGGGGGTTACGGACCCCTACTACGAAATTGTCGCGGCACCCTTTCCCGTTCCTGTGGGCGGTCAAGGCATTACCCTCCCACCGGGCGGCTGGGTCTCGCCTCCGTCCGGCACGCAGTGGATAAATGCCTACGGGGATCGCAGGGCGGAGCCCGGGGGTTACTACGACTACCAAACAACCTTCGATCTGACGGGCTTTGATTTCAATACCGCAGAGTTGCATGGATCGTGGGCCGTCGATAACGGCGGTTACATTCTGCTGAACGGTGCAGCGGCCATTGGCTCCGGTACCAGCATCCCGTGTTGCTTTGGTTTCCAAACCCTTACCCCCCTAGCGATCACGGGTGGATTTCGGCCCGGTCTGAACACACTCGACTTCATGGTCTACAACCAGGAGGACGTTACGGGCCTACTTGTCGATATCGGCGGCACGGCCAGCTCGACTCCCGAGCCATCTTCGCTACTGCTGATGGGTAGTGGGTTGCTCGGACTGGCCGCTGTAGTTCGTCGCAAGCTGATGGGGTAGCACGCAACCGTGGGACCGGGGCGCATGCCGCTCTCCACTGGCTGGTCTTGGATGAACGGGGAGCAGGGCAGGCAGGCTTCTGCTGCCGAAAGAAAAACTCAGAAGTGGGAATCGTCCCCGAGCTTTTGCAGCAACCTCTTCTCTTAGTGCAAACCCGGCGCCGCTTGAACTTCGACCGTCGCCACAACCTAATGACCACAAGGAGGTCATCATGAAAACGCAACTTCGTATCGCTTCACTGTCGCTGCTCACCATTCTGTGCCTGATGCTGGCCGCAACTTCAGCCCTGGCAGGCACTCTGCTGTATGACAATGGTCCGCCCAACGGCACCGTCAATGCCTGGACCATTAACTTCGGCTACGTTGTGAGTGACTCGTTCGTGACGCCAGCTCACTCCGAGATCACGGATTTACATTTCGTGTACTGGGACGCATCGAGCACGGATCCTATTACGACCGTGAACATGCAGATCGGGACCTCACCGTTTGGCAGCGATATTGCCTCTGAAACGTTGAGCGGCGTTACCAACACGCTCCTTGGCTCTAACGGCAATTACAACCTGTACCAAGCAGACTATGTGTTCGCCGCTATCCCGTATTCGGGCACGGGCTTCGTGACCCTGTCGGATGCCTGCACCGCGTCGGGCTGTGATACTAACCCGATCTACTGGGATGAGAACGGCGGCGTAGGCTGTGGAGGAACCCATCCCCCCGGGGGAGGCGCAAATTGCCCGTCAACGGCCTATGAGAACACCATCGGCACCATTTCTTCGGAAGCATTCACGCTGACCGGTCAAGGTGGGGGAACCACTCCTGAGCCCAGCAGCATCCTGCTGCTTGGATCGGGAATCGTGGGCCTCGCGGGCGTGCTGCGCAGGAGATTACAGGGATAGCTGGCAGTGCTGATTTTCNNGGCCATTCATCCGGTCCCAAGAGCTTTGGAATGAGCTGATTCTCCAGATCACCCGCAGATCACCCACAAATCACCGCTGGTGCATTGAGCCGGCGAGCGCGCTGACCTATTGTGCGCTCACGAGAGCGGGGAAATTGCGAAAGCGACCCGCTCAAAAAGGGGAACGCTTCCGGAGGTGGGACAACCATCCCGCCTCTGGAAAGCGAGTGGGGTCCCAAAACCAAATCTGCGCCGTTCGGCTTCGACCGTCGCCACAACCCATGACCACAAGGAGGTCAATATGAAAACCCAGATCACCAAACAGCACACCGCCGTCGTCGCAGTTGAACCCCAACCCACACTTTATGAAGAGGATGATATGAAGACGAAGATGCCTGCCATCCTGAAACTGGCGATGGTATTTGCCATAGTCACCACCCTTGCATTGTCGGCGATATCAGCGCTGGCGCAGAACGCCAATCCCAACGAAAATCCCAACCAGATCGCAATCCTGCGCTGGTACCAGGCGAACACTGTAGGTACAACCTTCAGCATGGGCGGGGGACACGCCAGCACCTCTCCCATCGCTTTCGACGGCCAGAACATCTGGGTAGCCAGCACGGATGGTTATCTGGCTGAGTTCTCAACTGCCGGCAAGTTACTCTACGGGCCGATCGCTTTGCCAGGTACTAATGCGTACCCGGTTGGCATGACTTTCGATGGTGCTAACGTCTGGATCACGGACATCGCCAACAGTTTGATCGACAAGTTCAACGTGACTACCCACATCATGACCCACTACAACGTTGTGCAAGAACCGTACTTCATTGCGTTCGATGGCGCCAACGTCTGGGTCACCAGCAATCACGACAACACAGTCGCCGCCTACAGGGCGAGCAATGGCACTCTGGCTAAAGGACCTTATAGCACCCGGGGAAGCAGCGCTACGGGAGTGGCTTTTGACGGAAAGTGCATCTGGGTGGCGAACACCGACACCAACAACGTGGCTATTTTCGACGCGGGCTCAACCGGCGGCACTTGTCTGTTGAATGGTGTGACCACTTCGCTGCCCGTGTCGCAGCCATTCGGTCTCGCTTACGATGGAGTCAATATGTGGGTATCGTATCGGGGACCTTCCGGAACCGGCCCCGGCGGCGTCGTCAAACTACTTGGGACCAGCGGTGCCTATTCCGCCACCTATGGCGGGTGCACCACGAGCGGGGGTACGGGAACCCTTGTTTTTGACGGCGCATACCTTTGGGAAGCCGGAGGCTACAGCGGTATCTGCAAATACAAGTCGAGCCTGTTCGCCGGGACGCTTGGCTTGGTGGCAAGGTATTCGTCAGCTGGCATGTCCGTCAACCAGGTGGCGTTTGACGGCGCCAATATTTGGGCATCCATGGGAGGCGCCTTGGTGGCCAAGTTCTAGCTGTGCTTCCCGTTCGCAAGGATGCGATGGACACTATTTCCAGGCCCGCTCTTCTTGGCGGGCCTTATTTGTCTCTGCCGAGCCAGGCCCCGCCATTACGTAGTCGAGTTTGAAAGCGGGTCACGGTCTAACATCCATTCCCGCGTTAAGCTGCCCTCAGTACCGCTCGGCTGCCGACAGCACTGCCGGACTTACAACTACCCTCGTCACCACTCTCAATCGACGTTTATTGCCTACATCATTCAGTAACCGCGCACGCTGCAAGAGCTGTTAAATCAGCTGGTTATCCAGATCACTCTTAGATCACCCACAAATCACCGCTGGTGCATTGTCAGCGCCGACGGACCGGCGCATTGTGCGTTCATGAGAGCGGAATACGAGCACGACTGGCCGTCTGCTCTTCGGCTCTCTGTCGGGGGACGCATCCGGAGGCGGGGAAACCATCCCGCCTCCGGGTAGCGAGGCAAGGTCCCAACCTCCGACCGGCGACGACCCGAAGGAAGCGCACAGCTAGGTGAAAGGAGAATTCCAATGATGACCGACAAGCGACAGCTTTACCGGGCCACGGAAACCCTGTTCCGCGCGTTTCACTATCTGCAACCCAGAATGCGCGGGGGAGCGCTGGCTCCGCCCCTACCCATGAATGCCGAGGCGCTGGCAGGGTGCATTTTGCACGCCTGCATGTCGCGGCTAGTCAGGGAACTGCAGGAGCAAGCCAGCCTGGGTCGGACGGGCCGAATGATCGAGCTTGACAGCCCCACGAGTGCTGGGTGAACCGGGGAAGGCGCCGATCTCGGAGAAATATTGGGAAGGCATCTGTTCCCGAAGCTACGCGAACGCAAGTTCGTACCACGACAACCTGGCGCCGCTCGAACTTTGACCGTCGCCACAGCCCCTGATCACAAGGAGGTCACCATGAAAACGCAAATTCGTATCGCTGCACTGTCACTGCTCACGATCCTGTGCCTGATGCTGGCGGTTGTTCCGGCTATGGCCGACACCCTGTATTCCAACGGTCCCTACAATGGCAACACTGCTGCCTGGGGCATCGGCGGTGACCACTTCGTTACCGACTCGACCAATCTCAACTCATCAAGGTCCAATGTTTACGGCATAGATTTCGTTTACTGGAATGCCTCGCAGTCGGATCTTCTGACCACCGTGGATATGTCGATGGGGATTACACCGTTTGGTACCGATATTTTCTCCGGGACGTTGACCGGCGCTACCAACACCTTTCTGGGCACTAACCAGTATGGTTATAACCTGTACCAGGCAGAAGTTACTGTGGTGATTCACACTACCGGGAGCGCGTCAGCTTATGTAACCCTGGGCAATGCCTGCACCACCTCCGGCTGCGACACCAACCCGATCTCCTGGGATGAGAACAGCGGACCATCTACGGCTTATGACAGCACCCTGGGCACGATTCCCTCGGAATCCTTCACCTTGATCGGCACGAGCGACTCGACTCCTGAGCCCAGCAGCCTCATGCTGTTCGGTTCTGGCATGCTCGGCCTCGCCGGCGTACTGCGCCGAAGGTTGATGGGATAGGCGCGCGCAACAACCGGATTTACACAGCCGCTTCGGGCGGCTTTTTTATTAAGGGCGCTTCCGCCAAAGGCGGTCTGCAGCGCACCGGGGTCTGTATCCGCCAGCAGAAAAATAGGCGGAGCGACTGGATCGCGCTCCGCCCCAGGTACTTGACGAGAAATCCCCATCGCACTCAATGAGGGTCAATGAGTGCTATCGCCTGCTATCGCCAACTGACAGTCAACTTCCCCATCGTCTGTGATCGCCCACAAGCGGCTGCGAGTTCAGAACTCGAGCTCGTAAAGCAGGCTGTCTTCATTGACTCGCCTTCTGGCTCAACCTAAGATGAACGCTAAATGCCGGGTTCTTCATCTCTAATCGGCCAGAGTATCTCCCACTACCGAATCGTAGAAAAGCTCGGTGCCGGCGGCATGCGCGAGGTCTATCGAGCTCGCGACGAGCAATTGCAACGCGATGTCGCGTTCAAAATCCTTCCGCCGGATTCTCAGGGCAGCGCCGATGCGAAACAGAAACTCCTCAGAGAAGCGCGCTCCGCCTCTGCCTTAAAGGACCCGCATATCTGCGTCATCCACGAAGTGGGCGAGGCCGGCGGCCAATCTTTCATTGTGATGGAACTCGTCGAGGGTAGGCCGCTCGATTCGCTGATCTCGCCGGAAGGACTTCGCCCGGAGCTGGTCGTGCGCTATGGCAGCCAGATTGCCGCCGCGCTGGCGCATGCGCACGAGCACGGCATTATTCATCGCGACATCAAGTCGGCCAATGTCGTCATCACCCCCTCCGGCCAGGTCAAGGTTTTGGACTTTGGTCTTGCCAAGCTTGGCGATGACCGCCAAACCGCGGAAGCGATTCGCTTGACCCAATCGGCCGCCCATGCCGACACAGTCGTCGGAACGCTCCCATATATGGCGCCGGAAATTCTCCGCGGCGAAAAAGCTGGCGCGACCAGCGATATTTGGTCGCTCGGCGTCACTCTCTTTGAAATGTCTGCCGGCCATCTCCCCTTTCGCGGCCAGACGAGTTTCGAACTGACTTCTGGAATTCTTCGGGAGCCACTCCCACCGCTCCCGCCCCAGCTTCCGCCAGGACTCCGGATGGTGATCGAGCGCTGCCTGGAGAAGGAGCCGGGCCACCGCTACCAGCGTGCAAGCGAAGTCGGCGCAGCGCTCGAAGCGGCCCACACCCAGCAGGGCACATCTTCCTTTGCCGTTTCCGCCTCCGCCTCGGCAGCGGATTCCAGGAAGCGGAGCCTGTGGATTATGGGCGTTATCGTCATGGCTGTACTGGCCGCCGCTCTATTCGCTGCCAATGTCGGCGGTTTGCGTGACCGGGCATTCCATCGCGCCTCCGCTGCCGGCATTCACTCTCTCGCCGTGCTGCCGCTTGAAAATCTCTCCCGCGACCCGCAACAGCAATATTTCGCCGATGGCATGACCGAAGAACTGACCACCGAGCTGTCCCAGGTCAGTTCGTTGCGAGTGGTCTCGCGCACCTCGGCGATGCGCTATAAGGGAACGCAGAAGTCGGTGCCGGAGATTGCACGAGAGCTGAATGTCGATGCCGTGGTTGAAGGTTCGGTCGAACGCGAAGGGGATCGCGTCCGTATCACCGCGCAACTGGTTCAAGGCGCCAACGATACGCACCTCTGGGCCAAGGGCTACGAACGCGATTTCCGGGACTCCCTCCGCCTTCAGGACGAAGTCGCGCAGGCTATCGTCGGTGAGATCCGGTTGAAACTCACCCCGCAGGAACGGGCCCGCTTTGCCCGAAACGACGTCATTGATCCCGCAGCCCACGAAGACTATCTCCGCGGCCTTTTCCACCTGAATCTGCATAATGGTCCTGACGAACGAAAAGCCATAGAGTTTTTCCAGGCCGCCATCAAAAAGGACCCGGCTTATGCCGCGGCCTACGTTGCCCTGGCGGATTCCTATCGGGCACTCATCTTCAACAGCAACGCCGCTCCCGGTGACGTTCTTCCTCAATCCAAGGCTGCTGCCCAGCGCGCCATCGAGATTGACAGCCAGCTTGCCGAAGCCCATACCTCGCTGGCCACCAACTTGGCAGATTATGACTGGGATTGGGCGGGGGGCGAGAGGGAATTTCAAACCGCGCTCCGTCTAAATCCAAACTCCTCCATTACGCACTTGTCCTATGCGCATTTCCTCCGTCAAGAGGGCAAGATCGAGGAAGCGATTCGCGAAGCGCGGCGAGGAGTCGCACTCGACCCCGTGTCCCCACAAGGCACCTTCCTTTTGGGGCAGAGCCTTTACGAGGCGCGGCGCTACGACGAAGCTATCTCCCAACTGCGCAAAGCCCTGGATCTCGAGCCGCGCTTCTGGCCCGCGCATCTTTACCTGGGCAAGACGCTCGCCGAGCAAGGTCAGTATCAGGAGGCGGTCGAAGAATTGAGAAAAGCGGGAGACTTCACGGCAGAACCCTACGCAACCATCGGCTACGTTTACGGGCGAATGGGACGTGCCGCAGACGCCCGCAAGGTGATTGCGGATCTGCAGGAGCAGTCGAAACAAGGCTATGTTGCGCCCACCGACTTCGCGAAAGTCTACCTTGGTCTCGGCGACAAGGAGCAAGCCTTCGCCTGGCTCGAAAAGGGCTATCAGCAACACGATTTCTGGCTCACCTTCCTCAAAGGCGATCCCATGTTCGATTCCCTGCGCTCTGATCCTCGCTTTCAGAACCTGGTCCGCCGGATCGGACTGCCTCAGTAAACTGCGGTTCGTCAAATGCTCATTATCGAAAATCCAGAGCTTATGACCCGCAAACAAGTCGGGTTGGCGGTGGAGTTCTCATACCCAGCCGACTGCATGTTGGAAATCGATCTTGTAACCAATAACGGGCCCGGTCAGCGAGTGGCTAACTCCTTCATAGTCGCGTAAGCGGAAAGTGCTGTCGCCCGCCACCAACGGCGTTGTGGGCGAGCCGTCGGCAATCCGGAGTTGACCGTGTTGCCAAGCTCAGTTGTTGCAAAATCGCCATAGCACAAGTAAACCGCTAGCGGGGTCGTTTTTGATGATGGCAGATTACGCCGGTGACGAAGGCAAACAATATGCGCGCAACGACGGGCTGTTACTTCCAAACGGGATTTCTAGCCGGGATGAGCAGTCCTCGTCTGCGAGAATGGAAATACGGGTTTCTTATTTTTGGCCTAGGTCTTGTGGGGACGTCCATTCGTATGTTTCTCAAACCCCAGGCGTGTCGAGACAGCGGGGTCGCGCCCTTTGCTCAGGCTCCGTTATGGGCGATTCGGGCCATAGCGGTTGTCACTGCGATGGGCGGTCTATTCCTGCTTTATCTATTCTTGTCCGCATGACACGAACCAATTGAATTGACCGGCGGCCACGCTAAGAATTGATAACTGTTGCTAAATCTCCATGTCGTAAGTAATCCCGAGCAAGAGCCAATCGGCGAGTCTGGCTTGCGTTTGATTGTCCCGAAGTCCTCTTCTGGTCCATCACGGCATTCGAGAGATCCTGCTGCGGGACATGTTCGCGAGGGTTTCTGGAC
Organism: Acidobacteriaceae bacterium; assembly: GCA_003151875.1. Taxonomy (GTDB): domain Bacteria; phylum Acidobacteriota; class Terriglobia; order Terriglobales; family Acidobacteriaceae; genus Bog-257. The sequence continues at coordinate 41,841 of PLYW01000171.1, forward strand.
TCCGCGGCTTGGTCGCACACAGCCGGGCACATTACGTCTGATTGCCGACGACTTACCCGACCTCCCGTCTAATGGATCTGCTGTATCCTCAAGGGATGATCTTCGCGACGCATAAGCGGTTGGCATTTCACCTCTGCGCATCCTTCCTGTTTTGCGCCTTCGCCTTTGCGTCAGAGCCGGGTATCTTTGACCGCACCTTGCCCGTGACCGGGCCAGTGGCTCTCGACGTAAGAAGCGATCCGGGCGGTATTTACATCACTACCGGCTCTTCTCCCAATGTTGTTGTGCACGCCATCATCATGCCGCTCTATGGCAGGTTGGATCTC
>PLYW01000214.1 GCA_003151875.1 Acidobacteriaceae bacterium
GAGTTTCGCTTCCCTCAACCCTCAAGAAGCCCTGCATGTCGCCATCTTCATCGAGGAACGCAACGCCGAGCTGTACCATCGCTTCGCGGAGATGTTTGTCGAGTTTCGCGATAGCGAGTCTCTGGAAATCGCCAGCGTGTTCTGGGAGATGGCGGCGGAAGAAAAAAACCACAGCTCAGCCCTGCAAGACAAGTACATCGAAGAGTACGGAAACTCGCGTTGCGCGCTTACGGAAGAAGACCTGGTCGAGTGGATCGAAGTCCCGAAGTTGGAGGACGGCGACGTCTTTGCGGCAACCGGTGACGGCCGCACCACCAACCCGCGAGGCCGGGCCATGCAGGTGGCGCTCACCGCGGAGTTAAGCGCCCAACGCTACTACTCGGACCTGGCCGAGAAGACGCCGGAAGGCAAACTGCGCCGGCTCTATCGCGAACTCGCCGAAATGGAAGACAGCCACGTGGCTTACATTCAGCGCAAGCTCGTCCCCCATCCCACCAACGACCAGAAGGCCAACTAGGAATTGCGCGGGATTCAGCCTCCGGAAACTTTGTCGACCAGTGTTAAAGGGTCTCTGCCGTCCCTACGGGACTCGGATCGATCTTCCAGCGCACCCAGCACTCCGCCTGGGGCGCTGGATTTTCGTCACCTCTACGCTGCGCTCTCGGCGGCCGGATGCTAATTGCTAAGTGCTAAATGCTGCCTTACGGCTTGCTCAGGTCTTGTGGAAACGCTTTGAACTCCACCTGTCGCTGGATTGCTTTGTCGTGACTGCTGGCGTCGGTTGTGTGCTGCGTCAGCGTGCCCTTGAGGACGCGGTAGTCTTCCTGACCGGGCTGCTTGCCCGGCGTTATGTTGATCACCCCGGTGAACTCGTACCAGACTGCGTGCACCGTCTTGGTCTTGAACGACAGACGGTCGCCCGCAAGGGTGGCCTTGTCGAAGAACTGGTCGATGAACTGGCCCTTGTCGCTGTCGGCGTCTCCGAAGCGCGAGATGAAGCCGGATAGCTTGCCATCGTCCAGCGTGAGCTGCACGAACTCGCCCTCGCGCAAGAAAGAATACATCCCGGAAGGATCGTCCGCTGCGGAAGCGGGCTTCGCCGTCTGCTGGGCCGGCGACGCCGTTGCAGATTGCCGCGCCAGCGCTAAGGTCAACGTCACAAGCGACGTGAGCAACGCCGCCAACACTACACCTCTCCGGATCATGTTCGCTCCCGTGGTCACCCATCATTGCACGCCGCCGCAGGTTGGCGAAAGAGCAACTTGGCATCGCTGATCACCTCGTCGCGGGCGCGCAGTTTTCCGCTATAATCCGAGTACTTGCTCCACGGTCGAGGATGATGTCGCACAGTACCGCAACCAGGCCCCAGCGCGATCCTGCAGGAGGCGATTCCGCTGCCCCCGAGGGCGCAACCTCGCGGCCACACGGGGACTTCAGGCCTCCGGCACTGCTGTGCGAACTGGAGCCGTGGCCTCGCGTCTTCTTCCACAATCTCGGCGACGTGCTTCTGCGCCGCCAGCCGCCTCCGGTCGAGACCACCGCACAGCCTGTCACCTTGCGGCCGGGATATTTTATCCGTACCGGCATCGATGCCTACCGCTTCGCCGAGTCCTACGCCGGACACATCGCATTCATCATCGTGGTTTATCTGGTCTGCACGCTGCCGCTGTTCAATCGCCCGCCCAGACTGCAATCGCCATTTGAAAATACCAAGGTCGAGTACTACCCCGTCAGCGAGTATCTGCCGCCCATCAACACCGCCAGCGAGGCGCCGGTGAAGCCGCGCCAAGGCGCGCCCAAGCTGGCGAGGCAAGAGATCCTCTCCGTCCCGCCGCAAGCCGACAACAATCACCAGACGATCGTCACGCCGCCCAAGGTCAAATTGAATCATGACGTGCCGCTGCCCAACATCGTCGCCTGGACGCCCATACCCGCCGCCCAACCGATAGCCGCCTCGGCGCGTCCGGTTTCGCAGTTGAAGGTCCCACAGTTTGACCCGCAAGTCGTGGCCCCAACCGCCGACGTCTCACAACTCAAGTCGAAGCTGCAACTTCCCACGCTGCCGCAGCCTTCCGTGGTAGAACCTCCCTTGTCTCCCGACCAGTTGAAGCTGCAAAAGGGAGAGCTCAACATGGCGCAGATGCAACCGCAGGTGGAGGCTCCCAAGCTGCCGGTACCGGCGCAACGGGCCAGCGGGGTCGGCGACAACGCAGCGGCCAACATTCCGCCCCCGGCCAATGTGCAGAACCTTCCCGCGGCGCAGGGACAGGGACAGTTGATTGCGTTAGGACTAAGTCCGGCTGACGTGCGCGGGCCCATCACGGTGCCCAGCGGCAATCGCAGCGGAGAATTTCACGCCTCGCCCGGCGGCAAGCCGGACGCACCGGGCACGCCCAACGTGGTCGGCAGCGGCAATAATGCCAGCGGCGGCAACGGCCGGGGCGCCGCGAACGGGTTGCCTCCCGGCATCACGGTCGGAGCGCCTCCGCCGGGAGCGGTTACATCTGCCGTCGCCGGCACGCCCGCCAAGCCGCCTGCTTCGACTCCCGACCTGGAAGCTCGCAAGCGCATGATCGCCGCCGCCATGAAACCGTCGCTGCCCAGCTACCATGACCGGCAGCCTCCGGCCCCGCCTCCCACNNACCGGCAATGGTTTGCTCACCGCGCCGGTGGCCACGACCAAGGTCGATCCCGCCTATCCGCCCGAGGTGCTGCGCGACCACGTGGAAGGCACGGTCACGCTGTATGCCGTGATCCGCGCCGATGGGACCGTGGACGGCATCAAAGTACTCGACAGCCTGGACTCGCGCCTCGATGCGAACGCCATGCGCGCGCTGTCGGGCTGGCGCTTCCGCCCCGGCACCAAGAACGGCGAGCCCGTCGCCCTCGAAGCCGTGGTGCAGATTCCGTTCCGGATGCGGCATTTGCAGTAGAAGCAATTAGCAATTAGCAATTGGCACTTAGCAAAACATTCTCATCCGAAGCGACCAGCCGAAGGACCTGCGGCTGTACCCGACGCCAACGAACCGCAGATCCTTCGACTCCGCATGAGCAAAAGAGGCTCGTGCTCCGCTCAGGATGACAATTCATTGGCTAAATGCTAAATGCTAATTGCTGAATTCTGAGTGTTGATGGCTACCCGCTAGAGTAAGCGCGCCTGCTGACTTGCAGGAAAGTACGTCGTCCGGCTAGCGCCGATACACGTTGGGTTCGGGACCCTTCTCAAGAGTCTCGCGGTTCCAGATGAGCCCTTCCCTGCTGTAGTTTGCCATCTCAAAGTCCTGGGTCAACTCCAGCGCATCGGTGGGGCAAGCATCTTCGCAAAGTCCGCAAAACATGCAGCGGCTGAGGTCGTAGGTGAAGTCCGTCAACTCCTTGCGCCGGGTGTGAGGATTGCGCTCGCTGTTCACCACGATGAGGTGCTCAGGACACGCCAATGCGCAGAGGTCGCAGGAGATGCAAAGGGTCTCGTTGGTCTCGGGATTGTTATTGAGGCGAGGCGCGCCACGGAAACGCTCCGCGACTTCAGGCCGCTGCAGAGGATACTGCTCAGTGATATTTTCCTTTGGGTCCTGATTGCGGAAGGTGACTCTGAGTCCCTTAATCAAATCCACGAACATCAGCTTGCGTAAAACCGTGTTCATCCTCAACCCTCGATGTGAATGAAGTTTAGCACAGCGCGCTTGGTATGCGATCTTGTACGGAGCTGTTCACCCGGTTGTCTGACGCGACAAGCTGCAATCCCCTGGTATACAATCTCAACACTGATGCGCGTTTTGGCCGGGATGCTACTTGCGCTCGCGATGACGAGCACGCTGTCTGGGCAGCAGACGGCTGCGCCCGCCACGGCTGCTGCTCCGCCGAACGGCCCAACCACAGCAGCCAGCACGGCGCAATCGGCCCAGCCGGGCAACTCCAATCCGCCCAGCCAGCCAGCTTCTGACAGCAATCCGCCGACGCAAGCGCCAGCCTCGCAGCCGAGTGCGGCGAACCAAACTGCTCCAGCACAGCCGGCCACCCCGACTGCTCCGCCTGACGATCCCAAAGATGTCGCCCAAGCTAAGCGCCAGTTCAAAGCGGGTGTAAAGCTGAAGTCAGCCGGCCAGATGGAGGCCGCCTTGGAGAAGTTTGAGCTTGCCGCAAAGCTCGCGCCCCACAACGTCGAGTTCCTTACCGCCCGTGAGTTCACGCGCCAGCAACTGGTGATGCAATTTCTGAAGCAGGGCAACCAAGCCATGCTCGACCACAACGAGATTGTTGCCATGGCCGACTTCCGGCGCGCTCTGGAAGTGGACCCCAGCAACGAATACGCGCTGCAGCGGCTGCGCGACTCGATGCCGCTGGACGAAGAACCGGTGAGCCGAAGTATGCGCGTGGTGGAACAGTCCACTCCCATTGAAATGCAGCCCACGGCCAAGCACCAGGACTTCCATTTGAAGGGCGATAGTAAGGGTCTGCTCACCCAAATCGCGCAGGCCTACGGGATAACCGCCCAGTTTGATGACTCGGTGCCGTCGAAGCGGGTCCGATTTGACATCGAAGACGTGAACTTCGCCACTGCTATGGAAGCGGCGACCCGCGTCACCAAGACATTCTGGACACCGCTGTCGGCCAAGCAAATTCTATTTGCGGCCGATACCGTCGAGAACCGGCGCAACTACACGCGCATGTCGTTGCGCACTTTCTACCTGCCCGATCTGGCGACCGACCAGGAGCTGACGGAGATGACGAATTCCCTCCGCGTGCTTCTCAATCTGCGCTATGTCGCGCCTGACAAGGCGCAATCCACCATCTCGGTGCGGGCGGAAGAGCCGGTGTTGGAAGCGGCGGGCCAGTTGCTGGAAAGTCTGGCCGGCGGTCGTCCCGAAGTCCTGCTGGACATGCGGGTCTATGAGATCAGTTCCAACTTCCTGAGACAGCTCGGGACCACTTATCCGGCGCAGTTCAACTTGTTCAATATCAGTCCGGCGCTCATCGCGGGTCTGGGACAAAACTCGCAGAATCTCATCAACCAATTGATCGCTTCCGGCGGCATCAACCAGGCCAATTCGCAGGCCATCCAGGCGTTGCTGGCACAACTGTCCAGTCAAGCCAGCTCCATTCTGTCGACACCGTTCGCCACCTTCGGCGGTGGCGCGACCTTTTTTGGCCTTACCGGGGCCGGCGGCACGACCATCAATTTTAATCTCAATCAGTCGGACGTCCGTTCCCTGGAGCACGTCACCCTGCGCGTCTCGCAAAACAACCCTGCCGTGTTCAAGGTGGGGGAACGCTACCCCATCGTGAATGCAACCTTCGCTCCCATCTACAACTCCCCGGCCATCTCGAAAGTCCTCGGCAATCAGAGCTACATTGCGCCTTTCCCATCCTTCAACTATGAAGACCTGGGGCTCAATCTGAAGGCCACCCCCATCATTCATGCCGACCGGGACGTCACGTTGAAATTGGAGATGAACATCCGCTCCCTGGGCTCGCAGACGAACAACGGAATCCCCATCATCAACAACCGCGAGTACAGCGGCAGCATCACGCTCAAGAACGGCGAGTCCAGCGTAATCACTGGCCTCATCTCCGCCGCCGACAGCCGCAGCATAAGCGGAATGCCCTTCTTCGCAGCCGTCCCAGGCCTGACCTACGGCGCTTCGACTCATACCAACAACGACACGGGGGACGATCTGCTGGTGGTGATCACGCCCCACATCCTTCGCCTGCCGGAGACCAGATCGTTCGCGGTGCAGTTGCCCAGCGGCCACTGACCGAAGCATCGCTGCAGACAGTTTCGCGCCGTAGTAAGATACGAAGTTGGAAATGCCAAGCAAGTTTGAAACGTTCTCAAATTGACCCGTCCTTGACAACTCGGTGATCAAACTGGGGTTAATCTCGGGAGTGGAGATGGGTGGAGATGAATGATATAGTCCGGCGCAGACGCAACCAGAAGCTCCATTTGTCTTGTCATGGCAGTGGTCTTCGGCGGCTCGGTCCTAGGCGGCGCTTAGTGCTAGCGACCGGCATCGCCATTCTCCTATGCCTGATGTGCGCGGGCTGCACAGGTTTCTTCATAAATCCTACAATAAGTTCCATTTTTATCACCCCCGCTTCGACTACGATCGCCGTCAACGGTACGCAGCAGCTCACCGCCACCGGCACCTTCTCCGACGGAAGCAGACAGCCACTTTCGGGATCCACGGTCGGTTGGTCAAGTTCGGATGCCACCGTAGCCACGATCACGAATGGCGGACTGGTCACGGGAGTCTCCCTGGGCACCGCAACCATGACTGCCACCGCGCAAGGCGTCAGCGGGACAGGCAGCGTCACCGTCACGGTCCAAAACTTGACGACCATATCAATTACTACGACGCAGGGGAGTACCGTCCCCCAATCGAGCGCTTCGATGTCCGGCATACCATCAACCCTGCAGTTCTACGCCTATGCGAATGGATCGGCTAACCAGGACATTACAAACGCCGTAACCTGGAGTTCGTCCAACGTCAACGTGGCTACGATCAGCACCGGGAAAGGCAGCGGCAGTGGGGTGGCCACGAGCGTGGCGACAGGACAGACGGTCATCACTGCGACGTCGGCTGGCTCCGTCGGCACGGTCACCAGTAACCCTATAACGCTGACCGTTCAGTGAGTCCGCAAAGCGCCATCAGAACCACCACTCTCACCGTGCAATGATCTGCGCGCCTGGGTCGTCGGCCCGGGCCGTAGGATTTCCCCCCTTTCTGCTCACCTTCCTCGTTCCCAACCGTCTCATTCCACGAGGGATAAACGAAGATTGTGGCTGCTCTTGTGGAATTTCCACACCAGCCGTAAGAATTTTCATTTTCCTTTGATCTAAGAGGAAAAGCGAGGTATAGTAGGCAGTCTCTAGGCCTTCTGTTGGGAACCTGCCCCCGTGTCCCCCACGGGACACACGCGCCTCTTGAATCGTTGTAGAAGTGGCGCGAATCCAATCAGATAATCGGGCTGCGTAGGCATCATTATGGGCCAATTACGTCATCCTCATAATAAATCTCGAAAGTGGGAAAGAGCGCAGATATGGCAAAACGTCGTGGCAATCCTAATTGGGGCAAACCGGAACCGATCGGTCCGGTTGTTCCCACGATCACTGAATTCGAGCAGGTGGTGAAGGAGTTCAAGCTCCAACCTGACCAGTACATTCGTTCCACCCGTTTGCGGGAATGGGCGCGCAAGAACAAGAACTCCAAGTACATCCCCGAGCCTCTTCTGGAGGCCTGGGGATTCGAAATCGAGTCCACGCTGTAAGTCGGTCATGCGATTTCCGTAAGGGCCGCCGTCCGCGGCCCTTTTTGCTGCTCGGCGCGTTTTAACTGACCACTAGCCACTAACCACTATCCACCGCTTTCCCGCTTCCCTGCTAAAATCTTCACCAAGCCATCCATGCCCACGCATTCTCCATTTTGCGATGTCGAGACCGCGCTGGAGGAAATCCGCGCTGGCCGCATGATTGTGGTCATCGACGACGAGGACCGCGAAAACGAGGGCGACCTGACCATGGCCGCCGAGAAGATCACTCCGGACGCCATCAACTTCATGGCCAAATACGGCCGCGGCCTGGTCTGTCTGGCCATGACCGAGGAGCGCCTCGACTACCTTCGCCTCGGCCAGATGTCGGCCGAGAACACCTCCAACTTCGGCACCGCGTTCACCGAGTCCATCGACGCCAAAGACGACGTCACCACCGGCATCTCGGCTTACGACCGCTCGCAAACCATCCGCGTGGCGATTAATCCCACAACCCGGCCCAACGATCTCGCGCGTCCCGGACACATCTTCCCGCTGCGCGCCCGCAAAGGCGGAGTGCTGGTGCGCGCTGGACAGACGGAAGCCTCGGTTGATCTGGCGCGCCTCGCGGGGCTGGTTCCGGCGGGCGTGATTTGCGAGATCATGAGCGACGACGGCACCATGGCCCGGGTTCCCGAGCTGACCGAATTCTGCCGCCGCCACGACATGAAGATGCTCACCGTCGCGGAGCTGATCCGCTACCGCATGGCGCACGAACGCTACGTGCGGCGGCTGGCCGAGGCGGTTGTGCCCACTGCTTACGGCGACTTTCGCATGATCGCCTACGAGTCGGAGATCACCGGCGACTCGCACATCGCCATGGTCAAGGGCGACGTGGAGAATGCGGNNGACGCCGCCATGCGCCGCATCGCCGAAGAAGGCCGCGGGGCGCTGATCTACCTGCACTCGACCTCCAAGGGCTATTCGGTGGAGCGGCTGGGCGACCGCATGACCATCCAGTTTCACCACGAGCAGCAACTGGCCACGCTGCCCGAGAGCCAGCGGCGCATCCAGCGCGAGATCGGCATCGGCGCGCAAATTCTGTCGGACTTGAACCTCAAGCGCATTCGCCTGCTCACCAACCACCCCCGCAAGGTCGCCGGACTGGAAGGTTTCGGAATCGAAATCGTGGAGCAGGTGCCGGTGTCGGCCGCAGGAAAAGCCTCGGTGCGCTGAGGCGGTCTGGTTCACCACAGAGGCACCGACAACCCGGAGGATTCTCCATGGCCGTAGATTTGCAACAGCTCACGGCGAAGCTTGTCCGTTTTTATGACTTCGCGGGCAAGACCGTGCTTTTTGTCGGGGCCGGAGGCAGGCAGCTTCTCGATCCATCCGCGGGAACCAGGAAGCTGATCGCCATCGATCAGGATGGCGAATCTCTCCAGGAACTAAAGGCGAATATTGTGGCTAAGGGTTGGCAGAATTTCATGGAGGTTGTGGCCGCCAACTTTGAAGACGTCAGCTTGTCTGGAGATGTAGTTTATTTTGAATTTTGCCTGCACGAGATGAACGATCCCCAGAACGCACTGAGCCATGCTCACACCCTGGCGTCCGACATTGTGGTATATGACCATTCGCCCACTTCCGAATGGATCTACTACGGCGCCGAGGAGGATAAGGTCGCGCACAGCGCCGCCGCCATGGAGCGCTTTGGCATTCGGCGGCGTGCGGCGTTTCACGCGGAACAGCGCTTCCAGGACTACGCCGAGCTGCTCGCCAGGCTGGCCGGGCAAGGTGAGCTGGCAATACAGCGCGCACAGCGCTTCGCGGGCGCCACGAACATCGCGATTCCCATGGATTATGAAGTGGTCCTACTGTAGCCGGGTGCCCCGTTCTAGCCTTCTTTTGGCTAGGGCGGGGCAGTTCAACATCTTCTGATCTGCCATGCAGGGCACGTTCAAGGCGCTTGAGGCTTGGCAGCACCTTGACGAACTTGCCAGACTTCAGTCTGAGAGCTGATAGCTGCCCATTAGCTCGGCTTGCGCTGCACGATCTCTTCGTCCCGGATGAAAAATTGGGCGGAGCACTTCTCAGAACCACAAATGACGGTCATCAAGCCGGCGATCTGTTTGCGGGTAACCAGCCCAAGCTGCCCGCATTTGGGGCACGACAGGACCGCCCAATAAGGGTCCTCCTTTTCGCCCATTTCGCCGGCGTTTTCCAGCACAAAGATGGTTCCAGGCTCCATCTGTTCGGGGATCCACTCGCTCAGGACGCTCAGTTCTCCGATCATGTGCCCTCCTTCAGGACCGTTCAAGAAGCCTGCTCCGTCGCACCGTTAGATGACGAACGGAAGCGCTGCGCTTTCTGGCTCCGCGCACCTCGGCGCGGACCCGCTGGATGGTGTCGCTCAGGCACACCGATAACATCGGCTGGCGGGCGTTCTTCAGCAGATCGACCACCGCGCGGGCGGAATCTTCCAGGTAAATGTGCCGGCCATCGGTCAGCAGGTGGTATTCGGAGGCGGCGGAAACCGTCTCCACCAGACGCTTGCCGAGCTCCTTTTGCAGGAAGCGAATTACCCGGCGAATCTTCTGCAGGGAGAAGCCGCGTTGGCGCAGATCGCAAATCACGGCCACTTCGGCCAGATCGTCGAGCCCATAGACGCGTTTGTGCCCCTGGCGAGCCGCAACCACGATATGACGCTCGTCCCACCACTGAAGCTGGCGCGGGCTGATGCCCGTCAGGGCCACCACTTCTTTGGATGTGAAGGTCTGCTGCATAGCAATTGGCCAAAACATATCCCACAACAAATGTTTGAAACATCATAGTGTACATCGGGGACCTGTCAAGATGAATTATTCATTAACATGGTTACCGGAAGATGAACCCAGGAAGAATTTGCCTGACTGTAGCCATGCCGGGCCATTCCGGCTTGAGGGGTTTCAGGAAGCATTGCCAGGTGATTTTGAGTTCTCATCACGAGCGGCCTTCAGGCCGGGAGGGATCTGCCGTTTCCCTCAGTGGTGGTCCCAGCGCTAACCAAAAGCAGATTCCTCGCTTCGCTCGTAATGACAACTCCCGACGAGTCGTCCATTCCCAAATGCGCGGCACGGACTTCGGTCGCGCCCCGCTCGTCGTCACCCCGCGCTGTGAGCCCCGACCTTTCCGCGCCTGCTGCCCTGGCCTGAAGATGAACTGTAAGAGTCCAATACTGGCAACTGGGTACTGGCTACTGGCTACTGATTCTGGAGGTCC
>PLYW01000007.1 GCA_003151875.1 Acidobacteriaceae bacterium
AAGAGTAGTTGACGCCAGACAGAAGGGCGCAGCCGGCGGCGCCAAACCGCAGGGCAGACGCCGAGTGAGGCCATGGAGGCCCAACGGCGGAAACGCAACGAGCTTGTCGGTGAACAGGTGCTCGGCACGAAAGGCGAGCTACCGACGCAGGCGGACACACCCCTCACGCTCCTATCCGATGCCATTGACATGTTTTTGCAGCATGTGCGCGTGCACTCGCCGGATAAGCCGCGCACGGTCAGGCGGTACGCGGCGGTTCTCGACCACGTGAAGCGAATCCTGGGCGGAAAGATGTTCGTAGAAGCGATTACGCGCCCGGATACCGACGACTACAAGGCCGTTCGCAGCGGCGAGTCGAGCGAGCAACACCCGCTCCGGCGCATCACGCCCCGCACGATCAATTACGAAATTAGCGTCCTTCGGACCTTTTTTTATTACCTGATCGGGGAACGGAATCTCGCGATCGCCAACCCGTGTGCGAAGTTCAAACCCTTGAAAGATCCACGCGTGAAGGCCAAGCGCCGTCCACCTACCTACCGCCAGGACGAACTGAATGGAATCTTCACTACGTGCGAGGAGAACGAAAAAGCGATCTTTGCGACCTTCCTCCTCACGGGGCTGCGGGAGGAGGAACTCTGTTACCTTACCTGGCCGGATATCGATCTTCGCGGTCGCGACAACGCCACCATACGCGTGAGCGGGGAGGGCAAGGAGGGCTTCTCGCCGAAGGACTACGAGGAACGAGTGATTCCCATTTCGCGGGAACTAGCAGAGCTCTTGGGCAAACTGCCCCGACGGTCAAAGTGGGTCTTCCCGACAAAGGCGGGCAACCGACATACACACCTGCTGCGGCGGTTGAAAGTGATTGCTGACGATGTCCGGGTCACGGGCGCCACCCTCCACAAGTTCCGGCACACCTACGCAACGCGCCTTCTTGAAAGCGGGTGTGACATTGTGACCGTGCAAAAACTCATGGGGCACAGCGATCTCGATACCACGCGGCAGTATCTTGATCCGGACGAGAAGCTGAAGCGAAGCGCGGCCAACAAGCTCTCCCTCGCCGTGTTGGCTGGCAAATGAGATAGCGAAAACGGCCGCCATGCTCGGCCGAATTGTTTTGCGCGAATCCCTGGCGCAGAAGAGCGCAGCGTTATGCTTGGGCCAGGCGATCCGTCTCGGAAACGCTTAAACCGAAGCCGTTTCTTGTCGAACCGGCGAACCAATAGCGCCAAGTCCACGCCATCCACGTGTGATCGAACGGGATTTCGAGTTTCTCCCGGACAGCCGGGAAGTTCACGACCGCTGTAGCATCAAGACTGGCTGGTCGCGCTCGCTGATATTGATGCCTGGTGCTGCTCTTTATGAAACCATCATGGAAGACGATAAAAAGACTATTCGCGGTTTCACATAATCAGTGTGCATTCCAGAACTGTGAGAGTCCTGTGGTCGAGGAATCCGACAGCATAACAGGGATAGTCTGTCACATTAAGGCTCGCAGCAGCGGCGGTCCTCGATATGACGCTCAACAGACTGAGGAAGAACGCCATTCGTTTGCAAACCTTATTCTGTTGTGCGCAAGGCACGGCAAAATCATCGACTCGGAGCCCGAACGATATACCGTGGACAAGTTACGGGAGATGAAGCGCCAGCACGAGCAGCGGGGTCCAGTTGAGCTTTCGCAATCTGATGCGCGCAAGGCCGAATTACTATTCAGGCACTACGACGCCCTCTCCATCACTGCGGGTGGCCATGTCATGCTTAATAGTCCCGGCAGCGTGCAGGCTTCAAATGTCGTTATAAAGAGCCCGAAGAAGGCCATCAAGATTGCCCCGCCCGCTGGTAGCTTGGGATGTGATCTTTCACGCCGGAATTATGTTAAGCACCTGATCGACCGCTATCAGGAATTCGCCAAACAGCAGCCGGGACGTAACTTTCGATCCCCTGTTGTCTACGCGGCCATCAAGAGGCAGTTCGGGGCAAATTGGGATAGCATCTCGGTTCAACTGTTTGACGACCTGGTTTTGTTTCTGCAGCAGCGTGTTGATCGCACAATGCTCGGCTCCATAAACCGGAGCAAGGGCACTCCGAACTACTCTACATTCGCGGAGTACCGCAGGAAGTACGAGCACCACGAGGTGCCAAAGAGTTGAAGAATCCGGTATCTAAACTCGAAGTCGCTCCGCACCTAGTGGCTGCCGCGCCGTAATTCACTTCTACGTCACGCCGGTCATCTCCAAAGAAACTCGGGCTCTTAGACGGAGGGTGATATTCGTGGACCACCATAACAACAAACATCGCACGGAGCCTGTTCTATTTAGACCTGCGAAATCTCACTCTTTTGGAGCAGAAGATGGGAACGCACTCAAATGCATGATCTGCGGGCAACCTGTATCCATGGCGGAGCTGTCCGAATCATCGTCGATTCCAGCGCACAAGAAATGCGTGAGATGAAGATTGGTTTTTGCATGAACTGATAATATACCGTGTCGACAACAGCACACGGAAAATACGGCCGATTGCGGCCCTATCAATGGTACTGATTGATTTTGAACATCAGCGTCTGAAGTTGCTGCGCTAGCTTCTTGTATGCTCTTTCTTGCTCTAGGAATCCGTCGTTCGTGTAAGCCTTAGCTGGGAATCCTCCATCAGTTGTCGCTCCTTTATACTTAAATAGCATGTCGCGTATTGCCTCACACTCCTTTCCCAAGGCAGAACACTCGCTGGCATTCAGACTTGTTTCGAGAGTATCCAAATCATTAGACACCTTGCGAAGGAGCGACAAGATCAACTTGGAGGCGGGTTGAGCTAGTCTTCCAGAGTGGTAACTGTTAGACACCGACTCTCTGCATTGACGCAGGTTGACCAGCACCTCCCTGAGACCATCAATCAGAATATTCTTTTCAGTCCGCTGATCTGTAATTCGAGTTGCAAGATAATATTGAAGAAAAAACGCAATGAATACGTTAACGGCGAGGATGGCTAGCTCAACAGGTCTGATCTCGTAGTTAAGGAATAGCCCGAAGAACGATTGGTAGGCTGCCCAGAGAATTAGCCCAAAAACTACAATGAGAAGTACTAGGAACCACAGGGTGGTCCGCTTCATTTTCGAGCATCCTTCATGTACTTAATTATCTCCTGCACCAGATAAGGTTCGTCGTTCGACTTGAACTGGATAACCTTCAGCACGTCACTAGCGTCAAACTCTCTGGCGAGTCCACCGAACGCCGCTTCTAGGAATGATGTCGCATATCCCTCGGTGCCGTCTAGGTCAATAGTGAGTGTTGTATGATCTTCTATCGCTTTCAAATACTTCGGCCGTAGGAGGTCGTGTAGGAATTGCAGCCCGGAATAGTCACCTTCTTCGGGCACTCTAGGTCCCGGAGTTTCAGAGAAATCTTTTGCTACAGAGATGATCATGATGTCGTACCTATCTTTCAAGTTTCCCAATAGAGTAATGTCCCACGAAATTCTGTGTCTAGGTTGATGTATTCGTCCTTGCTGACGTTCGCGTACACGCCGTTCGCAATGATAACTAAGGACTTAATCCTGCCAGCCTCGGCATGTCGGTAAATGGCCGGAAGTCCCTTGCCTCGATAAGAGACACCCGTGCTCGATTCAATCTTTCCCTGAAGCATGTCCCGAAGGATATTAGCGTCAGTCTTCACACCGACGAGCCTGGTCACTCCGCGATAAATCTTACGTATACCCTTCAGCCTTACGCTCCTAAAGATGCCGACGCCCGTATCCACGAACGTATAACAGACAGTCTTCCGTTGCACGTCAGCATAAACAGTCGCCCACCAAGTCTGCTCCCCATGCTGCTCCTTCGCCGCGTGATTATGGGTATTGTTCATGCTCTCGATTAACACTCGGTAGGCGGGCTGACAAGGCCGCTTTGAACCATGGATTCTCGCTGTTCCGACGTGTATTAGATGCGCTGCCAGATCAGGTTGGACTTTTTTACTTTGCTCTTGGGTGATCAATCCTTGCAGGACCTGCGGCAGCGGCTGAACGCTCTTGACGTGATGGAAGAATCCGCTTTGGATGAGTATTTCCTGAGCCAATGAGTCCTGAGGAAGATTGCCACGAAATCCTCCGGGGATGCGTTTAAGAGTGGCGACTAGTGCTGCAACAGCATCAGTCGTGATGAGCGTCACCTCGGACAGATCAATCGTTACATTTGACTGTTGCGAGTAGTACTCAAGCGCGGTAAGAAAAGCAATAACGCCAGGCGCGTTCTGGATGATGGAGAATTCGGTCGGTGCCCGAAGTAAATGAAAACGTCGCCGAGCATTCTTCGCTGCGATTTCCCGGGCAAGCGAGGGCCGACCAGCGCGGCCGCCTCGTTTGTTTCGGCGGTTGCGCTTCTGGATCTCATATTCCTGGCGCTGTTTGAGATACTCTTTCCACTTCCGTGTGGAGAATAGCTTTTTGCCCATGCGAGAAGTTTCGCGCGTATGCAATTTTACTCAGTTTCTCGTTCAACTTAAAGTAATATGCGTCGGTGCCTATGGGCGGTGTCGCTATCTGGTGCTCACGGAGGGTCAGCAGCGTGCAAGAACCCATCCTTGGCCTTCGACTCGTACCCGCGAAGCGCGTTGCTGGGCGTGTGGGATGTTCCTCTCTCCTATCGGTAGTCAAATCAATGGCGCACAAAAGGTACTCGCTGGCCTCACGGTGTTCTGTCAGGTGTTCTGGTCAGGTATTGTTGTCAGTCATCTGCAACAGCTGTCAGGGCTATTCGACGCGTGGCAGAAATCATCAACAACATCGGCCGCGAAAATCGAACTGCTGTTTGGGCTAGGGATTTTTCTACTATCTTTGTGCGTGACATTTAACCACACGGTTCGATGTCAAAGACCCGTAGAACTGCTCCCGTGATTTTGGCATTCTGAAGTGGTCCACTTCGGCGGTTTGTTTTGGCCCACCCTGGGCACAGCAAACTTCTACTCTGTATTTGAGCGTGAGCTTGGGTCTGGAGGCGGGAGTTGGACTGGAGAGCCAAGATGGAGCTATTCGAGCAGATTCGGTTGGAGTATGAGTTTGGGGTGGGCACGATCCAGGGCGTGTCGCGCAAGCTGGGGGTGCACCGGCGGTTGGTGCGGGAGGCGATCCGGAGCGCGATACCGGCGCGGCGGAAGAAGACGGAGCGGCCGCATGTGAAGATGGCTCCGGCAGCGGAGTTCATCGACGCGATTCTGGAAACCGATCGCAAGGCTCCGCGCAAGCAGCGCCACACGGCGAAGCGCATTTGGGAGCGCATTCGAGAAGAGGTACCCGGATGCACGGCGGCGGAACGCACGGTGCGACAGTATGTGGCGCAGCGCAAAGAGGCGCTAGGGCTGGCTCGGCGCGAGACCTTTGTCCCGCAGAGCTACGACTGGGGCGTCGAAGCCCAGGTCGATTGGTATGAAGCCTATGCCGACCTGGATGGCGAGCGGGTCAAGCTGCAGGTGTTCTCGCTGCGTTCGATGGCCAGCGGAGCGGCCTATCATCGCGCCTATCTGAGGGCCACGCAGCAGGCGTTTCTGGAAGCGCACGAGTTGGCGTTCCATTACTTCGGCGGCGTCTTCCGCCGGCTTCGCTACGATAACCTGTCGAGCGCGGTGAAGAAGATCCTGCGCGGCTACGAGCGCGAGCTGACGGCTCGCTTCATCGCCTTCCGTTCGCACTGGCAGTATCAGGCTGAGTTCTGCACGCCCGGCGAAGGCCACGAGAAGGGCGGGGTGGAAGGTGAAGTGGGCTACTTCCGCCGCAACCACTGGGTTCCGGTACCGGTGGCCAGCGATCTTGCGGAACT
>PLYW01000203.1 GCA_003151875.1 Acidobacteriaceae bacterium
ACATCGCTCTTGGCCATGAAGCGGAACATTCCCCACAGCACCAGCTCGATAAAAACCCCGGCCACCAGCAGTCCGACCAGGAACAGCACGATTCCGCGCGCACTTAAGTCGGCGCGCTCGTAATCGACCTCGGGATTCCGCAAGGGATCGTATTTGGAATTTTCAGTGGCCATGAGACCTCTGGTGCAACAGGCTCGGTATCTGCGGCTCATAGAGCGGCAACAAGGGCCGTTCCCGCAGGTTGTAGAAGAAGAAGCTCAGCCACAATCCGCCCACGGCGAGCGGCGCCACGACGTACCAAATGCTGAGATAAAAGTGTCCCTGTTCGTGGGCGAAGTTGGGCACCACGTACCAGTAGATGTCCACCACGCGCATGAACATCAGGAACACGGCCAGCCCGATCAGGCGGCGGCCCGCGCGTTTGCGTTCGCGCGACAGCAGCAGCGCGAAGGGCAGCGCAAAGTGGAACAGGATGATGATCAGCGCCACCACGCCCCATCCCCCGCGTATGCGGTGCAGGTACCAGCCAATCTCATCCGGCAAATTGCCCGCCCAGATGATCAGCCATTGCGAAAACGAGAAGTAAGCGAACAACATCACGAACGCCAGCATCAATTTGCCGATATCGTGGAACTGCATCGGCTTGACGATTTCGCGGAACGGGCTGTAGCGCGTAAACAGCGTGAGCATCACAATGCCAAACGCCAGCGCCGACAAACCTTGCCCAGCCAGGAAGATGAGGCCGTAGATGGTCGAGCCCCAGTGGGGATCGAGCGACATGATCCAGTCCACCACCGCGAATGAGACCGTCAAGGAGTACAGCACCAGCCCCAGGCCGCTAATCCCCTGGATGCGGAGCCAGGTGCCCGCCGGCTGCGGATAGTCCTGTGTATTGCCACGGCGGACCAGGATTAAGGCCAGCCCTCCCCAAATGGCGAAGTAGAGAATCCAGCGAGCGATCCAGCCGCCCAAGCCCGACGTGTGCAGGTACCAACTGTTGCGCGCGGTCAACGCCGGGTCATTCATCCAGGCGTAGAGGTGGTGCCGTCCGAACAGGATGGGCAGAAACAACACGAACATCAGGGGAAGGCCTTTGCTGGCGGCTTCGAATACCCGGCGCAGCACCAAGCCCCACAGTCCACCGGAAAGATACTGCACCATCAGCAAAGCCAGGCAGCCGAGACTGAGACCCAGCCAGAAAATGTAGGCGATCAGGTAGCCGCGCAGGAACTGGTCCAGCGAGGTCACTGCGCCGATGACGCACAAGGCAGCGCCCACCACGCCGACAATCAGCCAGCGCTTCTGCCACTGCGCCGCCGCGGCGGGGACAGCGTAGTCGGCGGGTCTGACTTGGGGGATCTCTCTGCTCATGGTTTTACTTCGCCTCCGTTGGCCGGAGCCGGATTCGGCTTTGGAGGAGCCGACGCCGCGGTGGCGGCCCCTTGCGTGTCAAAGGGCGGCGAAACCATAACGCCGGGCGGCGGCTGTTTGGCGATCGGCTCACCGGATGGAACATCGGACTCGCTGGCGTGCTGGCTCAACTGCAAGGCCCGTATGTACGCCGCAATCGCCCAGCGGTCCTGCGGTGGAACTTGTTCGGCGTAGTCGGGCATGGCGCCAAAACCGTTGGTCATGACGTCAAAGAAATAGCCGATCGGGGCCTTCCGCAGACGCTCGGTGTTGTACGAAGGCGGGTGCTTAAAACCACGCTGCACGATCATGCCGTTGCCGTCGCCCAGCTCCGAGTGGCAGGGCGCGCAGTAGATGTTGAAGCGCTGTTGCCCGCGCGCCATCACTTCGGCCGTCACCGGAAAGGGCATGTAATCGCCATCATTACTGCCTATCTTGCCCGTATAGAAGTAGGTGTCAGCGTTCAAATGTCCACGCGCCACCGTCCCCGCGACCATGGGTCGGGCCGAACGTTTATCGGCATAGAAGTCGTTCTCGCGCAGCGGGCGATAGTAGGGCTGGTTCTGCATGTCTTCGCGGCAGCCTGCGAGCAACAGCAAGGCCGACGCCAGCAGAATGTAAACCGCCGCTTTGCGCGCCGGGCACCTACTGTTTCCCGAGTGTCCATGGGGCTGCGGCCCACCCATCGGGATGAAAAACTCTTCCCGGCTGTCATCCTGAGCGACGAGCGCAAACGGGGTCCCCGGCAAGCACCGGGGTTGTGCTTGCTGGGGTNNTTGGAGCGAGGAGTCGAAGGACCCCTATACTTCCCACTCTCTTTCGTCTGGCGTGATTTTCGACAGAGCGCTGAGTCGCCGTCGATGCCCGGCTGTCAAATTTTGCTGACGATTTAATGGGGCACCTCCGAAATCGACAGCGGCTTCAGGCTCTCCATGAAGCGCTGCGTGTCCACCAGATCGAACTTGGGATCGGCGGCTTCCACGCACAGGAAAAATTTGTCGCGGGTGACAGCGGAAAAGCGGTCAACGTTGAACAGCGGGTGATACGGCATGGGCAGCCCGTTTAAGGCGAACATGCCGAAGACGCCCGCAAGTCCGGCGAACAGAATGGTCATTTCGAAAGTCGGAACAATAAACGCCGGCCAGGAGTTATATGGTTTCCCGCCGATGTTGAGCGGATAGGAAATCACGTTGATCCAGTACTGCAGGCCATAGCCCGAAAGACCACCCAGCAGTCCGCCCAGCAACACGATGAGCGGCACGCGGCTCTTGTGGAAGCCGATGGCGTCGCTGGCCTCTTCGATGGGAAACGGGCTGTACGCGTCCATCTTGCGGTAACCGGCGGCATAGGCGGCCCGGGCCGCATAGACCAGATCGGTGGACGAATCGAACTCGGCAAGAATGCCGTAGATTGCCGGTGAGAGCGGTGCGTGACTCATTTCGCTTTCACCTCCGCCTCAGGCAGCAGCGTGCGCATTTCGAAGATCGAGATGGCCGGCATGATGCGAATGAAGATAAAGATCGCCGCGGTAAAGAACCCGATGGTGCCGAAAAACACCGCGTAGTCCCAGCGCGTAGCCACATAATGGCCCCACGACGAAGGCAGGAAGTCGCGACTGAGGCTGGTCACGATGATAATGAAGCGTTCCAGCCACATGCCTACTAGAATCACCAATGAGATCAGGAAAAGCCATCTGGTGTTGGCGCGAATCTTCGGCACCCAAAGGACCTGGGGTATGACCAGGTTGAAGAGAATCAGCGTCCAGTAGAACACCGCATAAGGACCGAACCAGCGGTTCTGCATCATGAAGCGTTCGTAAGTGGAACCGCTGTAGAACGCCATGAAGGCCTCGAAGAAATAACCGTAGGCAACGATTAATCCCGTTGCCAGCATGATCTTGGCCGCGTTCTGCAGGTGGCGCATGGTGATCATGGACTCGAGATGATAGAAGTGCCGGATGGGGATCGCCAGCACCAGCACCATGGCAAAGCCCGAATAAATTGCGCCGGCGACAAAGTAGGGCGGGAAGATGGTGGTATGCCAGCCGGGAACGATGGAGATGGCGAAATCGAAGCTGACCACGGTGTGCACCGAGAGCACCAGGGGAGTCGCAATCCCGGCCAGCAGAATGTACAGCGCCTCGTAACGCTTCCAATGGCGGGCCGAGCCGCGCCAGCCCAGACCCAGCATTCCGTAAACTTTCTTGGTCAGAGGATGGCTGGCCTTTTCGCGCATGGTCGCAAAGTCCGGAACCAGGCCGACGTACCAGAACACCGCTGAAATGGTGGCGTAGGTAGAAACGGCGAAGACGTCCCACACCAGTGGACTGCGGAATTGCGGCCACACGCCCATGCTGCTGGGGTAGGGGAACATCCAGTAAGCCAGCCAGGGACGGCCCATGTGCAGCAACGGGAACATGCCCGCGCAAGCCACGGCAAACAGCGTCATGGCTTCGGCGAAGCGGTTGATGGAATTGCGCCAGGATTGCTTGAGAAGCAGCAGAATGGCCGAGATCAGCGTGCCGGCGTGACCGATACCGATCCACCAGACGAAGTTGATGATGGCGAAGCCCCAGCCCACGGGGACGTTGATGCCCCAGATTCCGACGCCAATCAGGAACAGGTAGGTGACCGCCGCCATCAGGATCGCGACCAGGCCCATGCCGATGGCCAGGCCCACCAGCCAACCCAAGCCGATTGGCCGGGTCAGCACGGCATCGGCAATGGTGTCGGTCATCGAACCGAAGGTCTGCCCCGGCCCTAATACCGGTGGCTCATCCGGCCAGGGCACGTCCATCAAAACCGTATTTTCCTCTGGTCCCTGCTGCATCGCTAACTGGGCTCCGACTGCTCAAGATCAGGGTTCGGGTTCTGCACCACCGCCATGTACGAGGTGCGCGGGCGCGTGTTCAGGTCTTCCAGCAGGTTGTAATTGCGCTGTTGCGCTTTCAGCTTCGCCACCCGGCTGTTGGGATCGTTCAAATCGCCAAACACGATGGCGCCCGCCGGGCAAGCCTGCTGGCAGGCGGTGATCACTTCGCCATCGCGGACCTTGCGGTTTTCCTTCTCCGCGGTGATGCGCCCGGCCGTGATGCGCTGCACGCAGTAGGTGCATTTCTCCATGACGCCGCGGCTGCGCACGCTGACTTCGGGATTGCGCATCATCTTGAATTGCGGAGTTTCAAAGTCCTGGAACAGCAGGAAGTTGAAGCGGCGTACTTTGTACGGGCAGTTGTTGGAGCAATACCGGGTGCCGACGCAGCGGTTGTACACCATGTCGTTCAGGCCTTCGGTGCTGTGCACCGTGGCGCCGACTGGGCAAACCACTTCGCAAGGCGCGTTCTCGCACTGTTGGCAAGGGACCGGCTGGTAGTAAACCGATGGATTCTCGGTGCCGCCCTCGTAGTACACATCTACCCGCAACCATTGCATCTGCCGGCCGCGCATCGTCTGCTCCTTGCCGACGACGGGAATATTGTTCTCCGCCTGGCAGGCCACAATGCAGGTTTTGCAGCCGATGCACGAGTTCATGTCGATGGTCATGCCCCACTTCAGCTCGGTGTACTGATAGTTGGTGTAGAGCGTCATCTCCGGCCCAGGCGACTCGATTCCTTCGTGCGCAAAGTTGGGGTTCTTGATGAAATCCTGCAAGGTCGCTTTGCGAATAATGTGACGGTTGCTGAGCGGTTCGGTGCCCTTGGGAAGGTCGGAATGGTCGATGTACTGGAAGCCCTGCGGATGAGCGAACCCATATCCTGAGCCGACTTTGCTGATCTTGGCAGTCGTCATCCACGCCGCATCGCTGGTGCGAATCTGATAGAAGTCAAATCCTACGTCGTTGCCGACGCGGCCTGCCTTGGTGCGTCCATAGCCGAGGAAAACCGTGATGGAATTATCGGGATGTCCGGGCTGCGGCCAGATCGGCCCCTTCTGCTTTCGTCCATTGACCTCGATCTCAATGATGTCGCCGGTTGCCAGCCCCTGCTTGTTGGCCGTGTTCGGGCTGATTAAAACGGCGTTGTCCCAACACAGGTTGGTGATCGGCTTCGGGGTCTCCTGGAGCCAGCCATTGTTGGCCCGGCTGCCATCGTAGATCATTGGGTCGCGACGGAAGATGACCTCCATCGCCTCGCCATTGCCGCCGTTGTTGCTCGCCGGGATGTTCGCACCCTTGGCGGAGACGCTCTTCGCGGCCAATGCCGTGTTGGCTACGAAACCATCGTTCAGCGCCTTGCGCCACTGGGCGTCGAAGTCGCCGCCCGGCATCTTGCCCTGCCAGTACTTGCGCACGATGTCGTAGCCCGCGGTCTCCGGGGAACCGATCAGGGAAACGATGAATTCGTATTCGCTCTTTCCGTTGTAAAGCGGGGCAATCAGCGGCTGCACGATGCTGTAGGTTCCGTCGAAGGCCCGGGCGTCTCCCCACTCTTCCAGATAATGCGTGCCGTTAATGTGCCAGTGAACATGCTCGCTGGTCTCGTCGCGATACAAGCTGTGCTGCACGCGCAGCGGGACCTTGTCCATGGCCGCGAGGAAATCGAAATCCGCAGGGGCGTCATAGACCGGATTCGCGCCCATGATGAGCAGCAAGTCCACCTTGCCGGAGTTAATTTCGCCGACCAGTTCTTTCAACGCCGCCGTCTGCTCTTGCGGCTTGGCTTCCACAGGGTCGGTGTAGATCACGGTGTTGCCGGTCGCGCCCAGCGCCTGGTTCATGGCGTGCGCCAGTGCATGCACCGCCGGCGGCTGGTTGTCTCCGGGGATCACTACCGCAGCGCCACGGTGCGCCTGTAGATCTTTGACTAGTGCGGCGACGAACTTCTGGTGCTCGGGTTTCGCCGCAGCTCCGCCGCCAGCGCCGACTCCGGCGGCGATGGCCCGCGCCAGTTGCTCCACTTCCGAAGCGCGTACTGGCAGCCGATGATCGGCTTTGCCCGCGGTATTGGTGGGCGTGCTCTCAATCGCGTAGAAGCGCGCCATCTTTTCTTTCAGGTCGGGATTACGTCGGGCGGCAAAAGACCGGGCGTAATACAAGAATCCCGGGAAGCCGCTGGAAAGGAAATCGCCGTCGAGGGTCAGAATGATGTCGGCCTTCTCCAGGTTGTAGCGCGTTTCCACATACTGGCCGAACGCCAGCTTGGCCCCAGCTCGAACGTTGTCGCGGTTCAGCGGCTCATACTGCACCCACTTCGACTGGGGATACGCTGCCTGTACCTGATCCATCAGCGAGGCCATGGTTGGCGAGCCGACGGTGTGGCTCAGAATGCGCAGGCCACTTCCCTTCACCGCCTTTTGCGAATTCAGCGCCCCCTTCAGAGTGGTGCTGAATCCGCTCCAGGTATTCATTTCGCCCAGGTAGGTGATGATCTGCGAGCGGTCGGGATCGTACATGTCGAGGATGGAAGCCTGCGCGAAAACATCGCTTCCTCCCAGACCCGCCGGATGCTCGGGATTTCCGTCCACTTTGGTCGGCCGGCCTTCGTGGCTCTCCACCAGCACCGGCGTCGCATAAGCGCCAAACGGCATGGCGCTGGCGAAGAAGAGCGGCTTGCCCAGGACAATTTCTTCCGGCTGCCGCACGTACGGCACGATGGGCTCCAGCGGCTGCTTCACGCACGCCGTCAAGCCCGCCAAGGCCAGCGAGGCGCTCATCAGCTTCATGAAGTCGCGGCGCGAAGCGCCCTCGGGCCAGACCGAGGCCTGCCGCGGGAACTCCCGGTGCAACATCTCATAGAAGCCGTCGGTCTGGGCCAGCTCCTCCAGGCACCGCCAATACTGCGGACCGCTCTTGGCGCGCGCCAGCTTGTCCTGTATCTGGACTAGCTCCAGTTTGCTGGGACAGACTGCCTCAGACTTGTTCGGGCTCTCTTTTTTCATCTTCAATTTTCAGTTTCGAGTTTCCAGTTTCCAGTTGTCGGACTGCTTTGCTTGCAACTCGAAACTTGCAACTCGAAACTCATCTCTAGCGGTGACAGGTACTGCAACTGGTAATGCCCTCGGTGCTGCGAATGTTGTAACGGTGCTTCAACTCGTTGCCCAGGGCGATCTGATCGGTGAACACGCTGCCATCGGCCAGCTTCACAGGATTGTCTGAGCTAGGCTGTTGGTAGCGCATGTTAAACACCTGATCGCGCGGACGGAGAAATTTTTCCGACGCGCGATGACAGTTCAAACACCATTCCATCTGCAGCGAGTTGGCCGCGTAGGTCAGCGGCATCTTGTCCACCGGCCCGTGGCAACTCGCACAGCCAACGCCTTTATTGATATGAATGCTGTGGTCGAAATAAACGAAGTCAGGAAGGTCGTTGACCCTGGTCCAGATCAGCGACTCACCGGTCCGATAACTTTCGCGCACCGGTTCCAGCATGGGAGCGTTGGTCCAGATCTGCGAGTGACAATTCATGCACGTCTTGGTGGGAGGAATGCCCGCGAAACCAGAGCTCTCAACCGAAGTGTGGCAGTAGCGGCAGTCGATGCCGTCGCCTCCCACGTGGTGCTGGTGGCTGAACGGCACAGGTTGCGCCTGCGCCACGTTCTGATACGTGGCGTACGGCGAGCGCTGTATCTCCAGGGCCGCCCACAGCAGCACCGACACGACCACCACCACTCCGATGATCGACGCCCGTGCAATTGTGTTCGCGCTGCG
>PLYW01000038.1:0-3609 GCA_003151875.1 Acidobacteriaceae bacterium
CGCTTCGCGATTCCCACATTCCCACCGCCTCGGCGACTGCTAGACTGTTTTTTAAATTCAAACCCGGAAAGGAGCCTTCCTCAGCCACCCCGCAGGCTTCCTTCAGGCTCATTCTTCGATTGGAAAAGACTGTCAGGACCAGCCGTCGTCGCCGGCGGCTGGTGCAGGCGCACCGAAACCCCTGCGCAGCGCCACTGGTGCGGGCACAAGAAAAGCGTGGAGGCATCACTTCTTCCCCACGCTTGGTAGATGATTCCGCCACGCGGCGCGGTTACTGGCTGCAGCTTTCGCTGACCATCTTCAACTGCGCCACCTTTAGATCGGCGTACTTGCTCCCGCCAGACTCCGACTTCTCGCTCTCCGCGACCTTCGCTTCCTCCGCTTGCGACCGCGGCATTTCGTGTCCCGAAACGCTGACGGTGTGGTTCACATGCTCCGAGAGGTTGACCGTCTTGCTGCTCAGCTCCCACATGGTGCCGTCTTTGCCGGTAATGTAGTAGCCACCTTCCTCCGTGCCCTTTTTCAGGCAACCGGTGACGTTGACCATGTGGTGAGTGCTCATGGTGTTCTTGGCCATTCCGGACTGGTTGTTCTGCATGGTGTCTTGCCCGTACAGCAGGAGCGGACAAAGGCAGAGCAACGCAACCGCAGCCAGGCCGGAAAAGGATGTTGCAAAGCGTGTCATATTCACTTTCTCCTTTCGCTGAGCATAGATGCGAAACAACGGCGCGGGGTGTACTCGACTTTTTCGCCAGTTGCGGTACATGGCCGTAGTCTGGCGCCAATGCCCAAGCTGCGTTTATGATGCCCTCGCAGGCCGGGATTCATCATGAAATTTTTGATCGTCGCCGTGGTCCTCCTTCTCCTCTGCGGGCTACTGTTTTTTCAGCCGGGCGGCTACTTGATTGTTAATAACCCCGAGAAGTCAGACGCGATCGTCATGCTTGCGGGTGATCAGGTGGACCTGCGCTACTGGCGCGCTCTGGACCTGCTTCGTAGCGGCTACGGGCATCATCTTCTGGTGGACGCGGGCGACGGTCAGGTTTACGGCCAGTCGTACTCGGAGCTGGCAGCAAATTTCATAGCCCGGACGGCGGGAGAAAACGCCTCCCAAGTCAGCATTTGCGTTATCCAAGGTGACTCGACCAAGGAGGAGGCCCCGCAAGTAGGAGACTGCCTGGCGAAGTTGCAGCCGCCGCCGCATTCAGTCGTGTTAGTGACCGGCGACTACCATACCCGGCGCGCACTCTCCATTTTCCGCCAACGTTTACCCCAGATTCACTGGACGGCAGGGGCCACTCGCAATGACTTTCTATTTGGCCAGCCGTGGTGGAAGAATCGTGAATGGGCCAAAACCTATCTGACCGAATGGGAGAAGTTGCTGTGGTGGGAACTGTGGGACCGCTGGCGGGCCTGAGGGGTTGCCGCCGCTATCCGGATTCTCTTATCCAGCCTGCCGGGGACGGATATCGTACTGCCGAATCTTATAGAGCAGCGCCTTGTAGCTGATGTTCAACTGGGTGGCCGCCCGTTTGCGGTTCCAGGCGGTTTCTTCCAGCACTTGGGCGATGACTTCCATCTCGGCGCCATTCTTCAGATTGCGGACCATTTCTTTGAGGTCGGGCGATGGTTGCGGCTGCTTTTCTTCCATGCGCACCACGATGCCGGTTTGCGGATCGCGCGAGGTGCCCTGCTGCAACTCGGCGATGGCCGCCGACTCGTCTCCCAGCACCAGGTAGCGCTTGACGAAATTTTCCAGCTCGCGGATATTGCCGGGCCAGGGATAGTTCTCGCAAGACTCCACTAGCTGCGGAGAAACGTTCAGGGGTGCGCAGGCGTAGCGGTCCGCCAGATGGATCATGAAGTGCCGCAGGATCATGGGGATTTCTTCGCGCCGCTCGCGCAACGAAGGCATGCGCAGCACGAAGCTGTTCAAGCGGTAATAAAGATCTTCGCGGAAGGCTTTTTGCGCGATCGCCTGCGGCATGTTGATATTGGTGGCCGCCAGGACCCGGACATCCACCTTGACGGTATTACGCCCGCCCAATCGCGAAAACTGGCCATCCTGTAACACCTGCAGCAGCTTGGCCTGCAGGGCCGAAGACATCTCTCCGATTTCATCCAGCAGCAGGGTGCCCTTGTTGCAGAGTTCGAATTTGCCCGGCTTGGATTTGACCGCGCCGGTGAAGGCCCCCGGCTCATAACCGAATAATTCGCTCTCCAGCAGCTCGCTGGGCATGGCGGCGCAGTTCACCTTCAAAAAAGTGCGGTGCGAACGATCGGAATACTTGTGAATCAGGTGGGCCAATACTTCCTTGCCGGTACCGCTTTCGCCCAGCAGCAACACCGGAAAATCGAAGCGCGCCACCTGCATCGCCTGGGCGCGAAGCTGGCGCATTTGCGGGGTAGCGGAGAAAAAGAAGACGCCTTCGCTGACTTCGATGGCTTCGCCCGCACCCGGGCCGCCCGGTTCCATATTTTCCAGACAGAAGCGCAGGACCTCGCTCATCTCTTCCTTCTGCACCGGTTTGGAAAGGTAATCCTGGGCGCCCAGCCGCATGGCTTGCGCCACCTTGCGGGTGTCGCGAACGCAGGACAGCATGACTACCTTGGTTGCAGGACGGATTTCACGGATGCGCTGCAGGGTCTCCAACCCATCGGCTCCGGGCATGACCATATCAAGCAGCACCAGGTCGGGATTGGCCCGTTGCACCTTTTCGAGGGCTTCGGTGCCATTGCACGCCGTCGTGACCCGATACGAGTCCAGTTCCAGTACCGTCTGCAGATACCGCAACATGCTCGGCTCGTCGTCCACCACCAGGATGTGGCCTGCGCTCATCGATCCTCCGCAACGCGTTTGGGTGAAGGGTTCAGCAAAAGCAGAAAGGAAAACTTGCTGCCATTGGGCGGCTCGCTCTCGACCCATATTTTCCCGCCCGCCGCCTGTACCAGACGGCGCGCGATGGCCAAGCCCAGCCCATGTCCTTCCGTGCGCACTCCTTTGCGCCTCAGGCGGAAGTACTCATCAAAGACTTCCTGCTGGAATTCCGGGGCAATGCCGGGTCCGGTGTCAGACACCGAAATGCGACAGCAATTGGGCTCGTGGATGGCTTGCCGGCGCCGCTCTACTTCAGGCTGGTGCTCAACCGTCCGCCGCTCCCAGAAATAGGGCTCCAGGTGCAACCACACCGTTCCGGAAGAAGGCGTATACTTTAGAGCGTTGTCCAGCAGGTTGGAAACCACGTGCTGCACTTTGTAGTAGTCGAAAGGGAAGCTGCGCAGCCGGTCATCAGGCAAGAAATAGAACGCGATCGCTTTGTCTTGGAAGCGCTGGGCCCAAACCTCGGCGATCTCGCGCACACAGGCGTTGATGTCACCCACCTCGTACTGCATCTCGAAGCGATCGACTTTAAGGGAAGTGTAGGTGAGCAAGTTCTGGATGAAATTGGACAGACGCGCCCCATTGGCCTGCATCTCGGTGAGTACTTCCACTTGCCGTGGATTCAACGGCCCCAGCTTCTGCGCCAGCAGCAACTGCAGGTAACCCCCCATGATGGCGAGCGGCGTCTTCAGCTCGTGAGCGGCGGAAGCCAGCGCATCATGTTCGTC
>PLYW01000038.1:3643-6493 GCA_003151875.1 Acidobacteriaceae bacterium
CAGTTGTCAATAAAATTTCCTATGAATTTGCGCAAGAGTGCAAGATAGTTACCTTTTTGGGAACCGTTTTGCACTTCAAGGAGGCATTCTTGTTCTCTCGAACCGCAATAGATTGCAATCATGACCCGCTCGGGCGACCTGTTCGTTTCTCCATATGTCTAAGAAAAAGAACGGATTGTCGCATTATTCCAGGGGTGTGAAGTTTGGCCGTTCAGGTGCGTACTATCTACATCATAGGAGATAGAAGTGCGTCGAACCGCATCCGTCGCCGAGCGTCGCGACTGGGACCGGCTGCCTATCTCAATTCCATTCTTTGTTCGCGGAAGCAACGCCGACGGCGAAGAATTTCTGGAGTTTGCTACAGCCCTGAACCTGTCTGCCGGCGGGCTGCTACTGGCAGCCCGGCGTTACCTTGAGCCCGGTACCCACATCTCCCTGGAAATTCCTGTCACTCTGCTGAACAAGGCTAACCTCCCACGATCCGTGTCCCTGCTGCACGCTACCGTGCTACGCTGCACCCCCGACCGCCAATACTTCCTGCTCGGCCTGCAATTCGAAGAACCTCTGCTGAACCAGCAGCTTGGCTTGGAGGCAACCCGCTCCCGCTCCGCAGGGAAAGAGAGTTCCTCCAAGTGAAAATGTTTGCACATTCTCAAACGCAAGATATTTCTTTTTAGTCCTTCCTGCATTATTTTAAAGACAACTTTTGCATATATAAGTTACAGTAAATAAACCGCATTAAAAACAAGGTGCGCATTATTTTGCGATGTGCACGAACTTGGCGCAGTAAATGCAATTCATTGGTACGCCGATATACTTCTATGACGCGAGGACACGTGATGCCATTGCTGGCAGGAGCGAACAACGAAAGTGCGATCACGGTCCAACAGCTTCCACCCGAACCGGTGATCTTTGGCCAGACTCCCGCGATGCGCGATGTCCGGCAAAAGCTGGAGCGAGTCGCTGGCGCCAATCTTTCCGTGCTGATCTCGGGCGAAAGCGGGACCGGGAAAGACATCATCGCCAGGTTGTTACATCTGTATTCACCGTGGGCGAATGGTCCCTTTGTGAAGGTGAATTGCCCGGCGATCCCGGGGACCTTGCTGGAAAGCGAGCTGTTCGGTTACGAAAGGGGGGCCTTCACCGGAGCCTACAATCCCAAGCCTGGCCGGGTCGAAATGGCGCACCGAGGTACCCTGTTTTTGGACGAAATCGCGGAACTGGATGCGGGGTTGCAGGCCAAGCTTCTGCAACTTCTGCAAGATGGCCAATTCAGCCGGATCGGCGCGCAGGAGGACAAGAAAGTCGAGGTGCGGGTGGTGTGCGCTACTAACCGCGAAATCCACGAGGAGATCGAGCACGGGAACTTCCGGCCCGACCTGTTTTACCGCATCGCCACCATGACTATTCATTTGCCGCCGCTGCGCGAGCGGGCCATCGATCTGCCGGTCATCAGCGATTACCTGCTGCAGTACTATAACGAGAAGCTCAATGGCCGGGTGATGATGGTGCGCCCTGCCCTGATGGCCAAAATGCAGCGCTATTCGTGGCCGGGCAACATCCGCCAACTGGAGAACCTGATCAAGCGCTACGTGGTCATGGGCACGGAAGATGTTATCTTAAGTGAACTGCTCCAGCCCAATGAGCGCGATGCGGTTACCAGTCTGATGCTGGATGGACCGGTTTCACTCAAGAAGTTGACCCGGCAGACGGTCCGCAAATTGGAAGCACGTATTATTCTTAATGCACTTCATGCTAATAACTGGAACCGAAAGAAGGCGGCGCGCTCGCTCGATATCAGCTACCGCGCGTTGCTCTATAAGCTCAAGGAAGTAGGGATCCCGCAACGGCGCTCCAGTTCCGCGAGCAAACACGAAGAGGATGATAAGGCCGAGTAATCCGGACCGAGGTGGAGTCATGTATTCGCAAACACGGGCATTTGGAAGTCGCGCAACCTTAACCCTAGTCTTGTTGGTTCTGCTTGGCGTCTGGGCGCACCACGCGTCCGGGCAGGACGCGGGCAGTTCCCCCAGCCCAGATAAACCAACGGTCCCGGCCAACTCCGCGCAGCCTCCCAAGGACGTGGCCAAGGCGGCGCAACCTGCGGCGACCGATACGCCCACTCCCCGCGTGGCCAACGTCCGCCCGGACAGCTACATTATTGGCACCGATGACATGTTGTCCATCAATGTGTGGAAGGAGCCCGAAATGTCGAGGGCCGTTCCGGTTCGACCCGACGGAATGATCTCCTTGCCGTTACTGGGGGAAATTAAGGCGCGGGGACTGACTCCAGTACAACTGGAGGAGCAGATCGACGATTCTCTGAAGAAGATTATGTCCGATCCGCAGGTGACCGTGATTGTCACCCAGGTGAACAGCCTGACCTTTAACGTTATGGGGCAGGTCAACCGGCCGGGATACCTCCCGATCACCCGCCCCCTCACCGTGCTGGATGCCATAGCACTCTGCGGCGGCTTTAGGGATTTCGCGAAGCAAAAGAAAATCTACGTGCTTCGCACCGGCCCCGATGGGAAGCAGCAACGGCTCAAGTTCAACTACAAAGAAGTCATTAAGGGCCAGAATATGGCGCAGAACATCCAACTTCAACCGCACGACACTTTGGTCGTCCCGTGAGCGCACAAACCGCGGAAGAGAGGAGGAGGCGATGAAAACTCAGCTCGGCCTATCTCTGGTTGTTTTGGCGGCGGTCCTCTCAGTGCCGCCTGCCTGGTCGCAAACGGGTAGCGACCAGTCGCAGAGCGGTTCTACGGACCAGTCGCAGAGCGGCTCTACGGACCAGTCGCAGAGCGGTTCCACGGACCAGTCACAGAACGGCTCTACGGACCAGTC
>PLYW01000260.1 GCA_003151875.1 Acidobacteriaceae bacterium
TGCCAATTGATGGCGCGAACGGGAGACGCTGGGTGAGGGCGCAACTCCTCGTAACATTCCCGGGCACGGTCGCTATCTCCCAAGTCGCTATAAGCGTGTCCCAGGTTGGTCCAGGCCTGGGTGGTGATCCGAGGATCCTTCGAAACCGCCAGTACCTTTCGATAATACGGAATGGCCAGCCTGAGGTTTCCGCGCTGATGCTCGACGACGGCTATGCCTAAATTGACGTCGACGTCCTCAGGCCGGTCTTGCGCCGCACGATAGAAATGCGGCAAAGCTTCTTCCAGTTGTCTCTGCCGCTGGTAGGCGATGCCGATGCCCAGTTCGGATGCCCAGTTGCGAGGCGTGACCTGTAAGGTATGTGTCCATAGCGTAACGCTATCCCTCCAATACCCAATCTGACGATGAGTTATCACCGAGAGGACGGCCAATACCGCAAGACACGTTACCGGCAATACAAATCGGGGAAGGTGGCGATATTTCGCCCAATCAGCCACGCCCCAGCAGACCATCAGAAAAAGACCGATGAACGAAAAATAGGCATAGCGATCAGCGAGGGCGGGCAAATCGATCTGGATAAGGCCGATCATGGGCACCAAGGTTCCCAGGAACCAAAACCAGCCCACCACGAGATACCGGTGACGCCTGGCGGCGACAACTAGTGCACTGACCGCAATCAGGAAAAGCAAAGCTACCCATACTAGTCCCCAACGCAAAGCATTGCCTGGATGAGGATACATGTACGCCAATGGCACTGGCCAAAACGCCTTGCCCACATAGCGTCCGTAGGACAAGATCGCGTTACCTAACCGGATGGGAAAAGTGTAGGGCCAGCTCTGAGGGGAGGCTTTATTTTCCGCGACTACTGTCATCACCGCGTCGGCGGCGGCGATGACGAAGAGCGTAGTCTTTTCCTTCACCAGGGCTGAGAAATGCTTCGCGGGGATGATCTCGCCGTTGGCCATCTTCTGGGGCGCATCCGGCCCGGTGGCGAACATACGGCCCAAAGGCCAGTAATCCCACAACAGCAGAACGAACGGGAGGGTGATCACCTGCGGCTTGGCTAGCAGTCCCAGCACATACAGAAGCTCGACCACCGTCATACGCCGCTCCACGGGCTTACGGGCGTACCAGTGATACGCACCCAGCGCGAGCAGAAAAAACGCTGTGCTGAGCATGGTTTTCAGCTCGGAGATCCAGGCCACATTCTCGACGTTGATAGGGTGTACGGCAAACAACGCCGCCACCATGAAACTGCGCGCCGTGAAACCAGTGGAGCGCCTCAACACCCAGAAAAGCAGCAGGGCATCCAATGCATGTAGAACGACGTTGACGGCGTGGTGCCGACCAGGCTCCAACTGAAACATCTGAACATTGAGACTATGAGCGAAGAAGGTCAGCGGATCATAGTTCAGGACGAATGTATGAGTGAACGCCCACTTGACGGTTGACCAATTGAGAGCGCCGAGGACGTGAGGGTCCCCAGTGACGTACAGAAAATCGTCTACGGAGAAGAACGGATAGTGGTGAACTGGGTAGTAAAGCGCCAGGGTGGCGACCACTAGAACCAAGCCTAAGAGATACTCATGATTTTCCGCCCAGCCGGATGGCCGGTTGTAGAAACCGGGCTCGACTTGCTGAGGCTTGGACCCGAAAAAAGAAACCATCGGCTATTCTCGACGCGGCTCCGGTCTAGGACTGGGCGATTTGAATATTACAGCAGGCTGCTGCCGAGCGGGTCGGCTGCGGCTGCATCGCTGACATGATTGTTCAGGTTCTTGCTGGCAGCGGCAATGCGCTCCTGAATCACGTCATTCAGTTGGCTGTTGGCAAACTCCATGGCCACCCGCACCGCGTTCTTGATGGCGTTCGAGTTGGACGATCCGTGGCTGACGATGCACACGCCCTTCAGTCCCAACAGCGGCGCGCCGCCGTACTCGGAGTAGTCGAGACGCTTCTTGAAATCGGCAAAGGCCTTGCGCGACAGCAGGTAGCCGACCTGGCTGCTGATGGTAGCTTGCAACGATTGCTTTAGCAGGAAGCGTACCGTCTCCACCATGCCCTCGGAGATCTTCAGCGCCACATTGCCCACAAAGCCGTCGCACACCAGCACGTCGGCCTTCCCGTTGTAGAGATCGCGTCCCTCAACATTGCCCACGAAATTCATGGGCAGCTCGCGAATCAGCTTGTAGGCTTCGCGGGTAAGTTCGTTGCCCTTGCTCTCTTCCTCGCCGATGGAAAGCAAACCGACGCGCGGATGCTCGGCGCTGGGGAACTTCCCGCCAAAAATGCTGCGAAAATAAATGTCGCCCATGATGGCGAACTGCTGCAGGTTTTGCGGCTTGGAATCGACATTGGCACCGACATCGATGAGGATGGTGGCCGTGCCCTGCGCGGTAGGAAATACCGCGGCCAGCGCGGGACGGTCCACTCCGGGGATCGCGCCCAAAACCATTTTGGCGGTGGCCATGGCCGCGCCGGTGTTGCCTGCGGTGACGAAACCGGCAGCCTTGCCGTCGCGCACTAAGCGCAGTCCGACGCGCAGGGACGAGTCGCGTTTGCTGCGCATGGCCTGCGCCGCCTTCTCTTGCATGCCGATGACTTCGCGAGCGTTGACGATGCGAATGGAAAGCCTGCGCCAGAACGGGTGCAGGTCGAGCTCGCCGCGGATCACGTCCTCTTTGCCCACCAGCAGGACTTCCACGTCATAGTGACGTGCGGCGAGAATGGCGCCTTCCACTTCGGGTTTGGGCGCGCGGTCCGAGCCCATGGCGTCAACAGCAATAGTGGTGGGCATGTCTGCCTGTCAGTTGCAAACCTTCGTAACCGTCAAACCGGGGACACAGTCCAGCTTCTAATTGCGAGTGTGCTGCTGTAGTTTACCGCCCAAGTTTGGCCGGAAAAGGATACTACCGCAACCGCGCTAGCTGGTGCTCTCTGCGACCTCGATGACCTCGCGCCCCTTATAGTAACCGCACTTGGGGCAGGTGCGATGCGGCAATTTGCGCTCGTGGCAGTTGGGGCACTCAGACAACGACTGCGCCGTCAGATGATCGTGGGAGCGGCGTTTGGATGTGCGCGCCTGGGAATGACGTCGTTTCGGATTAGGCATTCAGGACCTCGTAAACAGGACCGCCCGGGCTGGCCGCGCGATCGGAACTTTAAGTTTGCAGCTTCTTCTTGATTTCGCTCAGCGCTTCCCACCGGGGGTCGCTAATATGTTGCTCACAGTGGCATTGCTCGACATTCAAATTCGCGCCGCAATGCGGGCATAATCCCCTGCAATCTTCGCGGCATAGCGCCCTGACCGGCGTGGCCAGCAGCACCTGCTCGCGTAGCGCATCTTCCAGCAAAAGACCTTCGCCTTGATAATACCCGATCTCGGTCTCCGCTTCGGTAATCGCCACCTCATCGGCGCGGCGATCCACCCCTAACGGCCGGTAGATCAGGTCGAAGGCCCAGTTCACGTCCTCGCCCACCGGCTCCAGGCAGCGCGCGCAATTGAACTCCAGTTGCGCCTCCACCTTGCCCACCAGCCGAATATCTTCGACGTCCTGGTGGTGCCCGCGATGCTCCACAATCAGTTCGGCACGGCCCACGCTGTGCAAGGGGCCAATTTGCCGGAAGTCGGGACCAAATTCGATAGCGCCGGGCTGATAGTTTTCGTTGAACTCCAAATTACGGAGTTTCAGCTCCCGGACCCGAATCAGCATGGCAGCACCCGCCTAAGAAAACGCCCAGAATAGCCCTTCGCTCCGGCCGGAACCGGGTCTGGCAGGCCAAGCTCCTGACGGGAAACGCTGGCAGGTACAGACGGGCGGGATCGTTCTTAAGGCAAACACTAAGGATAAATTCATGAGAGAGGAGTGTCAAGGCGGGTGTGGCCTTCGCCTTGCGCCCAAGACACCCGGCTGCATATACTTTGAAGGTTTGCCCGCCGATGCTGGATGGCAGACGAGGAACGCGTCCACCGAATCGAGCCGCAAGACGCCCGCACTAATTCGGAGAGATCTTATATGGCTACCGCACAGACTCTTGAGCAGGAACGTAATCCCTGGGAACAACAGGCGGCGCGCTTCAACCTGGCTGCCGAAAAGCTGAAACTCGATGCCGGCCTGTGGCGAGTTTTGCAGCAGCCCAACCGCGAGATCATCGTCCACATCCCGGTCGCCATGGACAACGGGCAACTGGAAGTGTTCACCGGCTATCGGGTGCAGCACTCCATCGCGCGCGGTCCGGCCAAGGGCGGCGTGCGCTATTCGCCCGACGTGACGCTGGACGAAGTGCGCGCCCTGGCGAGCTGGATGACCTGGAAGTGCGCGGTGGTGAACATCCCCTTCGGCGGCGCCAAGGGCGGCATCATTTGCGATCCCAAGAACATGTCGCGCGGCGAACTGGAGCGCATGACCCGCCGCTACACCTCCGAGCTGATCGAGTTTATCGGCCCGGAGAAGGACGTGCCGGCCCCCGACGTCAACACCAATGAGCAAACCATGGCGTGGATGATGGACACCTACTCCATGCACATGCGCCAGACGGTGACGGCGGTGGTGACCGGCAAGCCGCTGAACATGGGCGGCTCGCGCGGCCGCCGTGAAGCCACCGGCCGCGGCGTGATGATCATCTGCGACGAATCCATCAAGAAGAACAACATGACGCGCGAAAACAGTCGCGTGATCATCCAGGGCTTCGGCAATGTCGGCTCCAACGCCGCTGTCCTCATGCACCAGGCGGGATACAAGGTGGTCGGCATCGGCGAATGGGATGGCGGTCTGTACAACAGCAAAGGCATCGACATTGCGGCGCTGTGGGAATATCGCCAGAAGGAAGGCACCATCCACGGCTTCAAGGGCGCGGAGCGCGCGGACACGGAAGAACTGCTGATCACCGATTGCGAAATCCTGATTCCGGCGGCCACGGAGAACGTCATCAACTCGGGCAATGCCAATAAGGTGAAGGCGAAGATCCTGGTTGAAGGCGCCAACGGGCCCACGACGGCAGCCGCCGACGATGTCCTTAGCGACAAACATGTCTTCGTGATGCCCGACATTCTGGCCAATGCCGGTGGCGTCACCGCGTCGTATTTCGAGTGGGTGCAGGACCGCCAGGGCTACTTCTGGAAAGAGTCGGTGGTCAACTCGCAGTTGGAAGACATCATGGTTTCCTCGTTCGAGGACGTGGTCCGCTATGCCGAGGCCCATCAGGTAAACAACCGCATTGCGGCGTACATGCTGGCCATCGATCGTGTGGCCTATACCATCAAGCAGCGCGGGATCTACGCGTGAGAGCTGGACACGCTACGCGGCGCTTTTCATCCGGCTGCGCTGATAAAAGAACGACACGGCCAGCAGAATCGCGCCCAAGACGATGAACGCAGCGATGCGATATCCACGCTCCAAGGTACTGATGTCCACCAGAAACACCTTCAACACCGTCATCGCCAGCAGAACGATAGCTTGCCAGCGCAGGAACGCCGAGCGTTTCCAGAAGCCCACCAGCATCAAGCCGCTGCCGTAAACCATCCATACCGCGGAATAGGCGAAGTCGCGGACCGTCATGATGCTGTGCCGCTCCTGGAACGAGTAAGCCGCTGCCAGTTGCTGCTGAAAGTAGCCCAGCAACTCGGAATTCTGGGTGAGCGACATGGCCACTTCTCCTCGGACGGCTCTATCGCTGCCTAAGCAAGCACTCGCCTTGGATTCCCGGTTTGGCACCAGCGCCCATTCATAGGCTCTCCGCTGGAAAATTTTTTTGGGCGCCGACTTGATCGATTGGAGGCGTTTTTGCTTGACCGATTGCGCAGCTTTCCCTATGCTACGGGCGTCGAGCCGAGGCACGGCTCGGCGGCAAATACACTCGGGCGGAGCAAGTATGCGCTTGCTCTCGTCGGTTTCATTCGCTGGGGAGCGGCGAAGTTCCCCAGGTCCCGAGTGGGATGAAAATGTTGGCGAAGTCAGTCCTTGCCGTACCTCGCCGGACTGTGGAAAACACCTCATCTAACTGAGGATGGCAGAGCCTTGCCAAATCTATAAGTTCAAGCCGACTAGTTCCCCCAATTGAAAGCCATCCACCCTACATTTCAATACACAGCTAGAGGATAAGAAGATTGTGAAAAAAACAGCGGGAAGAAGTGTCACCGAAGTGCGTATCATTGAGGCCGCTGTTCAGCTCTTCTCCCGTCAGGGGTACAAGGGTACCAGCACGCGGGAGATTGCCCACCTGGCCGCGGTGAATGAAGCCACCCTGTTCCGCTGTTTCGTTCGCAAAGCCGACCTGTTCTGGGTGGCGGCCGAATCGCGGCTGAACCGGCTGAAGCTGGGACGAGAGCTGCAACAGGGCCTGGCGACTGACCTGGACCCAGCCATCGTGGTTCCGATGCTGGTGACATTCGTGGTGGAGAATATGTCACAGCATCCGGAGTTGCTGCGGCTGTTGTATGTCGCCGGCTTTGAACTGCCGGGAGGAGCCGACCGCATGTTCCGTGAGCACCTAGGCCCGATCTTTGACGCGGTGAATGCCTACTTCGGCAGGTGTGCGGCGCGCGGCGCAATTTGCGATCTGGAACCCACGATCGCCACGCTGGGGCTGGCAGGCGCGGTGAGCGCTCACCAAAACCTGCACCACCTCTTTACCGGACGCGACTTGCCGTGGGATGCTCGCGATGCGGCCCCAGCCTACGCTCAATTCTGGCTGAACGCGCTTCGCCAGCCGGCCCCGACGCGGCAGGTTGTTAATAGTAGCGACTAGATTGCCGCAAGATTGCGTGCCCCGAACAGAAATTCCTTGGGGCTGCTGGTTGGCATCGTCAAGTACTACTTCATACCGGACCCAACTTGGGTCTTGGGGAGATCGAGATTGAAAGTTCTTCTGAAAGTAAATGCAGTTTTGCGAAACCGCTGGAAGCTTCTTGCCGCGATGATGCCGCTGGTGCTGTTGGCAACGGTGATGGCGGCTGCGCCGGTCGCCATCGCGCAGGACCGGCAAAACGCACCGGCGAGCCAGACTTCACCGGCAGCCCAGACGACGCCAGCGGAAGGACAACCTCCGCCCTGCACGTTGACCAATCCGTGCCCGCCCAGCATCGTGTCGGATGACACCAAGGCTGCGCCACCTGCGAACCCGTCCAATGCGACAGCGCCTAAGGCGATGCCACCCGCGCTCTGGAATCTCCCCAAAGTTGTCGAGCTCACCGACTTTCAGCAGATGGTGCTTGCTTCTCTGGGCAAATCGCTTCCCATCTACGGGTTGAGCCTGTTTGAGATCGTGCCCACCACGTTTGCTCCCGTGGATCGCGTCCCGGTCACGGCGGATTACGTTATCGGTCCCGGCGACGAGCTGTTGATTCGGGCCTGGGGACAGATTGACCTGGATGTTCACGCCCGCGTTGACCGCAATGGCAGCATCTTCGTCCCCAAAGTTGGAAACCTGAATGTTGCCGGCCTGAAGTACGCCCAGGTTGAGGAGTTTCTCAAGTCGCATATCGGGCGCATCTACCAGAATTTCGATCTGAACGTGAGTATGGGCGAGCTGCGCTCGATTGACGTCTTCGTGGTCGGCCAGGCGCGGCGTCCGGGGCGCTACACGGTCAGTTCCTTGAGCACGCTGGCCAATGCAATCTTCGCCTCCGGCGGACCGTCGCCCAGCGGTTCCATGCGCCACATCCAGCTAAAGCGCGGTTCTACCATCGTCACCGATTTCGACCTCTATGATTTACTGCTCAATGGCGACAAGAGCAAAGATGTCATTCTGTTGCCGGAAGATGTGATCTACGTGGCTCCGATCGGACCGCAGATTGCCATGGGCGGACAGGTCAACGTGCCCGCCATTTATGAGCTCAAAGGCGGGACCGACTTAGCGGAAGGTCTGCGTCTGGCCGGCGGGCTGTCCACCACCGCATCTGGCGGCAAAGTCTTTGTGGAACATATTCAGGACCGCCAGATGCACACTGTGGAGCAAGTAAGTTTGGACGCCACCGGCTTGGCCCATCCCATCCAGGATGGCGATGTGGTGAATGTCACCCTGGTGTCGCCGCGCTTTGAAAACTCCGTGACCTTGCGCGGCAACGTCGCCCAACCCGGCCGCTATCCCTGGCATGAAGGCATGCGAATCAGCGATTTGATCCCCAACCGCGAGTTTCTCATTACCCCGGAATACTGGAAGCAGCAGAATGCTGTGGCCCTGCAGGCGCAGGAAAGTAAAGGCCGGGTAAGCAGCGCCACCAACGAGGTCAGGCGCAATGCCCCGGAGATCAACTGGGATTATGCGGTGGTGCAGCGCATGAGCGCGCAAGACCTTTCCACGCAGCTTTTGCCCTTTAACCTTGGCAAGGCCATTCTGAACCACGACGATGCCAGCAATCTGGTGCTCCAACCCACTGACATCGTCACTGTTTTCTCGCAGGCCGATCTGCGCGTCCCCGAAAACAAGCAGACCAAGCTGGTCAGACTGGATGGGGAGTTTGAAGCCGCCGGGATCTACCGGGCGCAGCCAGGCGAGAAGCTCCGCGATCTGGTGATGCAGGCGGGAGGACTTACCCCCTCGGCCTATCTTTATGGGGCCGAGTTCAAGCGTGAGTCGTCGCGCGTCGAGCAACAGGAACGGCTGGACATGATGATCGCCCAGACCGAGCAACAAGTGGCGCGGCAGACGGCGCAGATGGCACAGAGTGCCAGGACCTCCGACGAGTTGACTGCGGCCAGGGCCGTCGTGGAGACGCAACGCTCCAGTCTCGATAAGCTTCGCCAACTGCGGGCCGACGGCCGCATCGTTTTGAACCTCCACCCTAACGACCAGACCGTGGACGCAATTCCGGACGTCACGCTGGAGGACGGCGATCAGTTTTTTGTCCCCAGCCGTCCCATCGTGGTGAATGTCGTGGGCGATGTGTACAACCAGGGGTCCTTCATCCAGCAACCGGGCAAGACGGTGACGACGTATTTGCGCAGCGCCGGAGGTCCCACGCGGGATGCGGACAAGGGCAGGATCTTCGTGGTCCGGGCCAACGGAGCGGTGGTCAGCAAAGATGCCGCTTCGCACTTCTGGTCGGGAGGCTTTGAGAGCATGGTGCTGATGCCCGGCGATAGCATCGTGGTCCCCGAGCAGACCAACAAAGGCAGCCTGCTGCGCGGGATTAAGGACTGGTCGCAGATCCTGGGGAACCTTGGATTGGCCGCGGCGGCCATCAATGTCTTAAAGTAGCTACTGCCTGGCAGGAATTGATCCAAATGCTGCAGACTCCAAAGCCATCTGAGCCTCACTCCCACAGCGGTACGGCAGGGGAGAACGGAATGGGCATGTCCAACTCTCAGCCGGGGGTCGACCACCATGACAAAGCCGATTTCATCGAGCTTCTGCTGGTGCTCGCCCGCAAGAAGAAGCCAATTCTGCTGTTCACCGCCGGGGTGGCGATCGTGGCGACGATCATCGTGCTGTTCCTGCCCAAGACGTATACGGCGATCAGCACGATTCTGCCGCCTCAGCAAAAGCAATCGGCGCTGAACTCGATGCTTGGGCAGATCGGAGCCATCGCTGGGCTGAGCGGAGGCGATCTGGGCTTGAGGAACCCGGACGACGTTTTTGTAGCCATGCTAACCAGCCGGACGATCGAAGACAATCTCATCAATCGTTTCGATCTACGAAAGGCTTACCGGGTGAAGCGGTACCAGGATGCGCAGAAGAAGTTGAAACAAAACAGCGAAGTCGTCGCTACGAAAGAGGGGCTGATTTCCATTTCGGTTACCGACCATGATCCACAGCGCGCTGCCGAAATCGCCAACGCTTATGTTCAGGAGCTTTATAACGTGAATCAGAACCTGGCCATAACGGAAGCCAGCCAGCGGCGGCTCTTTTACGAGCAGCAGATCAAGGCGGAACAGCAAGAATTGTCCTCCGCGGAGCTGGCGCTTACCCAGGTGCAGGAGAAGAGTGGACTGCTGCAGCCAGAGGCCCAGGGCAGGACGATTATTGCCAGCATCGCCGACCTGCGGGCGCAGGTAGCCAGCCACGAAGTGCAGCTCCGGACCATGCGCTCCTACGCCACCGAGAACAACCCCGAGCTGAAGCGCGCCGAGACGGAACTGGGTGGCATGCGCAGCCAGTTGGCCAAACTCGAGCACAGCAGCGCTGCCGCCGGAAACGGCAACATCGCGATCACGGCACGCCAGATGCCGGAAGCCGAATTGGAATACCTCCGCCGCTCACGCGAAGTGAAGTATCACGAGGCGCTCTACGATTTCCTGGGCAAGCAATTGGAGGCTGCCCGCATTGATGAGGGCCAGAATGCAATCCTGATCCAGGTGGTTGACCCGGCCGTGGCGCCGGAAAGAAAGTCGGGGCCCAAGCGCCTGCTCATCGTTCTGGTTTCTACAACGGCCGCGTTCCTGGCGGCCTGCCTGGCAGTGCTGTTGATGGAAGCGCTCCGCCGCAAGTACCGGGATCCGAATGAGAGTGCACGCCTGGCCATGCTGCGGGAGTCCCTGAGGTTGTCTTAGGGAAATTCTGATCAAGTCGCGACGAAGTCCCTCAGCGGATAAGGCCGCAGTGATTTGGAGGTATTACGGACGGCCTGAAGGCCGTCCCCTTCCAAAAACCGGACTTACTCAGAGTTTCCTTCGACAAGATCGAAGGATACGAATCCATGCTCAAGAGTGGCTCCAACGTGTTCTGAGGCGCGCGGGCTAGGTGCGCCGGATTATGCAAACCAGGCAGATGTTGCGGGCGTCAGCTTCACAGCTCATCAGCCGCATACCTGACATCCGTGGACGCAACCGACTTGCTTATCTCGCCAATCGATTGTTTCTATCGAACTCCAGCGCAGACTCCACCGCAGAAGTGACCATGCGACTGGGACATCGCATGATCGTCGATCTTCGTGCGTATAGCGAGTGCGCGAGCTTTTATACTCACGATTACGATACGCAAGAAATACGGTCCGTTCTTCGCATGTTCAAGCCCGAGTGGGTGGTGCTTGATGTGGGAGCAAATGTCGGCTTTTGGACGGTCCCCATGGCGAAAGCGCTTGGGCCAGCCGGAAGGGTCCACGCATTTGAGCCAGTTTCGAGCAACAATCTGCGGCTGCGCGAGAACGTCAGACTCAATGGTATAGAGAGTATCGTGGTGGTTCATGAACTTGGGCTGTCCGACCGCCGCGCTTCTCTGCAAATCAGCCTTCGAGAAGACTTCGCCAATGGTTCCGGTACAGGCAATGCATCGATTGTTATTGACGACAGCGATGGCCGGTTCCAGTGTGGAATGATCGAGGTTGACACACTCGATAAAATCTTTCCGTCGCTAAATATAAAGAGACTTGACTTCATCAAGGTTGATATCGAAGGACATGAAGACAAGTTCTTAACGGGCGCATCTTCGACGATCGGGCAATTCCGGCCAATCCTCCACATGGAGATCAACGAACCTTACTACAACAGGCGTGGTTTGGATGCGACGACGGTATTTGAAGAATGGGCCGAGTCCGCCAACTATGCTTACGCTCTTAGAACTTCCAAAGGCTGGAGGCTGCGGGACCTGCGTCATCGCAAGCCAGTGATTGACAATGTGCTGGCTCTTCCCGCGGAACGGGCCAACGAGATTCTTGCCCAGCTTGACTTAACGTGAATCATGCAACGAGTACATCCGGTCTGTGAGTAGCGCCTCCACTCAACCATTCCCGACAGTAGCGCCTACGCCCCTGGCGGTGCCAACCGCCGCCTTTGAGGTGTTGGGCTATTTGTGCGTCGTCGGGATTGGGACGCTCTGCTTTCTGCTGGGCTGGCTCAGTCCGAATGGGGCAGGTGTGCTGACCGTCCTGCTGCTGTCTTTCCTG
This sequence comes from Acidobacteriaceae bacterium, assembly GCA_003151875.1. Taxonomy (GTDB): domain Bacteria; phylum Acidobacteriota; class Terriglobia; order Terriglobales; family Acidobacteriaceae; genus Bog-257. The sequence goes on from PLYW01000260.1 coordinate 11,822, forward strand.
ATTGTGCTGGCCTGGAAGCGATTCGATCAGGGACGACATCCCTGCTTTCTCTTTCTCTGCGCTCTGCTGCTTTTTCAGGGTGGCCGGCTACTTGGATTTTGTCTCGGAGTAACTCCTGATCCGTTAGAAATCGAGTTATTTACACCCGCCCCCTTCAGCATTCCACGGGAGGACGCCGGGATTGTGCTGCTGGCGATCGCACTGTCGGCCATCTGCGTTTATGCTCCTTGTCGATGGCACTATCGGCGCATCCCGCCGCCCGGCGACCAGGCCGTCCGGCGCTATTTGCCTTATCTGTACGTGGTGTTCTTTTTTGCACTTTCAGCGGCCCTCGTTAAGAACTATTTATACCTGCAATACGTGCGCGACCACGGTCTGTATTTGACCTTTTTTAACGACTACTACCGTATGGTCGCCAATGTACCGCTGCCCGTCCGCCTGATTGCCCTGCTGAATTTGCCGGTTTTTCTCGCCATTTTCGTTATCGAAAAAAGAAAGGGACTGCTCTGGATGATTGCGGTCCTCTATTTCGGAGTTGCGGGCCTGTATCTGGCAACGGGTTCGCGAGGGGGCACGCTCACTATGGCCCTGGTGCTGTGGTATCTGGCGAGAATCAAGTCGTCCAAGCGTACCCGCGTACTTGTGCCGGCGTTGCTGGCCGCCATTTTGATATGCGTCGCAATCGTAGTTGATGCGACCCGGGCTGGTGAGCAGTACTACACCTTGGGCCCTCCGGAATTTATTGCCCAGCAGGGAGTTTCTCTTAACGTCACCGAGGTGGCAATAAAATACCAGGACTTGTTCCGTCCCCATATCGCTTCGTACCTCTTCCACGACCTGTGGGGAGCGTTCGTGCCTTCTGACATCTCACGGTATGTTCCCGGAGGGTACTTAAGCTGGGACATGGTGGTGTTTCTGAATCCCAGCATCTCCGGAATGGGTTTTGGTACCGGCGGATCATACTTAGCGGAGATGTATCTATTGGGGGGACTGGGTGGCGTCATGGTACTGTCACTCTTGCTCGGATATGGCCTGAACCTTATGTATGCCTGCGGCAGCAATGCGTGGGCCCTCATCGTGGTGGCGCTCATTCTCCCAGATTTCTTGATGATGCCGAGGGGCGATATCCTCTCATGGTCATCAACACTCATGCGAGACGCCATTCTGTTCTGTCCCCTGCTGGCAGGATGGTGGCTGTTTAGCCTTCTCAGCTCCATCCGCGGTCCATCGCCAAAGACTTTACCGCCGGGGCCGTATGGCCCAGCCAACGCATGAGCCGCGGAAGCTGCGCTTTGGCGAGGCGGACATCCAACCCGTGATTTCAATCCTGGTAGCAACCATAAATCGGGTCTCGGAACTGGATCGGCTACTAACCAGCCTTGATTCCCAAACCTGCCGGGATTTTGAAGTCATCATCATTGATCAAAACCCCGATGAGCGCCTAACGCCGGTGCTGCGAAGGCATAGCGGCCTTACGATCCGCCATCTTCGATGGCGGCGTGGTCTCAGCCGGGCACGCAACGCTGGACTGCGAGTTGCCACGGGCGAGGTTATCTGCTTTCCGGATGACGACTGCTGGTATCCCGCATCACTTCTGGAGTCGGTGAGCGGGTGGCTGGAACGGAATCCAGACTTCGATGCGGTCTTTACCACAATGCGAAGTACCGATAATCAGCCGGTGGGACCGCGGTGGCCTCCCGGGCCTTGTCTGGTCACGAAGGCCAATTTGTGGGACTCCACCATAGCCTGTACCGCCTTCTTGAGACGCGCCGTGACAGATTCTGTGGGCCACTTCCGAGAGGACATCGGCGTGGGCGCCGACACTCCATACCAATCCGGCGAGGAATCTGACTACTTTCTACGAGCGCTCGCCCTGGGCTTCAGAATGTGGTACGAGCCCGCTCTTACGGTGCACCACCCAAATCTTCATTCCTTCGAGCGCTTGCGGAAGTTGACCCACCCTTACGCGTTGGGTTGCGGATATGTCTTGCGCCTCCATGGCTACTCCTGGCCAGAATTTGGGGCCCATTTGGCACGATCGGTCGGGGGAGCTGTCTTCAGCCTCTGCAAGGGCAATATCAGTATGGCCGAAGTCTATTGGATGCGAGCTGCGGGTCAGCTTCATGGTTACTGCTTCGGCCCAAAGGACCTTGCGCGCAGGGCTGAATCGCCAAGGGATTGATCCCCCACAACAGATGGCAAGTTCGGTCGGCAGGTTAATTCGAAGTGTTGCCCAGTTGGCTCCCGGCGAGGCCTTGAGCCGGCTCTCGTCCGTGGCGATTGTGATGTTCCTGGGGCACGCGTACGGTGTGGTTATCCTGGGCGTGTACGCACTCGCGGTGAGCATTTCGCAATATCTACAGCCCATCNNCTTCTCGTTTTCTCCTTCTCGAGCGCGCTGTATGCGGTTTCGCTGGACTGGGCGGCCTGGGGCGGAAATCAACTGCGCTTGGTCGGCTTCGCCAGGGCCGTGGTACCCGTCAGTATTCTGGCTTTTCTCTTTTTCGGACGCGGGAATTCCGGGCAGGTTCTCTGGTGGGTGGTTGCCGGCAACATTTTCGGGTACCTCGCTCAAGCGGCGGTCTTTTGGGCCTGGTGGGAGAAGCATAAGCCTGAGGGGCCTGCCCTCCTCGAGGAACAGAGATTAATCAGCGATTCTGTGGCTTGGAGACGCAGCCGGATCATGGGATTGGCATGGCTGGGGAATCTTGCCTTCAATTCCATTGACATGCTGATGCTGGGATTGATGTCTAGCCCGCAACAGGTCGGACTGTACAGCGCCGCCTATCGTGTTTTGAACCAGGTGCTGGTTGCTTACTACCTGTTTTTACAGGGTCTTTATCCCGAGCTGAGCCGGCAAAACTTGACGCAGCGCATCCGCATGTTGCGGCCGAAAATCCTGCTGATCTTGCTGGGTGCAGGAGCAGCCATCGCTGCGGTGTTGGCGATGGCAAGGCAACCGTTGCTGACGCTGTTGTTTGGACATCAATTTCTCGCCGCAGGTCCCTTGCTGTTCCTGCTGGCTTGGGCGATACCGCTCGATTTCCTGACGTCGTATTTGAGCAATGCCTACATCGCATGGGGCATGGAGAACAGCATCTTGCTCTGTACGGCGATCGCCGCCGTCAGCAACATACTTCTGAATCTCCTGTGGATTCCGAGGTATGGCGCAGCTGCGGCAGCGGTTAACACTCTTCTCTCATATTTGATCTTCCTGGCCAGCCTGGCTTTGGCAGGACGATACACCAAAGAACGCGCGCGCGCGGTGCCGGCAATTCCGGAGCTGGTTAGATAGCTGGGACGATTGCTTGATCGCTCGAACCGAGAGCTGCCAACTCGGCGAACCAGGTAAAGCGTTGCCGGGCCGCACCGGTCTCATGGGGGGCCCATGAGCACATTAGGACTGCTGGCGCTGATCGCGGTCGTGCTGCCGAGCACATGACGTACATCGTTGCGTAGAGAGTGAGCTTTCACGTTTTTCCGCGATGCTTTCCCGATATCGCTAGTGAAAGCCATTTTTCAGGATTCCATCGTGATTCCGCTTGTGATTGTTGCCCTTGGCTATCTGCTGACCGCAGCCTGCTCGCCGGCCGCCAATGCCGACGGCCGTTTTCCGGAACCCCGAACGGAGACTCTCTAAGCTGCCCGACCAGCGATGCGAATCCTCTACGATCACCAGGTTTTTTCGCTACAGGACGCGG
>PLYW01000064.1 GCA_003151875.1 Acidobacteriaceae bacterium
AGTGTCCGCTCATTCAGCCGGTTACGAAGAAGTCCCGCGCGTCTGGCCATTCAACGCCACAGAAAAGTTAAGTCCTGATATCAGCGAACTCTTGAGTATGTACTGCTCCTGGTGCGGTTTGGATTGTGGCGAGGCACAGAATCCGGGACCGCCTACGGAAGCTCGGCCACTACGGGGGACTGGGAAATGCATCGGAGTAAATGTTCACTTGCCTTCCGTGGCCTCCCGCACAATCCGCAGAGCGTTCTGACTGCTGTCCACAGGCTTACACTTGTGTGCGTTGAACTGCTCCTGAATTTTGGTTTTATTGGGCGCTCCGAGCGGAGTCACGGCGGAAAACTGCATGTTGCAGTATTCGCAGATGCCGAGTTGTGGGGTTTCGCGCACGATCCGAAGTTTTCGCTTTGCCATGCCCCAAGTTTACGCCGACCGTGCTGGCGTTCAAGCCCTGTGGAAATCAAACGGCACCACTACCTGAAATTTTACTCGCTGGTATCCGTCCCGGATTCGTGACATCATGGCTCCATGAGCAATCGCAAAGACGAAGACTTCGCCACAAATGCGCTTCGCGTGGTCGAGCAGGCCATCGGAGGAAAGCTGGCCGATGGCGGGGAGCATCGCAACAGCCCCGCGCGGTAGCTGCTGGTAGCCGGGGCAGTCGCAAGGGGGGCACCGCCAGGGCTAAGGCGCTAACGCCAGCGCAGCGAGATTGCCAAGAAAGCGGCTAAGTCCCGGTGGAAGCACCCGCCAGCCTAGGAGTCGAATCGTGCCCCAAGATTGGTACAAGATAAGCCAGCCCGCCGATAAGCACTTTAGCTCAAACCAGTGGATCGCCATTGGCCGCAAGTTTATGATGTTGACGCTGGGGCGGCGAATCCCCGATGTCGCTCTGTTTTGTAACGACGACCACTCGACAACCTACGATTACTATTTTTCTCCGGCCGCCGCCGCCATCGCCCAAGAACTTATCGCTCGCTACGCAGGAACGAGATGCGAATCCCCGATTGGCGTGGTCGCCGTCTCTCCTCTCGTTTCAACGCATGGTTGGGAGAGTATCTTCTTCCGGAACTCTTCCAAGTGAACAGGTAAAAGCATGGGGAACGGTAGTGTCCTAAACTTGCGTTGATGCGATAAAGTAAGTGGCCTGCGCAGCAACTCTGGCCGAGATTACTGGAGGCCACTCTGCGCCACTTCGATGATTGCCGCCAGACTACTCTACGACTGAGCGCAAGCGCAAGTCTCTGGGTTGTGCCTCGTCAGAACTAAACCCAGCGCCGTTTTCGCCTACGATGGCTCCTTGCATGGATCGCAGCGGCCTTGAGTCGTTCAGAGACTGTTAGAAGCGAGTGGGAGCGCTCTACTCACAAGGGTCCGGAAGCATGGATCTATGTCTGACCCTGATGGCGGAAGACTCAGGTCAATGGCTGCGGGTGGCTTAGGCCGCGACTGTGTAGCGGTGATGCAGACCACCGAGTCGCGGCAAGGAGATGACCTTCTGTCCCCTCAGAGGCACAGACGCTGCCACTCGACTAACGGGCGTGTCTTTCGTACGATGTTTTGATGAATGACAGCATGGAATGCGGGTCCGGGAGTAGCGAGGCCGTCCCTTTCCGGCAGGCAAACTCTAGCGGCCGGAAGAAGTTGAACGGCTTCGTAACCTAAAAAATAGCGCGATCCTGGTATGAATCGCGCTTTGCGGAAGATAACAATTGTTCCTTACTGCACGCTTCCAGTTGTGACGTTGACATCGTTCCCGATTGACTCACCGGATACGACCAGTTCAACCCGCCGATTCTCCTGCCGTCCTGCGGAGCTATCGTTTGAGGCTACCGGCAGCGTATTGCCAAACCCTTTCGCTGTTATCGAATTTGTCGATACGCCTTGTTGCACGAGGTAGTCGCGCACTGACCCAGCACGCTGCTCAGACAGGCCTTGATTGAGCTGGTCGGTGCCCACATTGTCTGTGTATCCTCCAACGGCAATGTTGAGTCCAGGATAGGCCATCAAGATACCGGCGACCTTGGAGAGTTTCTCTCGGGCACCCGGCTTCAACGTGTACTTGCCGGTGTCAAACAGGACATCCGACATACTAACAATCAGCCCACGTGCGGTGTCGCGCGTTTGCAGGATGGAGTTCAATTGCTGTGACAACCGGGCGCGCATCGCTGCCTTGTCGCTTTCGGCGACCTGCAGCTGCTGCTGGGCCTGCGTTGCCGCTAAGCGAGCCTGCTCAGTATCGGCTTGCGCCGCAGCCACTTGATCGGCTGATTTGGTTTGGCTAAGCTCCATGTCCGACTTCGTTTTGGCAGTCTCCGCCTGCGCTCGTTCCTTCTGCCGGGTCGCCTCGTCTGCTGCTTGGGCCGACGCCTGCAGTTGGTTCGACTGGTGTTCAGCAATTAGCTTCTTGACTGCAATCTCGCGGGCGTCTTCTGCCGTCTGGACAGCTTCGCGCGAGACGGCAATCATCTGTTTCTTGTCAATGTGCTTACCTGTGGCGTATCCATCTGCCTGGTTCATCAGGCCGACAGCATGCTGGTAACTGGAACTGGCGTACTTCTCTGCCCCAACGGACTGTGCGATGCGCAGAGCATTACGCGCCTCGAAGAATTCCAACGGCAGCTTAGCGTTCAGCACGACCGGGTCGAATTTGTAGCCGGTGGGAATATACCCGCCACGTTCGAGAAGCTCATATTTTGCACTCATGGCCTCGGTCGTTCCCTTCGTGTCTTCACGAATGACGTTTTCAAGTACCACGACGTTGCTGGGCTGGCGGACGGCATAGTAGGGCTCCGCTGTAACAATCAGCGCGAATGCCTGCAGGTCCGTGGTGATGTCCAGTTTGCTACGGTCGTTGTCGCCTACCAGTACTTCCCCGAGGTTCACGGCGCGGCCCTCAGGACTAATCGCCCACATCACATACGTCAGATATTCATTGCCGAAGGTCGTGGGCTTCGCCAAGTTGGCAAATTCGACTTCGATTTCGATGTAACCTTTTTTGCTTTCCACCTTGGCTTCGCCGGTGGCCGCGGGCATCAGGTCCGTTCCTGCGAAGTTCAGCTTGGTCGCTCCACCCCGATGGCGATAGTTGACCGCCTGCACCGTCCGACTGACTACGTTCACTCGGAAGGTGGTTATCTGTGTGGTCGTGGTTTTAACGACTTGTGTCGTTTGCTGTGTGCCGGGATCGGATGAATTCGTCTGCGGCGGAGGTGGCATCGCCAGCGCCGAGATACCCAATATCATGAGGCATGGTAGGAACACTTTCGCTATTTTCACTATGAGTCTCCTTCAAGAAACTTTGCAGCTACATAGCCCCGCCAGCGAGTCAAGACGNNTCGTGCAGGATCGCACTCGGATGCATGGGGGTACGCGGCTTTCCCGAGAGCCTAAGGAGAAAACACTTCAGATGGGCTGACTTAGTTCAGGGAACCTGAAAGAGGAGAAGGTAATAACCACCTCGATATTATTATATCACGTCATTGCTGTCCGGTTAAAAGAAATCCGGTAGTGGGGTCATAGTGTGACCCCACTACCGGGAATCCTGTGAAGTTCGAATCGCAGGACGGTAGTGTTGCAAGTTTCAAATGCAGACAAGTTTGTCGCCGAGCGTCTGTCGTGCGTTCTTAGGCTGCCAAATCGAAAAGGCTGTCGATGAACTGAATCTGCCGAAGAAGATCATCTCCTGCCTCCCATCGAACTTGCCCCTTCAGGAACAAGTCGATTGCATCGTAGCCTTGAATCGTTCACCGAGCTGCCTGGAATTCTCGGACGCCCTGGTTGTCGTTCTG
>PLYW01000285.1 GCA_003151875.1 Acidobacteriaceae bacterium
AGCTCGTTGATCGCTCGATCTTGGCTCCTGCGTTTTCAAGCCTTCGACCATGCCCTGCAACCGCATGGCTAGCAGTTTTTCCATCAGCGGTTGGTTCAGCATGATGTCTGTCCTCCTTGGTCGAAGTACTCGGCGCCGCGTACATTGTCATGGGTCAGGGGTGGAGAGCCGGGTTGTGGTGGAGATAAGGGAACCGCGTCGAGCGAGTTCTTCAAGATCGACTTCACACTCTGATAGCGACAAGCCTGGACGAGCAGGGCCCGTTCCGCCGCGGCTTCCATGCGTTGCGCCGAGTACTGCTGCGCCAGGCGAATGATGCCGAGACAGGAGCGGTAGCCCATCTCCGGGTGCGGCTTCTCGTTCAGGATTCGCTCGAACAACTGGGCCGTTTTGGGGCCGATACTGCGCGCCCAATTCACCATCCGTGAGGGCGTCCATTCCAGATGGGCCTGATGACTCTTGGGGCGGTGCTCGTTCTGNNTCCACGACCTGCTGCACCAAGGTGTACGGCACACTGTAAAAGTTCCCATCGAAGGCAATGTGGTAATCGATGTTGACGGTGGCACGCGACCACTGGCTCATGTCGAAGCGCTCGGCCGGTAACGCTGCCAGAGCCGGTTTCTCCAGGCTGTGAAACAGACTCGACCGCGATCCGTCCCGTTTGCGAAAAGGACGCTCGTTCAGTCGCACCAGCAGCTCGCGGATCGCCTGGTTGAGTTCCGGCAGGCTGAAGAACCTCCGGTTGCGCAGTGCCGCCACGATCCAGCGTTCGCATACCTGCACTCCGCTCTCGGCCTTGGCCTTATCCCTAGGCCGGTAGGGACGCGCCGGCACCACTCCCATCCCGTAATGCACCGCGAACTCTTGATAGGTGGGATTCAGGTCCGGATCGTAGCGGCAGGCGCGGGTGACGGCGGTCTTGGTGTTATCGGGGACTGCCAGCGTCGGCACTCCACCGAAGAACTCCAGCGCGTGGATGTGCGCCTGAATCCAGGCTTCCAGTTGCTGATCCCGAGTCGCTTCTGCGTAGGTGTAGGAACTGGCTCCCAGCACACAAACAAACAGCGATGCCGGCCAGGCTTGCCCCGTCGTGGCGTCATACACGGGAATCGTTGCCCCCGCCCAGTCCACGAACATCTTTTCCCCGGCCTTGTGTTCCTGGCGCAGCACCACATCCAGGTGCCGCCGCCAGTGTTGATAGCGCTCGCAAAACCAACTATAGCGATACCCCTCGGGATGCGCTTGCCGGTATTCTTCCCACACCAACTGCAGGGTCAGATGACGATGTTGCCGCAGTTGTTGATGGATGGTATTCCAGTCTGGTTGCGGCCGCTGTGGCACCGCTGCGGCCTGCACGGGCTGGTTCCCAAACAGCTTGGCTTCCAGTTCTTCTTCGCCCAAGCCTTCCGGCAACGGCCAACCGATCCCGGCTGCCACCGCCCGTTCCAGATACTCGTGGACCGTGCCCAGCCCCATTCCGCAACTGCGCGCGATCTGGCGCTGTCCCAGCCCCAACTCGAACCTCAACCGCAGGACCTCTTTGACTTTCCGCATGGACTTTCTCCTAGCCGGCACCCTGTCCTCCTTTATTTATGGAGTTTCAATGCCGGGTGATTGTCCAGCGTCGCTGCACCTCCTGCTGCTCGTCTGTGGAAAACATTCCGCCCCAAGCCGAACGCCATTCCGCTAGGCGACAAGAACTGTTCGCCTTCCCACCGGAATCGGCGTTCACCTTCGGACCGGAATGCTGTTCGGAATCACAACGGAATCGTGTTCGGCTTTACAGCGGAATCCCATTCACCTTCGACCGGATTCCCCAACCACGATCATCCATCCCAGACGAAACTGTTTTGCTTGTTCATTCACCTCCTTTTCCAGTTCGGATTGAGATCTCCAAGGAATGTCGAAATAGACGCGTTTCAGCCACTCCACGTCGAGCGCGTCATCGGGAATGCGCTCGTCCTGAAGGAGGTCCCAGTAAAGGCAAATGTTTCCCGTCGCTTTGTCTTTAAATCCAATCAGGTGATCGCACGGCCGTTGCGGCGTCAGGGCCTGAAGTTCGTTGTTTCCGTCGAAAGAGGACGCCATTACGGCGACCGGGTATCGACCAATCCAAGCCTGCACCTCCGACTCCATGGTTTCCGCAACTGCCGCAAGCTCGACTTGGCTAGGAAAAACGAGGTTGAGATTAGCAAAACGAAAATCGGGATTCGGGGGACTGTACTCGACAAAGTACCGCCCGCGGTCTTCCTTGACAGTCTCGAAGGATATCTTCTCTGTACTCATGATCCCCGGTTACCGCCATTTTAGTTCGAATTCACTTACGCGAGCGCCCCCCTGGCCCAGTGCAGGTTGGTATCAACAATGTTCGATGGCCTGCCCGAACTTCCTTACCAGGTGAGGGCCAAAAAGAAGGATGCCTGGTGCCCCACTTATTCGCAGGTTTCGAATGAGTGGGAAAGCGACCACAGAGTAGACTGTCGGCGGCTGAAGCCGGCTCAGGAATCAATTAACCAGCCTACCCAGGACTCCGCTGTGCTCCGTCCTGGGCTAACCTATCGGCCGTCCCGCAAAGCGGGACTCGACCCTAAAGCGCCCCGCGGCGAAAAGCAGATCTCCGGCACCTCTCCAGAGAGAAAAAAATCTTGCAATCGAAGAGAGAATCTCGCTCGCCGCGGCGGTCTCGTGATGACAATCATCTGATTAAAGCGATTGTTGCCGTTAGGGAAGAAGCGGCCCTCACCAAGGCGGCCCGAAAGCTGCTGACCTGGGTGGCTTGCCCGGCCTCGCAGGTTGACAGCATGCCGTACCTAATGATATGGCTAGCCATATGAAGACGACCGTCCAGATTCCTGACAGCCTCTTCCAGGAAGCCCGCCGATTGGCCCAGCGGGAGAATACGACTCTGAAGGCCCTGGTCGAACAAGGCTTGCGCCGCACTCTTGCCGAGCGCAAAGAGCGGGGAGAGTTCCGCCTCCGCAAGGTGACTTTCAAGGGTAAGGGGTTGCAGCGTGCTGTCGCCGGGGCCTCCTGGGAACGGATTCGCGAGCTGAGCTACGAGGGCCGCGGCGCGTGATGCCGCCCAGTGAAGCCGCGCCCTTCAAACTTTGAATAATCCAATATGATCGCCATTGACAGCAACGTCCTGGTGTACGCTCACCGCGAAGACTCTGCCTGGCACGAGCCAGCCTACGCCTGCGTTATGGAGCTGGCGGAGGGGCGCAACCCTTGGGCGATACCCTGGCCGTGCATTCACGAGTTCCTGGCTATCGTGACTCACCACCGCATCTATGCCCCACCCACACCACTGGCAAGTGCGCTCGACCAGGTGCAAGCCTGGCTCGAATCACCGAGCCTGGTCCTCATTTGCGAAACGGAGGATTACTGGCGACGGCTGCAAGCGCTTCTTCGATCGGCTCGTGTTTCCGGGCCGCAAGTCCACGATGCCAGGGTTGCCGCGCTTTGCCTCGATCACGGAATCACAGAGCTGTGGACCGCGGACCGGGACTTTTCCCGCTTCCCAGCGCTTAAGGTTCGCAATCCCCTCGTCAGCTGAGAACTAAGAGCCCGAATTTCCGTGGGCCTGTGTCGCCGGCTGAAGCCGGCTCGGGACTCAATATAACCAGCCTACCCAGGACTCCGCTGGGCTCCGTCCTGGGCTAACCCCATCTCCACCCCTGCGGGGTTCGAGCATTCGCAATTCCAGAGCGGAGCCAATCGGGCCCGTGCGGCTTTGCTGGGTGCCCCACACATTCGCGGGTTTCGAATGTGTGGGATCAAGAGTCGGTCGAGCTACTTGCACTCCCACTCATTCCAAAAGCAGGAATGAGTGGGGCACCCGAATGTTTATAGACTTCCGCTTGGGACTGCGGCTGCACGCTCATACGTCGCCATGATGACCCCCGTCGGAGCAGCCTCGCATTCCATTGGTTTCAGGGCGACTTGGTGGCTGGTGTTGCCAAAGATTCTTTTGCCCTTTCCGAGAACTATAGGAACGGTCAGCAACAGAAGGCGGTCGATAAGATTGGCATCCAGCAGTTGCGGATAAATGGGAACGGTCCAAGAGGAGCGTCGATCATCGGTTGCGAAGATCGCTTCTCCGTGTGGCCGGACGAACAGTCGAATATCTATTTGCTTTCAGGGCCGAGCGCGAAGTTACTGTAGTTTCGCGTATTCCGCCTTGGCGTCCTTCAGGATAGGAACATCGGGATCAGCGTCCTTCCAGAGCGTGAGGAAGTCCTGATAGGCGGCGCGGGCCTTGGCCGTGTCACCCTGCACGGCGTAAGCGCGAGCCAGGCCGAGGCGGGCCAGCG
>PLYW01000167.1 GCA_003151875.1 Acidobacteriaceae bacterium
CCGCAGCGAAAGGCGATCGAATACGGTTTGCAAATCGCCAAGGGGCTGGCGGCCGCGCACGAGAAAGGCATTGTTCATCGTGACCTCAAACCGGAAAACATATTCGTCTTGCGCGATGAGCGGGTAAAGATTCTCGACTTCGGATTGGCCAAGCAGACAGCCATGTCGGCGGCCGCCGATGGGACCATGACCAGCGCGGACCGGACCTTGCCGGGCACGGTACTCGGTACGGCCGGTTACATGTCTCCCGAACAAGTGCGCGGCGAAGCCGCCGATTATCGTTCCGACATCTTCAGCTTCGGCACCATCCTCTACGAGATGCTGGCCGGACAACGGGCTTTTGGCGGCGACTCCAGCGTCGAGGTCATGAATTCGATTCTCAAGCAGGAACCGCTCGAGCTTGCCGAGAGCGGCCTGAACGTATCGCTCGGGTTGCAAAGGATCGTGCAACGCTGCCTGGAAAAAAGGCCCGACGCGCGTTTTCAATCGGCCAGCGANNTGGCGATCGGCGTGATCGCAACCTGGCTGCTGCGTCCAGTGGCCGGCCATCCTGCGTTCACCCAGATCACCTTCCGCTCCACCTTCCTCCGCCATGCGCGGTTCGCTCCCGATGGACGCACCGTGGTGTACGACTCCACCACCGACGGCAAGCCTACCGAGCTTTTTTCCACGCGCACGGATACAGCCGAGGCGCAATCGCTCAATCTCCCGGCCAGCGTCTTGAGTGTTTCCTCCACCGGAGAATTGGCGGTCTCGCTCGACACCGTGTTTGATCCGCCATTCACTCCTACCGGACGGCTGGCCCGCGTGCCCCTGGGCGGGGGCTCCACGCGCGAGATGCTGGACGGTGTGACCGACGCCGACTGGGCGCCCGACGGCTCCGCGCTGGCCGTCAGCCGCAAAGTTGGACGCCACTTTCGGCTTGAGTTCCCGCCCGGCAAAGTGCTCTACCAAACCGACGGCTACATCGCCGATCTGCGTGTTTCGCCTGCGGGTGACAAGATCGCGTTTGTCGACCATGCCATCCTGGGAGACGATCGCGGCGTGGTTAATGTCGTCGACCGCTCCGGAAATCGCAAAGGGTTGACCCGGGAGTTCAGTACCGCGCAAGGGCTGGCGTGGCCGCCCAACGGCAACGAGATCTGGTTCACCGCCGGAGTCAACACCGAGCCCAGCTCTCTGCGTGCCGTCGATCTGCATGGCAAGGAGCGTGTGCTGCTTTCCTCGCCGGTACGGCTGCACTTGCAAGACATCTCCAAAGATCAGAGCGTCCTGTTGACGGTGGAGGAAGATCGCGACCAGCAGGTGCTCTCGGATATCGCAACCGGCAAGATACGCGATGTCAGCTCTTTCCCCTACCAGATCACCGAGGCGCTTTCGCGCGATGGGCGAATGTTGCTGCTGAACACCTACATCACCGGCGCGAATTCCGACTACAACCTCTACACCCAGCGCACCGATGGTTCATCTCCCGCCATGATCGGCCAAGGTGCCGGACTGGGCCTCTCCTTCGATGGCAAATGGGCGGTTGCCCTGAATCCCCTCAATCTGCAACAACTGAGAATCATTCCCACCGGCGTCGGTGAAGCCCGCACCCTCAACGCTCCGCCCGGACTGAGGTACATTGGCGCCACTTGGATGCCCGACGGTAAGCATGTGCTGGTAGTGGCGGCCGCCCTAGGGCATGCCCCGGCTACTTATCTTCAGGAGGTGGCGACCGGGACGGTGCGGCAGGTTACCAGCGAGGGCAAGTACCTCGTGACCAGCGATCAGCAGGTTAGCAGTGTCTCGCCCGACGGCAAATACTGCATCACCACCGATGGCGAAGACCACTACTGGGTACAGCCCATCGACGGAGGAGAGCCGCGCGAAATCAAAGGACTACTGGAAGGCGACCTGCCTCGGGATTGGCATAACGATTCGCAAAACATATTCGTCGAACACCCCGCCGGGACTGACAGCGTGGACATTTATGACCTCAATATCGCCACCGGCCAACGCAAACCCTGGACGCAGTTCTCCCCTTCGGACAAAGGCGCGATCTTGTCTTTGCGCCACCCGGTAATCACACCCGACGGCGCACACGCGCTCTACGTCGTGCAGCGCATCTATTCGACGCTGTTCGTCGCCACCGGCATTCAGTAAGCTCCGGGATTAGCGAAGGGTTGCTGCCCGAAATTCGGACGGAATCGAGTGCGGTGATGCGCCCTCAGCGCGCTGGGGCGCCGCAGCGCCCGTTTCGGATTGGTTGTGCAATGGCCTGATTTCGCCAGCAATCTGGAATCCGGTGAAGCGTAGGCGTAGAGTGTTCACAAATGAGAGGGTTCCTATTTGCGTTGCTCTTTAGCGTTTTGGCTACCCCTGCATTTGGTCAAACGGCAGTCCCCACACATGACGGCGGCAGGATTGCGGTAACTGTGAAAAGCAGTTCGGTGAAAGACAAATCAGTGCTCGTAGAGGCTCGCCATGGGCGCAAGGATTTTGAGTTGGAGTGCACTTTGACCGTCGCCCCCTGCACAGCATTGGCGGCAGGTAAATACTGGATGGTGAGACTGGGTTCTAGTACAGGCATCTACATGGACTGCGAGAACGCATACGTTTACAGCGAGCCTTTCAATGGTAAGAACGACCGAAAGCTCGGCGAGTACTGTCTCCTGCAAGACCCCGATTGACGCGTGTTTCAAAATCGCCATATCACAAGCAATCCTCTGCCGTCACGATTGGTTGTGATATGGCCTGATAGCAGAAGTTGAGTTGGAGCGTAGCACACCGGGGGGCGTATGCTGCTCCTATGAAATGCTGTTTTCTTTTATCGTTAGCGTTTATCGCCGCCCTTCCTGTACTTGCTGCGCCCACAAAATGCAAGGGAAATCCAAAAGTCGTGGCTGCTTGCTACTCAGTCCATGGCAGGCTCTCAATAGGGGCCGACAGCGTGCGCCTTTATCTCTGGCCGATTGGAACCAAGCGCATGCTTGGTGTCACAGCGGGACCGAGGATAGATGATGCTGATGACCCGATTTGGCCGCGCACGTTAAAGGTTACTCCCGATGACGATGTTTATGGTGACTTCGAGGTTTGTCCCTTTACGCCGCAGCGAAAGGGCGCGATGCAACTGGTCTGCATTGAGTCAGCTTCCCACGTTGTGGTGAAGAAACACTAGTTGATGGCGTAATATCGCCATATCACAAGCAATCGTGACAGCGGCCTATTTCGGGATTGCTTGTGATAACGCCTGTGGGTGTTGAAAAAGTCCGTTTTTCTGAAAATTGATTAAGAATGGGCGACCGGAAATGTAATACGCACCCGGAGAAAATCGTTTATAGGGCATCCTAGAGCGTTTTTTTCGACGATTTCCAGAAAGCGAGTTTTTCAACAGCCACGCCTGATTTCGCCAACAATCACAGACTTTCAGTTGGGAAACAGGTAACGTCGGCTGCTGCCGGAAGTAACGGCTGTCATGCGAATCTTCACTAAGAGATTTGCCAAAGGATGACCATGCAGGTACAGCGCGGATTGTCGTGGCTGGTGGTGATTCTTGCTTTTGGTTTCGTGCTGCCGTTGAAGGCGGCTGCGCAAATTCAATATGAGAAGTACTGCCGCGCCCTATCTGAACCCGGCCACTATCCCGATTACGAACGACTGCCCAAATATTCTATCGATCGGCGCGAGTACGATATTTCTAAGCCACCAGTACTAGCGCTTCGAATTAGTGTGTCTCGAAAGGAGCTGCAACGAGGCTCAATGGCTCGCCTTGGGTGTAAGTTGGCTTCCAGCTTTCGTGGGGAGACCAAGATTTATGCGCTTATCTTCGACGATAAGGAAAGCGCACGCAGGTTCGAGCCCGGTTTCGTTGAGGAGATTACCAGCAAGCCAGTCGATGACAAGTACTTATGGCATCTGAGAGCGCGTTTCACGTGGAATGCAACTACGAAGGAAGGTGCCATTGCATACATCGTTCCTGAGTTCAAAGACGGGCTGCTAACCCTGACGCGAGTGGATATACGACTGTCTGGCCAAGAGTAAAATACGCGACTGTTTCACAAGGGCGGGTGGCCCAGCCTTTCGGCGTGAGTCTTTACTTGGGTGCCCCACCCTTGTCGCCCGTCTTTGGCGACAGGGTGGGCACAGCCGTGTGATCGCAGCGCTCCAGACTATAATGCGCGCATGTCATTGATCGCGGGCACGAGACTGGGGCCGTATGAGATCCAATCGCTGCTCGGCGCGGGCGGCATGGGCGAAGTGTATCTGGCCCGCGACACCAGGCTACAGCGCACGGTCGCGATTAAGATTCTCCCGGCTCATCTGTCTTCAAACCCGGATCTGCGAACCCGCTTCGAGCAGGAAGCAAAATCCATCTCCGCCCTGCAACATCCCAACATCTGCGTAATTCACGACATCGGTTCTCAGGGCGGCATTGACTTCATGGTGATGGAGTACGTTGCCGGGCAAACCCTGGACAAACTAATTCCCCCCGATGGTTTGCCAACCGCTGTGGCCGTCAAGTACGCGATACAGATTGCCGAGGCCCTGGCGCGCGCGCATGCCGCAGGCATCGTGCACCGCGATCTGAAACCGGCGAACATCATGGTGGACGAGAGCGGGCTGGTCAAGGTACTCGACTTTGGACTGGCCAAACTCGCCGCACCAGCCGCCGCGATAACTGACGGCGCGACGATGGCGACGGGTTCGACCACGCCCGGATTGGGTTCCACGACGCCCGGAATGATCGTCGGCACTCTTGCCTACATGTCGCCGGAGCAAGCTGAAGGGAAGAACATCGACGCCCGCAGCGATGTCTTCTCCTTTGGTTCAGTGTTCTACGAGATGCTGACCGGCAGCAGAGCTTTTGATGGCCAATCCAGCGCTGCGCTGCTGGCGGCGGTCATGCGCGACGATCCCAAGCCATTGACCGAGTTCAAGCGAAATGTCCCGCTCGAAATACGCAAGCTCGTCGCCTGCTGCCTGAAAAAGAACCCGGCATCGCGCTACGTTTCAGGTGCCGACCTGGCGCAGGAACTGAAGAGATGTCGCGACCTGCTATTTCCTGAGTCTGGCGCGACACTAAGCCCCGCCCGCATTGCGCGCGAGGCAAAGCGTCCGCGCGTGCTGGTTCCACTGCTGCTGGTGATCATCTTGCTTGGCTTCGGTGCCGCGTGGCTGGTAAAGCGTTCTCGCGACGCACGCTGGGCGCGCGACGTGGCCGTGCCGGAGATCTCGCAACTGGGCGATCAGGGAAAATTCGGCGCTGCCTATGCGCTCGCCGTCAAGGCGGAGAAATCGATTGCCGGCGATCCCGCGCTGGCGAAGTTGTGGCCGCTAATTTCCTACCAGGCTTCGCTGCAGACGACACCGCCGGGTGTGACCGTCTCCCGTCGCGACTACGCAGACGCCAACGCGCCGTGGGAATTGGTGGGAACCACTCCGCTGACGAATGTCCGCCAGCCGCGTGGCATGTTTGTCTGGAAGTTCGAGAAACCGGGCTTGGGAACGGTTTTGCGGACGACGAGTGCCTTGTTCGGTTGGTATCCGCCTGCTCCTGGTCGCCCTGTAGCGGGGGCCGTAACTCTCGACGAGGCCGGAAA
>PLYW01000166.1 GCA_003151875.1 Acidobacteriaceae bacterium
GGCGAAGACCTCGCGGTTGCCGATGATGTCGCTGAGCGAGATGCTCTCTGCCGATTCGATGGCTTCGACCGGCTGGCCGGCGGCGATGCGTCCCATCAGCGGCAGGCTCATGCCGCTCTCCGCCGCGGCGGCCGCAGCCACCGCCAGCGACTGCTTCATGCGGCCGCGCGGCTTCAGCAGATCGATGGAGCGGCTGCGGTTGTAATCGCGGCGCAACAATCCCTTCTGCTCCAGGTTGGTGATGTGCTTGTGCACGGTCGCCAGCGAGCTGAGGCCGAGTCCCTCGGCGATCTCCTCGAATGATGGCGAATAGCCGTGGCGGTCCACGAATTCGGAGAGAAAGTCATATACCTGTTTCTGACGGCGTGTGAGAGCCATGGCTGGGCGCGCACCTCCGCTTCTATTGTTAGCGAATAAAAGGCGAATGTCAACGAAAGTTTGGCGGGAGGGTTATTCGGCTGGTTCGTTTCGCGGACCTCGTTCGGAAGCGCCCTGCTGGAAGTCCATAGAGAGAAGGCGAATGATCTTGCTTCGCAGGAGAAGTTGAGGAAGAGCCGGGGGTGCGGGAGGTGGCTCTAACACGCCGCTGAAACAGCGGAAGAAATTGTCGGCAGCGAGGGCGGGTAGAACCAGCCTTCAGGCTGGCACCCAGGATCGCCCCGCACGATAAACAAGGTGCCCGTCGGTCACGGCAGCGCGAAATACTATTTCCCTTCGTAGATAGAGCGTGGTTTACTGCTTTCCGGAGCGAACTCTAGTCCGGAGTTCATCTCCCTTTCTCCAACTGAAGGGCCGGGGAGCCTGTGGAGGCTCCCCGAATTCTTTGCCGACAGCTTCTTGTCGCGTTGGTACAATCGCCATCCGTGTTAATCATCGTGAGTCAGTGATGCATATTATTGCGGCGCTTCCTGATGCTGCTTCTGCCAGTCTGCTTCGCTGATGGCTTGTATGGGCCCCAGTTGCTTCTGTTCCAGCGCGGCGTTGAGGGAGGGCAGTTGGCCCACGAGCTGGTCCTGGACCTTCTTGATGACGTCCTCCAGTTCGCGGCCCAACACCTCCGTGCGCTCAAGCTGCGGAGCGGTTGGAGGCCCGTAGTAGCCATTCACGTCGCCATAAACCTGCGTCAGGAATTCGCGCAGCCGTTCCTCGCCAGTGATGGCGCCGCCTTCTTTGGTGGCCACAATCTCCGAACGGATCTTGTCGGCCGAAGCGGCGAGCTCGGTAAGACGCTGGCGCAGGGGATCATCTGCCGGCAACTTGCCGGCCCGTTGGCTGGCGGCATCGCGAATGGCGATGATCGAATCGACCGCCCAGCTCATGTGGTCCAGCATGTGGTAGAGCTTCATGGTTAGATCAAATTGGGCCTGGCGCTCCGCCATCGTGTACCTGGTGCGCGGATCTTCCACCACCTTGAGCTCGGTGGTGTAAACCTCATCGCCCTTGGTCATTTTCACGGTATAGGCGCCGGGCAAAACAAGCGGGCCTTCGAAGGCGCCAAAAGCCGCGCTCGCCGCCGGCGGAATGGTGGGAGCTTTCAGCCGCATCGACCAGGTGGCGCGGTTGAGGCCCCTATGCTTGGTGCCGTTAATCGTATCCAGCAGCTTGCCCTGCTGGTCGAAGACCTCGATCTTCAGGTCGCCGTAAATGTGGCGGCTCCGCTGGTAGTAAGTGATAAGCGCGTCGGTCGGGCGGCTGGGACCAACGAAGGTCTCGTCGCCCTCCGCCCATGAAGCATTGGCGTTGATGTATTGCACAGCCGGCCTGCTGGTGATGAAGGCCGCAGTTTTCGGCATCAGGTCGGGAGTCAGAGCACGCAGAGGCGAAATATCGTCGATGATCCAGATGCCACGGCCGTGGGTCGCCAGCACCAGATCGGACTCGCGCGGCTGCACTACGATGTCGCGCACCGCAACCGCGGGGAAGTCGCTGCCTTTGTACTGCGCCCACTTGTTGCCGCCATCAGCCGAGATCCACAGGCCGAATTCGGTGCCCAGAAACAGGACGTTGGGGCTGACCGTGTCTTCGGTGATGACGTGGGCGTAGCCGCGCACTCCAGTGTCCTGCACCGGCAAAGCCGTCCAGGTCTTGCCGTAGTCGGTAGTCTTGTAAAGGTACGGCTGCATGTCGCCGAAGGTGTGGCGATCGAAGGTGACGTAGGCCGTGCCTTCGTCGAAGAGGCTGGCCGCTACCGTGGATACCCACGAGAATTTCGCCACGCCGACATTGCCAACCACGTTGGTCCAGGTCTTGCCGCCATCGCGCGTGATCTGCAAATTTCCGTCGTCGGTGCCAACCCAGATGATCTGCCCATCCTTGGGCGACTCGCTGATGGAGTAGATCGTGGTGTGCATTTCGGCGGCCGAGTTATCCACGGTGACGCCGCCCGACTCTTCCTGCTTCTGCTTCTCGGGATCGTTGGTGGTCAGGTCCGGCGAGATGCGCTCCCAGGACCGCCCGTGATCGCGCGACCGGAACAGGAACTGCGCGCCCATGTAGATCGTGCCCTTTTCGTTGGGGCTCATGGCGATGGGCGTGTTCCAGTTGAAGCGCAGTTTCTTCTCGCCATATTCGGGATAGGGCGTGATGACGCGGGTTTCATGAGAATAGCGATTCACCCGGCCAATGGCGCCGCCCTGCAGTTCCGCATAGATGTAAGCCGGGTCGGCGGGGTCCTCGAACATCCAGAAGCCGTCACCGTTGTACATGTTTTCCCAGCGTGAGTTGGTGACGCCACCGGGATAGGATGAATCGCCCACCCACGCGCTGTTGTCCTGCAGGCCGCCATAGACGCGATACGGGTCCGCATTGTCCACGCTGACGTGATAGAACTGCGAGACCGGCAGGTTCATCTGGTGCTTCCATCGCGTGCCGCCGTCTTCACTGCGCCACAAGCCACCGTCGTCACCGGCGTACACGATATTGGGATTTACCGGATCGATCCAAACCGCGTGAAAGTCGCCGTGCGCCGCGTTGGAGACCCCGCTGAAACTGCGGCCGCCATTCACGCTGAGCAGCAGCATGAGATCAGGCTTGAAAATCTTGTTCTCATCCTTGGGATCGACGATGAGGTTGGCAAAGTAAAACGGGCGCCACACCATGAACTGGCTGGCATCCATCTTCGCCCACGTCTTGCCGCCGTCGTCGGAACGGAAGAGTGCGCTGTTCGCCGATTCGATCATGGCATAGACGACCTGCGGCTTGGAGGGCGCCACCGTCAGCGCGATGCGGCCATAAGGTTTGGCGGGAAGGCCCTTGCTGTTGGCGTCGGTGAGCTCCGTCCAGTGCTCGCCGCCGTCGCTGGACTTGTAGAGGCCGCTGCCTGGGCCGCCGGAGCGAAAGGTCCAACCCTGGCGGCGAAAATCCCACATCGAGGCAAAGATCGTGTTCGGCTCCAGCGGGCTCATGGACAACATGCCGCAGCCGGTCGAAGCGTTGCTACCCGCTAATACTTTGCGCCACGTCTTGCCGCCATCGCTGGTCTTGTAAACGCCGCGCTCGGTGTTGTCATTCCAGAGATGACCGGTGGCGCACGCGTAAACGGTGTTGGAATCCTTCGGGTCCACCAGAACGCGGGCGATGTGCTCGGAATCTTTCAGCCCGACATTGGTCCAGTTCTCGCCGCCGTCGGTGGATTTGTAAATGCCGTCGCCCACCGAGACGCTGTTGCGGGTCCAGGCCTCACCGGTGCCTACCCACACGATCTTCGGATTGGAGGGGTCGATGGTAACGGACCCAATCGACTGCACGTCCGGCTTGTCGAACACCGACTTGAAGGTGGTGCCGCCGTTGATCGACTTCCACACGCCACCGCTGGCCGCGGCTGCGAAGACCGTCAGCTGTCCTTTGTCGTTGATCGCATCCACCGCGGCGATGCGCCCACTCATCCGGGCGGACCCGATATTGCGGGCAGACAAGCCGGAGATGGTGGAAGAATCGAACTTGACCGGCGCTTGTG
Organism: Acidobacteriaceae bacterium; assembly: GCA_003151875.1. Lineage (GTDB taxonomy): Bacteria > Acidobacteriota > Terriglobia > Terriglobales > Acidobacteriaceae > Bog-257. The sequence continues at coordinate 3,956 of PLYW01000166.1, forward strand.
CCGCCGTGATCGCGCACCACGACAACAATGCGCACGCCAAACCGCTAACTCGGAGAACTTTCTTAACGCAGGAAGAAGCAATCATTTCGCTCAAATCCTCTTATTCGAGATCGTGTAGCCTAGTCCGGCAGGAGACTTTTGCCGGTATCGTTATTATTTCTTCGCGGCCGGCATCTTGAACTGCGAATCGTCGAGGGGAACGTTGACTTCAATTTTTTCCACGGTGATGACCGCGTGCTGGTTGGGATCGTTCTTCGCGCCCACCTCAACGGAGTAAGGATAGTAAACCCCCGCCACTTGTTTGTAGGATCCCAGGAGCTCCTCGCTTTCATGCACGGAACCGCGGATGAACTGCTGTTTTTCCCGCTTGATTTCCAGGTAGGTATCGGGATCGAGGTAGTAATAAACGATGTCCCCGTTTTTCAGGGTGACCTTGAGCTGGTAAACGTCGTCGCCATCGACCGTGTCATGGCCGAGGTACTCGACTTTATTGCCCTTGGCCTGATAATCGACCAGCGGTCCATCGATGTCGGACTCTTCCATCAGGTCGCGGGTATCGTCGTCGCCCATCAACTCCGGGTCCTTGCGGCCTTGGAAGGGTTGGATCTGCCAACCCGTCGAACTGTCGTACGCCTGCACCTGGGTCATGCCCTGGATGGTGACGTTCTCGCGCAGCAAATTGCCGCGCTTTTTCTCCACCTCAATACCGGCCGTGATCTTCACGTAAGGGTTGTCGATGTATATCCTGCCGGTCATCCGTACGGTGTTCACCGCTTTGATTTTTTCCAGCCCGCCATGGGCTTGAATATTCTTGGCGACCAGTTCTCCGGCCGTCTGGGCCGAAGCCAGGGCGGTAAGACAAAAAATTCCGAGCGCCACCTTCAGGGCTACGCGCATGTAATTCGCTCCTCTTCTAACGCAACTAAACTGCTGAGTCGTGGGGCTGGTACGCTCATTCGACGTGCCGCAGGGTGTTTCGTGAGTTTCGGCGCGGATCTAAAGTGCGCCGCCAGTACGGCTACTTATTGTACGGCAGGCGATGAATTTAGTTCCCTTCAGAAAAATGACCGGCTACCAGACCACACAGCGCTGAGCCGCCGGACGCACCATGGCAGAATCCGGCTTGCAGGAAAATGCGCTGGCGAATGGCGGGAAGTTGGACAGCGGGCCAATCACGCGAAACTTGGCCACCGGGTGCGGATCGCCCTGCACCATGAGCCGCTGCGTTTCCGGCCTGGTCTCGTCTCCGCGGAACTGTCCCCACGCGATAAAGAACTGCTGATCTGGAGTGAAGCCGTCAAGGACCGGCGCCGCGGGCTTGCCCTGCTGTGACTTCTGGAACGCCAGGTAGGCAATCTTGACTCCGGCCAGATCGCCGATGGATTCGCCCAGCACCAGCTTGCCGTTGTGATGAATGTTGGGCTCGATGTAGTAGCCATCGAACTGCTTCACCACGCATGCGGTTTTCGCCTGGAATTTCTTCAGATCATCAGCCGTCCACCAATTGTTGAGACGGCCCGTGGAATCGAACTGCGCGCCCTGATCGTCAAAGCCGTGGCTGATCTCGTGCCCGATGACCACGCCGATGGCGCCGTAGTTTACCGCGTCCGTTGCCTTGACGCTGAACGCCGGTGGTTGCAGGATTCCCGCCGGAAAGACAATTTCGTTCAACAACGGATTGTAGTACGCGTTGGAGGTGGGTGGCGTCATACCCCAGCGTCCCCGGTCCACCGGTTTACCGATGGTCGAGCGGTCGTCGTTGATGCCGAACTGCGCTCCTGCCATGACATCGTCAAAGTACGAGGTGCGGGTAATGACAACGTGGCTGTAGTCCTTCCACTTGTCGGGATATCCCACTTTGACATTGAAGCTGGCGATCTTTTCCATGGCCTTCTTCTTGGTGTCGGGAGTCATCCAGTCCAGCCCGTTGATGGTGTCCCCCATGGCGGCCAGTATGTTCTTCACCATCTCTTGCGCCCGCGCCTTGGCTTCCGGCGGAAAGTAACGCGCCACGTAGTCTCGACCGAGCGCTTCGCCCAGAAACTGGTCAGCGGATTCCGCGCATTGTTTCCATCGCGGCTTCAGTTCGCCCACCCCGCCCAGCGTCTTCTCGTAGAAGTTGAAGTTCTCTTGCACGAAGGGCTGCGAGAGATAAGGCGCCGAGCCATGCAGAAGCTGCCAGGTCAAATAGACTTTCCAATCGGGAAGAGTTGCCGTGCTCAGTTGCCGGTCCACCTCCTCCATGAACTTTGGCTCCTGAACATTCAGATTGATGCGCGGCAGGTTCGCGTCCTTGTAATACCCATCCCAATCGAAGTGTGGCGTGAGTTGTTGTAGCTGGGCATACGTCGTCTTATGATCGACGGCCTGCGGATCGCGACGGGCGACGTTGTCCAGGGTGGCTTTGGCCAGCGCGGTCTCGAATTGCATCACCTGATCGGCAGCCTTGCGCGAATCTGCCTCGCTGTACCCGGCAAGCCGGAACATGTTGGCCACGTGGACCAGGTATTGCGCGCGGGCTTGCTGGAAGCGCTCTTCCGTCTTCAGATAGTAGTCGCGGTCAGGAAGGCCCAGGCCGGCCGCCTGAACATCGGCAATCACCTGCGAGGGATTGTGATTGTCGCTGGCGGCATTGACTCCGAACGGGACCTGGATTCCGAGGCCGGCAAAGCGCAGCAGCATGCGCTGCAGGCTGGCCTGGTCCTTGATGGCATCGATGTCGGCGAGCAACGGCTTGATCGGCGTGGCGCCGGCCTGGTTTACCCGCGATTCGTCCATGCAGGCTGCGTAGTAGTCCCCAATTAACTGGTCAACACTGCCCTTGGGCAGATCGCGCTTGCCGGACGCTTCTTCCAGGATCACCTTCAGTTGGTCCTTGTTGGCTTCGCCCGCAGCCCAGCGGCGACTCCAGCGATCCATGGTGGCAGGAATCGGATTGGCGGCCCGCCACGCTCCGTTGGAATACTCATAGAAGTCGTTACAGGGACTCGCCGAGCGGTTGAGATCGGCAGTTTCAATTCCGACGGGGGCTGGTTGTGCAAAAGCGGCAACTGAGCACACTATGACCAGGAGAAAAAAACGGATAAGTCGCATGAGGTCCTTCTCGCTTGCGATGTACAAGGCGAGGCCATTCTACGAAATTTGGAGACAAAGTGCGAAGCCGGCTGCAGTCGCGACCGGTGGGGCTCAGCGGGCCCGGGAAACCTGCACCCTGCGCACCGTCCTGGAGGATTGCACCTTCCGGGCTGTCGGTTCGCATACTGGCTTGAACGACACCAGCGACCGCATTCGCTGCCCTACCGCCGCCTGGATGAACGACACCTCCCGGCTGAGCATGTCGGTGGCTTGCTGGCAGAGTTCGGGTTGTTCCCGCATCAGGCCAAGGAATTCCTTGCGGGCGACGCGCAGAACTACAGCGTTGGTGACCGCGGTGGCCGTAAGGCTGTATGGACTTCCGGTAAACGTTGCCGGCAAGCCCAGCAGCGACCCCGCCGGAAATACTCGATCAAATCGGGGCACGCCGTCGACCCGAAGACATATTTTCCCTCTGCGCACCAGATATACGCCGAGGTTTTGATCGCTGGTCTTGAACAGGACATCTCCGGCTGGAATCTGTTCCGCTTGACCGATCGCTACGAGAGAACTCTTCAATTCCGGCGATGCATTGAGGATGTTAGAACCGTTGCCCACATTCTTCATTGTGTTCTTATGCCAGAGTGCGGGCCGCAGACGCGGTGACTAGCATCACACATGGGTGTGAGTCAACGGCGTTCAGTGGCGTTTGAGAGCTGGTCAAATTAGCTGAGTTTGGAGGCTTTATGCGATTTTGCTCCTATCTCATTACGGACGATGTTGGATTCGCACCGAATCCGTTCGGGGATTTCTGCTCTCTTGCGGCTTGTACGCCGAATCATATGGGTCTCAGAGTTGAACCGGGTGATTGGCTGATGGGCAACGGCCAGCCCGAAAAGGGCTCTCGGCTAATCTACGCAATGCGAATTTCAGAGGTGCTCGATTTCGATCACTACTACCGGTGTCCGCTATTTGAAGGGAAGAAGCCGAATCGGGGAAGTTGGCAAACCCGGTGTGGCGACAACATCTATTTCCGCGATGGGACCGGACGGTGGGCACAGGATGATTTGGCCTGTTATCACACTGGACCGGGTTGGCTTGAAGAGGACACCCGACACCCGCGCGTGTTCATTTCGGATCACTTTTATTATTTCGGCGAGAACGCGCCGGTCTTCCCTAACGAATACACCTCCTTGATCAAGCGTGGCCGGGGCTGCCGCTACGCTCGCGACCCTGATGTTGATGTTGTAGATGGATTCATCGAGTGGCTTAACCGGACAAATACACCGGGACGGCATGGCCTGCCGCGCGATCGAGATGCGGGGCAGATAGTTCGTATCGCCCCGATGCAAGAATAGCTCACGATCCGTACAAAAACGTCGCGCCGTTCCAGGTTGGGCGGAACAGGGGGTCTGTGCTCGCCCGACAACCCAGAACGGCGCGACGATCGAGTGCATACAACACCCTCATCGTAGTTGCGGGGCACGCACAATGCAGCGACCAAGGTCACGCTTCAACGTGCGCTATTGGCCAAGCCAGTGTGTTCTGCGTCGCCGGGCGATGTGCGATGGCGACGCCGCGGCAAGCGAGGTTGCAACGCGATCAGGCGCGGCCCAGACGCGTTATGCAGTGCCAACCTGCCAACGCCCCCGATTTTTGAGCAGCAAAAAGGCCGTGGTGCAAACCGCGGCCCGGGTGTTCGCGACTTTGCTCTAGCGGCGTCTGAGGCCCTTCTTGGCGGCTTTCTTCTTCGCGCCGCCCGAAGATTTCTTCACGGCTTTCTTCGCCGGCTTCTTCGCCGCCTTTTTGGCAGCCTTCTTGGCAGCCTTCTTTGCCGGTTTCTTCGCGGCCTTCTTGGCTGGCTTCTTAGCCGCCTTTTTTGCCGCCTTCTTCGCCGGCTTCTTGGCGGCTTTCTTCACCGCCTTTTTGGCTGGTGCTTTTTTGGCGGCCTTCTTGGGAGCGCTCTTCCGCGGCTGACTCGCGGCGGGCGCGCGTGATTCCGTGGTGACTTCCGGCTCCGCTTCCTCCACGTCAACTTCTTCTACCACCACCGAAACGGATTCCGGTTCCTCTTCTTCTTCCTCTTCCTCTTCGTATTCCTCGTCTTCGAGCGAATCGCCGTAGGAGCCGTCTCCGTAATCATCCATTTCGTCGTCTCGACCGTAGAGCGTCTCATCGAAAAAAGTCATGTGTCCTCCTGATTTTGCTCGACTCCGCAGAACTAAGCGGAGGCAGCTCGTAAGGCTCAATTCAGATTTATACCAAAAAAATTACTGCCGCAATAAGCGCGCGATTATAGCACGGCAGGAAACTCGGTCCGGTGATGATCGCGCCGCCCAAAAAATCGTAACGCGCTTGTTGTAACAGAACATCGGCGCGAAGGGAAGAGAGCAATTGGGAAATGATGACCAACGGCACAGGAGCACACAACGGCCGCTGCCTACTTGCGAATGAGCAGCACCTCGCCAGCGCGGAGATTGGCGGCCAGCTTGGGGTTGTCGCGCTTCAGAGCGGCCACGGAGGTGTGATTGGATTCGGCGATGCTGCTCAGGGTCTCGCCTTTCTTGACTTTGTGATACTTGGCAGCCGCAGGACCCGGCGGCGAGGCTGCCGACTTGTCTGCCTTGGCGGTTTTGACCGGAGCGCTGCCGCTAGCCGCTGACGCCTCTTCTGAACTGCCGCCCGCCAGCGGCTTGTAGATTACGAGCGTCCGTCCCGGAGCCACCTCCGTCCCCCGTAGATGGTTCCATTTCCGTAACTTATCGACCGGCACCTCGAAATCGTCGGCGATGGAAGACAGGGTGTCTCCCTTGCGCACTTTGTAATGCGTCGCGTGGCGCGAATAGGACGCGCTTTCGGTGTTCGAGCGGCCCGGAGCAACCGGAATGATGAGCTTCGAGCCTACCTTGACCTCGTCGCCAGTCAAGCCGTTGGCTTGGGCAATCGACGAGGACGAGATGTGATACTTGNNGTGGTCATCCGCAGCAGGCTGGGGTTCAGCTCCTGGAGGTAGTTCACCGACGTATCCACGCACTCGGCCACCAGACGCAAGTCCACGGGATAGTCGATGGTCACCTGGTCCATTTGCGGCGCCGGGTCAGGCGCGACGCGCTGCAGCCCATACTGCTCCGGATTCTTGGCCATGATGGTTTCGGCCAGGATGATGGGCACGTAGTTGCGGGTCTCCTGGGGCAGCACACCACGCCGGTAGAGCTCCCAGAAATCGGCATAGCCGGTGCGTTCCACCGCGTGCTGCACGGTGCTGGCGCCTGAGTTGTAGGCGGCCATGGCCAGGTACCAGTCGCCAAACTGTTTGTAGAGGTCTTTCAGATGGCGGGCCGCGGCCCGGGTCGCCTTTTCCGGGTCCTGGCGGTCATCCACCCACCAGTTTCGTTCCAGGCCGTACAGCGCGCCCGAGCCCGCCATGAACTGCCACATGCCGCGCGCGCCCGCCCGCGACAGCGCCAGCGGCTGAAATCCCGACTCCGCTTGCGCCAGATAGATCAGGTCCTGGGGAACGCCCTCCTCCTTGAAAATCCGCGAGACCATGTCGCGATAACGGCCGGAGCGGGCCCAGGCGCGCTCCAGCGTGGCCCGACCCCTCGGGCTGGAGTAATAGTTGATGAACATCGCCACCTGATCGTTGAGCACCAGCGGCAAGTCAGACTTGGTGGTCTTGATCTCGGCCTCGGCCGTAGCCCTGATGTTGGGATCGACCGGAAAGGTGATGTCGTTGGCTTCGTCGATAGGCGCCGGCTCGGAGCGCGGCTCGCTGAAGCCGTCGCCCTGCTTCAGCGCCGCCATTTCCAGCTCGTGGACGGCCTCGACGATCTTGTCGAACTCGCGCTCCAGCCGTTCGTCGTTGCGGATGTCGAGACTGCTGGACAGCAGCGTGTTGAACGCCTGATCGAAGTTCTGCTTGGCGGCCTCCAGATGGTCGGCCTGATAGTTGGCCTGTCCGGCGGCGTATTGCTTTTCGGCCTGCGCAATCAACGCCTCGGCTGGATCGGGCTTCGGATTATTCACTTGGGGCTGGATTTTTGGCTTGGGATCGGCCGGTGGGTCGACGGGACCGGCGATCTGGGGAGCTTTGGCTTGAGCGGGGATGGAAGTGGTGGCCGGTTTGGCCTGATCGGTCTCGCATCCGGTGCTGAACACCAGGCCTGCGAGGAGGGCCGCCGAAACCATGCCGCAAAAAATTCTCATTCCTTCGAAGCAGCCCTCTCTCACACCGCCGCCGGCGGGTGAATGCGATGTTACTACGCGCTGAAATTCGGGGTCAACGCAAGGGCGAAGCCTGGGTCGTGGCTCGCGCGGTCTTCGCTTGATCCCGAAGTCGTCAGACTTCCCCGTCGATCCCCAATCCTTTGCCAGGCGCGTCCGCTTTCCAGCGATAGTACATCTGCCCGTCGTTCGTGCTGGCGGTTACCTCGCCACGCTCCGCCAGCCGCTTCAAAATCGTGTGGATCGAAGCCAGCGGATTGTTGTAGGCGCTCAAATTGAATCCAGCCTTGGCCAGCATCTCGCGGACGGCGATCGCAGTAGCGGCTTGTCCACGATTCGCCCGGAGAACTTTGCGCACCGAATCGGTGAACCCAGGCGGATCGGCCACCAACTGCTCCAACTGCAGAAGCTGGTCCGCCTTTTGCTCGTCGGGGAGAAAATTCGCATTGGCAATGATGAGCTCGGAGACCCGCTCGATCTCCAGGTTGAGTTTTTCGCGCTTCGCCACCAGTTTGCGCAGCCGTAAACTGCCCAGCAGGATGGTAGTCCGGTATCGTTTGAATCGATCTCTCATAGCAATCTCCTCACTAACGAGAATTTATCATGTCTAAAAATAATGTCAAGGAAAAAGATAATATTATTGTAGAAAATATTTGCGGGTGGCCGTTGCCAATCCGCAAAGAGGATTGTTGATGGTAGGGGGGAGGAAGGCAATCCCGCTGGCCGCGCTTTGGCTCAGGCGCGGGCCAAGGCCTGATTCAAGTCAGCGATCAAGTCGCCGCCGTCCTCGATTCCCACGGACAGCCGGACGGTTGACGGCGACACCCCAAGCAAGCGCAGTCGCTTGGCGCCCAGTCCGATGTGCGACGACAGCACTGGGTACGACACCGTGGACTCCACGCCTCCCAGGCTGGCCGCCAGATACCAGAGTTGCAAGCGGTCAATGAAGCGCTCGGCCGCGCGTTCGCCGCCGCGAATGTCGAATGACACCATCATCCCGAAGTCCTTCATCTGGCGCCGCGCCAACTGATGCGCCTCGTGGCTTTCCAGGCCGGGATAGTATACGCGCGCGACTTTGGCATGGGCTTCGAGCGCCTCGGCAATTTGTGCGGCATTGCGGCAGGCGCGCTCCACGCGCACGTGCAGCGTCTTCAGGCCGCGCAGCAGCAGGTAGGCGCAGCCCGGGTCGAGGCATCCGCCGGTCAGGATCATCGTCTGGCGCGCGGCCTCCATCCACTGCTTCGAACCGGCCAGCACTCCGGCGGTGAGATCGCTGTGCCCGCCCAGATACTTGGTCGCCGAATGGATGACGATGTCGGCGCCCAGCTCCAGCGGCTTTTGCAGCACCGGCGTGGCGAAGGTGTTGTCGGCCACCACGCACGCCTTGTGCTTGCGGCCCACCTCGGCCAGCGCGGCCACATCGACGCAGCGCACCGTCGGATTGGTGGGCGTCTCCAGAAAGAGCATTCGTGTCTTGCGGCTGAAGTAGCGACCAGCGTTCCCGATATCGTGATACGGAATGAAGCGCGTCTTGATGCCGCAGCGCGGCAGCACCTGCTCGAACAACTTCAGGGTCCCGCCATAGATGTCGAGCATGGAGACGATCTCGTCGCCCGCCTGGCAGGTGATCAGGGCCGCCACCAGTTCCGCGGCCATCCCGCTGGAGGTGGCGACTGCGGCCTCCGCGCCTTCCAGCGCGGCAATCTTTTCTTCGGCCGCCGCGACCGTCGGGTTGCCGTATCGCGAATAAAGATAGAAGTCACGATCGCCCTCGGCGTAGCGGCGCAGCGCCTTGACATCGGGAAGCACGAAGACCGCGGTTTGCGCGATGGGCGTGGTCAAGGGCGCCGCCTGGCCGTGCCGATCTTCGCCGGAATGCACACAGCGCGTGGCGTCGGCGCTGGCTTTCCTTTTCATCCGCAATCCTTTCGAGAGCATTTCTCCCACTCGGGAAATTCGATTGTAATTGAGACGCAAGGTGAGCAGATGCCGGCGTGTTTCCGACGCGCTAGAACCTGGCCTACGACGCGTAGAAAATCCGTCGGGCTTGGCGCGCCCGCGTGTGGCATGTCGGGCTAAGAACTAAAATGGCATAAGCAGATTAAGTGGGTGGACCATGATTCGAATCGCGGCTGAACACATCTACGTGTTGCGGAACTCAACCGGGAAACCATTCACCGATCTACTTGATCGTCTGATCCGCAACTCTGCGGGGACGCTCGGTATTCCACCCTCGGCTGTGCTCGACAATCCCCGCACGAATCGTCCCGACGGCGGTGTGGATACGCAGGTAACCATTGGCGCGCAGCCTGATCCGTGGGGCTACTTCAACGGCCCATCGGCATGGCAGTACAAGGCCGTTGCGCTGAAGGACTTTACCGATAGCAAGGTGAAGGAGGAAATCAGCGGAGACAGTAAAAATTACGTTCGCAGTCTGCTGCAGGAAGGCTACGCCTACCGAATGTGCATTGCAGATGACGGACCCGCTGAAAAGAAAACAGAGATCAAGGCCTTGCTCGACGCGGAGATCAAGAAGGTCAATCCTGCGGCGCCGGAGTCCATCGTTCTCTTCGCCTCCGAAGTCGTTGCTTGGGTGAACACGTTTCCTGCTATGGCTGCGGAGATGCTGGGCTCTTCCATGAAGGACTTTTTTCACTTCTCAACCTGGCAGAACCGGGAACGCGCTGTGACGAAGACCTTCGTTGCGACGCCAGAGTCCGCTGTCATTTTCAAGAATGTGCAAAGCCATCTCGACTGGAAGAACAAGCCGACTACGGCACGGCTCACGGTCTCCGGTGATGCGGGCGTTGGCAAGAGCCGCACAGTGTTTGAAGCGATTGCGGCACTTCCTGAGGCCGCTCCACTGGCCCTCTACACGGACGATGAAGATAAGGCGCTCGATCTTGCGCGAGCGATGGCGAACCATCAAAACCTGTACGCGGTGATCGTCGCCGATGAATGCCTCGATCCCACTGCGTTCCAGCTTGCGAAGATTCTCCAGGGCGTGGAACATCGAGTGCGTCTGGTCACCATAGACAACGCCCTGGAACGTGCGGACAAGTCTGGGTTGCGGCTCAACGTGATGTCGACCTTGACGGTCGAAAAGATCGTGGAGGCAAACTTTCCTAATATCGACCAGAGTCGCCGATTCCGGTACTGTCAACTTGCCGAAGGCTACCTGCGTTTCGCGGTTTTCTTGTGCGACCACGACGATCTTATCGTGCAACAAGGGCATCTAGGCGAACTCTTAAGTGATACCAAGGGCTATCTGGCACCCTGTTCGGCCGAGATGGCCCTTTTGAAGAAGCCGACTTCGAGGCTCTAATGGTGATCTCTCTGGTAGAACGTTGCGGTGTCATCGGGAACCTGTTCCCGCAGCTCGAACAGTTGTGCGCGTTGGCGAAGCTCGATCCCGAGCACGTGCGTGAGCGCCTCCATCGCATGCAAAAGACCAACGGGTTGGTAGCCCGCGCCGGACGCTATTTTTATGTCACGCCCAAGCCCATCGCGATGGTGTGCTTTCAGGCGGCCTGGTCCAAGTGGGCAGAACTTGACGCGAAGCGTTTCTTGGAAGACTTCCCCCCGGACCTTGTACCTACATTTCTCGCGCGCATGGCGGGCGCCCCCGAGGAGGTCGGCAAGGTCGTAAATGCCTATTTTCGAAACTGGGAACTTTCCCGCGGGGGAGACATATTTACAGATGCCAATGAAACTGAACAGCTTCTCCTTTTAGTACGGTCTGCTCCCGACCAGATGGTGCCAAGGCTCCGCAATCTCGTGCTATCCGCCACGCCTGAGCAGCTTGGGATGCGGTATGGAGGCGGGCGGCGCAACCTCGTCTTCGACGCGGGCGAGATTGCCGCGTTTCCGCAGTGGTTTTTGTTCGCGGAAGAGATTCTGTTCACGCTGGCCCGTCACGAGACTGAGCCAGACCTCGGAAACAATGCCACGAAGGAATGGTGTGGTTTGTTTCCCATCATGTCGTACGTTGCCACGCCATTTGAAGAGCGGTTGGGGATTATTCAAGAGCGAAATCGGAAGGGTGACGTGGCGACGAGGATTCTGTGTGTCGAAGCCCTGAAGAGCGCTCTCGACGACCAAACGATTCACCTGATGCGTGGCCAAACCTATGGCCATAGGATTGCACTGACGCCTTGGCGTCCTAAGACCTACGGAGAGTTGTACGAGTACATGAAGGCGTGCCTCAGTGAATTGAATGGTCTGAGCTGTGATGCCGATGAGGTGGTACGAGACAAGGCAACCGGAATTCTGATTCGATCCATCCGCAGCTTGGTCTTTCGTGGGTTCATAGAGCAAGCGAAGGAAGGAGCGGGGAGCTTGCCAGCCCATGTTCGCCCTGTTCTCCGGGCGGAGTTGCGAGAGTTCCTCCTACTTAACAACTCGGAGCATAGTCCCCATTCTGAAGAGGAGAAAAATCGGCGCGCCGAATTCGTCGGTGAATGGATCAAAGAACTCGCATCCACGAATCTGCACGATCGGCTCGTTGAAGAAGTCGGGCCGGATTCGTGGGATCATCACCTGGAGCAGTCGGACTGGGAGGGTCGCATCCGTGAGCTCGCTGCCTGTCTATTACAGCGCGAGGCGGATTTCGAGGAAGAGTTGCCCTGGTTGAGTAGCGAAAAGGCGCGTTCTTCAGTCGAGTTCGGCGTTCAGCTCGGCCGACTCGATGAAGAGCTGCTGCTGTTAGATCGTGTCGTCACCGCGAGCCGCGCAAACCGCAACCCAAATCTTGCGCGGGGGTACTTCGCTGGCGTTAGCGAGACTGCGGGACCCGAACTGCCATCGAACGACGCGGAGCTTGTGCGTAAACGGCTGAATGCTTCCGTTGATGCGCTTTGGATGGGTGATCCGATCTTCGCCTTCAACGTCATGACGCTGTCCGGAGATTTTGTACAGTCGTTTGCGCGCGCCATAGAAGGCGTTCGGGACAAGAAGCTCCGTGCGGGCTTCTTGCACACATTTGTAGCTTGGAACGGGCCGCGGCACACCCTGCCCGGAGAAGCGCGGGAAGCCGCACAAACTCTGTTGGAGGCAGCTCAGGAGGGTGATGAGGCCGCCGCAAATATAGGCATCGAGTTCATGGTGTTTCTTTTGCTGCGAACGAACGAATCAGAGGACAAACTGGCGTGGATGCAGTCGGTGTTCCAGGACATAACGCTGGATGTCGTCTTCGGCCTGCTAGAGCAAGCCACACTGAAGACCAGAAAGCTTTCTCATTGGTTTTCTCAGATATTTGCCCGAGTCCTGCCTGCTAATCCTGACCGCGGAACTTCGATTCTAATTCAGATGATGCAGAGCGAGGACTATGAGGCTTCGCAAGCGGCTTCGGACCTTTTCGCAATCGTTGCGGCGGTACGTCCTCAGCAGCTGATGGATGGAATCGGCGAGGTCATGCTGTCGAAGGAACGGAGCCTGAGCTTCCTCTTTCGCAAGTTTCCTATCGTGGCACTGCCGGAGGACGTAGTCATTCAGTGGCTAGAAAAACATGGCTTGGAAGGTGCCCGTCTGCTCGCGCGCCAAGTTCCGGGACCGTTCATGGGGAGCGACGGGCCTGACCTGCACCCCGTCACTCGGGTCATTCTGGAAAGATACGGGAACGACGATAATGTCTTCTCCGGTTGGGTTGCCGGGATGCACAGCGGTCGGGTCTTCACTGGGGGGATAGCACACCATATGGAACAACGAGCCTCGATGGCGCAGCCATTTCTCGATTTTCCGATTGAAGCCGTGCGGCGATGGGCGCGGGGCGAAATTATGTTTGCCAATGAAAACGTCGAAAACTTTAGGCTGGACGAAGAGGAGCTATTCTGAGCCGTCCATTGACCGATTGAACTGTTTCACCCAGCAATGACCAGTTCGATCAACTCCCTGTTGTTCGGCGATCCGGAAGTTGCCCGTGGCGTGCCGGCCTTCGGGACTCGCTTGCGAGTGTGAGGAGTGCCTTTGTTACATGCTCTAAGAATTTGTGTTGTCCGGCGCTAAAGAGGCTGCGGAAGAAGTCGACGCGATGAAAGGATCCGCCGATCCCTCGCGGGCTGAAGAGACTGTGTCGCTACCTCTGCCGTCCCTACTGAGAGTAGGAGGGGAAAACCGATCCGGGCCCCACTACCCTCGATTTCCGCGAGTTGACGTTTGTCCGGTTGCAGCGGCGGACTGCAGTCCTGAAACGCCGCGCTGATCGAGAATGCTGCTACATGAGAGCATCGTGATTGCGTGGCTTCGCTGCCTCAAAAAGCCTTCCAGACGTAATGACCTAGAAAAAGCAGCAGCAGCAAGCATCCTACGCACATCCAAATGACAAAATGCGCGGTCAGTTTTGGGGAATTAATCTCCTTCTTGTCCATGAAGGAAGATTACTCCTAACAGAGCGGTGTCGAGGCATGGTCCCTCCCCCACTAGTATTTCAAGTGTCGATGGCTGCCGGTAGTACGTCTCTGTCCAGTCTCCTCGTGGCGGCCCATGAATTGTCAGCGAGTGGCCAAAATTGGACATCTCGGACGAGGACAGTTCTGCCACACTACAGCCATGACAACTAAAACGATCCCGGAATACCTCGAAGACGAGCGCCGAAACCGTGAAGACACTGAGCTGCGGACGGAAGAAGAAGCCGCGCGCATCCAGCCGCTGCACCATGGCCACCATCGCACTCCGAAACCGCCGCAGCCGGAATTGGCGGCCCCGGTTGAAGCCGTGGCTAAGGCGAGAAAGCCTGCCGCAGCTAAAGCGAGGAAGCCTGCC
>PLYW01000151.1:0-4110 GCA_003151875.1 Acidobacteriaceae bacterium
GCACGCCCATTGCCCTGGGCGTATTGGTGAGCCACTGGGTGCACAATTTCTACGCGGCCGACATTTCCTTCGAGGGCGCCATCCTGATGGGCGTGATCGCCGGACGCTTGGCAGGAATCGCGGGCGGGGCGCTGGTTGCGCTGCCGGCGGTGCTTTTCGGCGAGTGGCTTACCTTGCCCATGTATGTTCTGGCGGGAGGGTTGGCGGGCGTGCTGCGCCATCTTGGCCCCGATCGCGAAGCCATCTGGTCATTCTCTCCGCTGTTCGACCTCAGCATCTATCGCTGGATTCGACGCAGCATCCGCAAGTCTTTTATCGATTGGCAGACTTCGTTCTTCTTCCTCATCCTGGGCCTGGAGTTCATCCGCATACAACTGCATCGCGTCTTTCCCACGCGCATTTTCGCGCTCGATGCCAAGAACTGGCCGATCAACCTGGCCATCTACGCCGGCACGGTCATGGCAGTCGCAATCGCCTTAAAGGTGCTGAACAACGTACGCATCGAGATGAAGCTGGAACAGCAGGAGAGATTGCTGTTGCAGGCGCGCATGGAAGCTCTGCAAAGCCAGATCAATCCCCACTTCCTGTTCAACACCCTGAATTCGGTGGCTTCGCTGGTGCGCCGCGATCCGGATTCGGCCCGCGAGATGATCGTGAAGCTGGGCAACATTCTGCGCCGCTTGCTGCGCAAGGGTGATTCGTTCGTCCCGCTGCGCGAGGAGTTGGAATTCCTGGATGATTATCTCGATATTGAAGTGGCGCGCTTCGGCCGTGACAAGCTGAAGGTGGTCAAGGAACTGGAGCCGGCCTCACTGGAACATCTGGTGCCCAGCATGATCCTGCAACCGCTGGTGGAGAACGCGGTCAAGCATGGCTTTTCCTCCACGGTTGACGGAGGAAGCATCTATATTCGCAGCCGCTGTGCCGAACAGCGCGTGGTCATCGAGGTGGAAGACGACGGAGTCGGAATGTCGGTCACCAGCGCCAGCACGGGGACCGGCATTGGAATGGTGAACGTTACCGAGCGCCTTCAGGTGGTGTACGGCGATGCCGCCGAGATTACGATTGAGAGCCAGCCCGGCCGCGGCACCCTGGTGCGGATGGTGCTTCCGATGCTGCAGGCCGAAGAAATGGGCGGCTCGGTCGCAGGCGCGATCTACGAAGAGCGGTCCAGTACGCCGCGATAGAACCGTTCGTACATGGGAATGATTTTGCTGGCGCAGAATCGCGCTTGGGCGCTGGCGCGCGCCGCTTCACCCATTTGCCTCAGCTGGTTTTCGTCTGACAAGATTTCAATCGCATAATTCGCCATCGTTTCCACATCGCCCACAGGCGCGAGGAACCCGGTTTTCCCGTGATCGACAACTTCGGGAAGCCCGCCTTCGTTGGTTGTGATCGGCACGACTTCGCAGGCCATCGCCTCCAGGGCTGCCAGTCCGAATGACTCCAACTGGCTCGGCAGCAGCATTACGTCGGCCACCGCCAGCTTCTCGCTAATGCGGTCTTGTTTGCCGAGGAAGTCCACTTTCTTGTGGATTCCCTTCTTCACCGCCAGCCATTCGGCGCTGGAACGCTCCGGACCATCGCCGATCATCAGCAATCGCGCGGGGATTTTCTTCTGCACCCGATCGAAGATCTCGATGACGTCCCCCAGCCGCTTCACCGGCCGGAAGTTCGACAGGTGCACCAGAATCTTCTCGTCAGCGCCGGCGTACTCGGAGCGGTGCTCCAGCAATTCCGGAGTGCGGTGGTAGAGATCGCAATTCACGAAGTTGGGAATCACCTGGATCGGCGTCTGCACCGCAAACACTTCCAGGGTCCGCCGCTTCAGATACTCGGAGATCGAGGTGACGCCGTCGCTCTGATCGATGGAGAAGCGCGTGATGGGCAGATACGACGGATCGGAGCCAACCAGCGTGATGTCGGTTCCGTGCAAGGTGGTGACGTAGGGCAACCTGCGACGAGGGCGCGCGTGATCGCAGCTCAGCATCTGTCGCGCCAGCATGGCGCTGACGGAATGCGGAATCGCGTAGTGCACATGCAACAGGTCGAGCTCGTAAATTTCGGCGACTTCCGCCATGCGCGTGGCCAGCGCCAGATCGTACGGCGGATATTCGAATAGCGGATACCGCGAAACCTCCACCTCGTGAAAGTGGATGTTGGGGTAAGTCTTGGGAAGCCGGATGGGCTGGGAATACGAGATGAAGTGCACCTCGTGGCCGCGATCGGCCAGCTCCAGTCCCAACTCCGTAGCCACCACACCGCTGCCACCGTAGGTTGGATAACACGTGATTCCGATTTTCATGATGAAAGGATTTCGTCGTTAGCGCAGTTGCTGAAAAAGCGCTTTTGAAGGGGCGCACCTTCAGGCGCGCCGTCATAAGCTCTCTTATTTTGTCATCCCGAACCGACTTTAGTCGGTGAGGGATCTGCTTTTCTCAGTTTCAGCAGCTGAATCCAAGGATTGGATGGATTTCCGGGAGCGGGGATTCAGGCGCGCGTTTACGCGGCGGAGTCGGGTTTGAAGATCATGCCCTGGCTGGTTTTGCCGTTCATCAGCACCACCAGGGGCGTCGCGAACCGCAAGTGGCGGACGCAGCCATGTTCGGCGACCGCTGGTTGTGCCGCCAGCCACGGCCAATCGACGAAGCCCTCGCCCGCGTCGGGATTGACGGTGAAGTAGCCGATCTGAAACGCGGTGAGGTTCTGGAAGAAATGGCTGCCTTGCGAAGGAATCACGCGCAGGTCGCGGAATCCCGACTCCACAATGACCCGTGCACCGGAGATCTGGTCCCAGGCCACGGGAATGCCGAGCCACGGATCGGTCGATCCCCAGCGCCCCACTCCGATCAGCAGATACGGCGTATTCTCCTCGGAAAGCTGGGCGTTGAAGTGGGCGACGCTTTGGGCCACGTCGTGGCTGCGGGCGCGTTCAAAGCGCTGGAAGTCAACCACGATCACGTCGCGCAGGTCCTGCAAACGGCCGTGTCCCAGCACCTGCGAGCTTTGGCATACCAGGCGTTCCGGTTCCACGCTCTCCAGGCGAATCTGTTCGCCGCCGCGAGCCAGCACCAGCGGACGCAACTGAAGGAAGCTGAACTCAGCAGCTTCGTTGGCTTGCCTCGGGAGCCGAACGGCAAACTCGATTTCCACGGGACGTCCCATGGCGTCCTCGCCGATTGTCATAAGCTGATCGAGGATGGCGGGCAGGGGAAACAGCCCATGCTTGAGGATGGGCGCGAAGCTGACAATGCGCGGACCGGGCCGGCTTAGGCCGTCATAGACGGCGTGATTGTCGCGCGAGTAAGTGGAGCCCAGCATCTGCAAGGTCCCATCGGCCTCGGCCGCGTCGAGTCCGAACGGCACTTCGCGCAACTCGGTAACCGGATCGGTCGGGTCCGCCGCATGGTCCAGATTGAGCGCCCAGAATTGCGTCTGCGAGTTCGCCAGAATGTCTTCCACGGACGAAAACTGCACCAGGTGCCGAGGGTGACGCGGACTGAACGTCAGCGATTTTCCTCCACCCACGACGGCGCATCCCAGCCCTAACGCGACGGCCGCGAATCCGTCCTCCACCTTGACGGGCGCAACCGGATAGAAGTTGCGCGATCGCACCACCCCGGAGAAATCCGGATAGAAGCGGTTGCCATGGGTCGCGCCCGCCACCTGCTGAACCAGCACCGCCATTTTTTCTTCCTCCAGACGATACGGTGTGGCGCGCACGTAGGACTTGGCGTGCTGGCTGAAGGTGGAGGCGTACACCCGTTTGATCGCCTCCAGAAGCTGCTCCAGACGCAATTGAATGTCGGCCCGATGGTTCCCCAGCATAAAAGTTTCGTACACGCCGGAGAACGGCTGGTATTGCGAATCCTCCAGCAGGCTGGAAGAGCGGACCGCCAGCGGATAGCGCACCTCCTGCAAGAAGTCCAGGAGCTTATCGATCACGGCGATAGGCAGGGGCGCAGCCAGAAAGCGCTGCACGATCTCCTGGTCGTCGGTGCTGTGAATGGCGAGTTTCAGCAGGTCGTTTTCGCGCAGGAAATTGTCGAACAAGTCGGTGGTCAACACCAGCGTAGGCGGCACGGCAATGCGGATACCGGGAAACCTGCG
>PLYW01000151.1:4198-7232 GCA_003151875.1 Acidobacteriaceae bacterium
AAGTGGTTGCGTTGGGCGTGGTGTTCAATGCTTTCGGCCGGGACCGTCGCCAGTTGGGTCTCCAGTTCGTTCAGGTTACTGGCGCGCCCGACCTCGGTTTTGCCGTCGGAGAGGCGGAAGACGAAGTCGCCGAAGCCCGCCTCGTCGACCAGCATGCGCCGCAAATCGCCCAGCAGGGTAGGCGAGCGTTTTTGCAGGAAGCCAAAGCCCTCGTCGAAGGCGGGCTGCATGAACTCGGTGCTGCTGGACTGCAGCACGATGGGTACATCCGGCACGATGCCACGAATCATGCGCGCCAACTGGAAGCCGGCTTCCGGCGTGAGCACATGATTGCGCGGAAACTCCACATCCGAGACCACCCCCAGCAAGTAATCGCGATACTTCAAGACCTGCTTCTCCGCGTCCTCGTAATTGGAGCAGAGAAGAATCTTGGGGCGGGCGCGCATGCGCACCAGCTTGTGCGCGACATTGAGGCCCTCGTTGAGCAGGCGCCGCGACTGGCTGATGAGTTCGGTGTAAATCACCGGCAGGAAGAGCGAGTAATAGCGGATATCGTCCTCGACCACCAGCATCACGGGAACGCTCATGGCATGAGTGTCGTGCAGAACGTTGCGCTTGTCTTCGATGTACTTGACGATCGAGATCAGGATGCGGGCATTGCCTTGCCACAGAAATATGCGCTCGATATCGGTCTGCGGATTGCGCGCGATGAAGTTCTTGATCTCGCGGTAATCGTATGCCAGGACGATGACCGGAACATCCAGACCCGCGGCCTTGACTTCACGCGCCAATTGCGCGGCATCCATGTCGCCGACTTGCAGGTTGGTCACGATCAGGTTGAAGCGCGGCTGGGAGCGCGCCAGCTCCAGCGCCTTGGCCCCGCTCGGGACATGGGTGATGCCGGGGACCTGATGAATGTCCAGCTCCAGCGACTCGCCCATCAGCAGCTCGTTGAGGCGCCCGTCCTCGCGCAGAATGAAGGAGTCGTACAGGCTGGAGACCAGCAGAATGTCGTTCACGCGGAACGGCATCAGGTTCTCGAAGCTCTCGAATTGGAGCTCGGCGTGTGGTGCGGGATCNNCGTCACCTTCGAATGTGAGAGCGGCACACACCGGAAAGTCCGAAGCATGCGATCGACAATCAGCTATCGGGGTTTGAATTCCGCGGTCCAGTTCTGCACCAAGACCAGAGGCTGCGAGCTATCTTGGCCGCTGACAATTGCCACAAAGCGCTGACCATCTCGGGCGACTGCGTAGCGAAAGGGATACTCGCCAATCAAGTTGAGGCGGAACAAGGGACGCGGCTGACTTATTTCCAAACCTGAACCGGCTTTGTTCACCTTGGCCGACATGATTTGGTCGCCATCGACGAAGAAGAGTTCCTGTCCATCGTGCCGCCATCGTGGTCCGGTGCCTTCGTTGGTTGAAACCTGCCACTTTGCCCCGGTCCACGGGAAGGCAGCCACGTAGACCTGGGTATTACCGCCTTCGTTTGACTGATAGGCCACAAAATGGCCGTCGGGTGAGAACTGGGCTTCCCGTTGGTCGCCGGGACCCGCTATGTAAGGAAACGGTTTTTGGCGTCCGTCGAGGGAGAATACCCATAAGTCGGTTCCCTGGGTGCCCGCTCCGACTGCGCCGCGAGTGTACATCATCCAGCGGCCATCCGGTGACCAGTCACTCGGCGACTGCTGGACCTCATCACCGGGCGCACTCGCCAATATCTGTTTTGCCTCGCCCGCCCCATTGGATGACTTGCTGAACACCACAGCTTCTTGAAGCCCACCCTCAGCGACTGCATAGGCGAGCTGGCTGCCGTCGGGAGACCAAACGGGATCGGAGTGTGATTTATTGTCGAAGGTGAAACGGCTCTTGGTGTCGCGGGCCAAATCGTAAACCCAGATGTTCCGATTCACTTGACCAATCGCAAGCGCGAGCTTCTTTTCGTCCGGGGAAAGTCTGACCTGATAGTAGGCATCCCCATCACCGATTTCTTCTACCTGTTTCCCACTACGGTCAAACCAGACCAGCTTCATCCCTGTCGTCGCCATGGCAGGCTGATAAAGCAGGAGACCATTTTCCGAAGCGGTCACGATTCCCCGCCACACTTCGCTGTCATTCTGTACACCGTCGGCGAGCACCGTAGAGTCGCCCCTGGTTTGGCCCGAACCCGGATCGAAAGGTTGTGCGCGCAGGACATTGCCGGCAAGATAAAGCAGATATCCGGAAGCGTAGATGGCATTCGATGCCGACGGAAACAGCAACCGATTTTCCTTGCCTTCCAGGGAAGCGAAAAAAACGCCGCCGGTGTTCGAGTTGTTAGGAGTCAAGTGGTTGGCTGCAAAATAGAGGAAGTGCTTCCCGTCAGGCAAGAACCATGGCCACCGGTAGGTACTGTATTTTGGTGAATCGAGTTTGAAGACCTCGGTCGGAGTTCCTCCTCCGGCTGACACCTGCCAGATGGACGAGTTGAAGTTGGGGGTGAACACGATGGTCCCCGTGCTGCCCCAGCTGCCTCCGCGGCCGGTGATGGCGTCGCAGATCGCCACGGGAATGCCACCGGAAATGTCGAGCCGCTTCAACTTACCGTCGGCGAAGAACGCCACCGAATGGCTGTCGGGCGACCAGAAAGGGAACCAGCCGTTGTCGGTGCCAAGCAGCGGTCGAATCGAGAGATCGCTCAAGGTCCGAAGATAGAGCTGGGCTTTCCCTTCATTCGTTGCCGAGAAAACGATGTGGAGACCGTCAGGCGAGAGGGCAGGCGGTCCCGCTATGTCACCTGCGAAGTTGAAGCGGAGTTTATCTGCGCTTCCAATGCTGGTTCGCACCACCGGCTGCGGCTTTTGGCCGGCAAGATGCGCAAACGCCAGCCCACCCGCCAACAGCGCGCATAAAGTGGCCACCGCCCACACGACGCGCTCGCGCCGTTTGAGATGGCCGGTCCACGACGCTGGCGCCTCTTCGTGAGGTCCGCTCGCTTCACTCTCTTCCGCCAGCCACTTCAATTGCAGCTTCACATCTTGAACGGTCTGTAT
>PLYW01000176.1 GCA_003151875.1 Acidobacteriaceae bacterium
ATGAGGAATGACCGGCTTCCGCCTAGTACAGCGGCGGCTCACCTGGCGGCCTGGTCTTCCATCGCCGATGCACCCAGAGCCACTGGTCCGGATAGCGGCGCACGTGGTCTTCAATGATTTTGTTGAAGAGCGCGGTATTGGTACTGGCATCTGCGTCAGGATCGCCGGTGCGCACCAGATCAACCGCGGGGTCGAACTCCACGCGGTATTTGCGCAGCACCGGGTCCCAGATGGTGAACGCCGGGACCACCGCCGCCCCGGTATGCAGCGCCACCCGCGCCACGCCGCTGGCGGTACAGGCGGGAATGCCGAAGAAGTTCACAAATACGCCCTGCGGTGGGGTCATGTTGGTGTCCATCAGGACGCCCACGGTTTCGTTGTTGCGCATGGCTGCCAGCAAGCCGCGGGCAAATTCATCTTTGCCGAGCATCTGATTGCCGTGGAGGCAGCGATAGCGCGCCACCAGGGCGTCCACGTAAGGATTGTCGAGCGGCCGCACCACCATCTTCATGGGGTGCCCTTGCAGCGAGTGGAAGAAGGAACCAATCTCCCATCCTCCAAAATGGCCGGTGAGGAAGAGCACACCCTTGCCGCGCTTCTCCGCCGCTTCGAAATTTTCGAAGCCCTGGTACACGGCAACCTGGGAAGCGTTTTCCTTGGTGTAGCTCGGGAAGAGGCAGGCTTCGCCGAGCAAGCGTCCCAACGAGACGTAAACCCCGCGCAGAATCCGGCGGCGTTCTTTCGGCGGTTTCTCCGGGAAAGCCAACCCGAGGTTGCACATTCCGACCCGGCGCAATCGGCGGTGCAGATGGTACACCGCCCCGCCCAGCAAGATGCCCCATCCTCGGGCCAGCGGGCGCGGCAAGGCGCCGATCAGGCGCACTACTAACGCGACCGGAACATATTGCAACCTGTGGCGCATGAGAAGTATCGGTTTGACGGTAGCACCGCGAAAAACCGAGGTCAAACCGATAGCTGAGTGCGGCTTCTTGCGCAAGAGAAAAGCGGCGGCCGCAGCCGCCGCTCGGTGCGCCGCTACTTCTTAAGGGTTGACAGTTCCGCTGCTAGCCGGCGTGGCGGCGACGGGCGGCACCGTCGTCGAAGTTGGGGTCGCGGCTGGCGCTGCAGCAGGTTCCTCGGTTGTCGGATCCATCGCTGTCGGCGCTTGAGCCGGGTCCGCCGGTGAACTTGTCGCAGGCGTCTCGGCTGGCGTGGCTGCAGGCGCAGGCGATGTCATGACAGGTGCGGGTGCAACCTGCGCGCGAACCTTGGGCGTGGGAGCGTACTTCTCAACCGTATTCAGCAGGACCAGCGAATCCTGCGGGGCCGGAATTTGTCCTCTCAGCAGTGAATAGAATGTCCAGTCCTTGCCGCCATAAAAGGCGCGCGTGTCGCCGTCGTCCTGGCGAATGACACCGCCGCTTAAGGAGACCCCGAGGAACAATCCGCGCGAACGCGAATAGGTCAGCACCTGGGCGCGCAAGGTGAGGTCGGTGGAAGCCTGCGCGTCGCGGCCCACCGGCCCGGCCGCGGCGGAAGCGTCGGCTCCCAGCTTGAACTTGCTTTGCAGCAGGTGTTGCATGCCGTCATCGGTGCGGATGATCAACACCAGATCCGAAGCCTGACCGCCCGCCTGAAATCCGAAACTGCCGCCGGTCACCTTGAAAAACACGGGCGCGCTCCAGCCATGCTCGGTGCGGCAGGTGGCTACGCCCTTGCCATAGTTGGCCCCGAACACGAAACTTGCCTTCAGCATGGAGGGCACGATCGCAATGCATTTGGCGCCCGAAAGGATTCCATCGGGAATGGCGTGATCGGGAGCAGACATGATCTGGTCGAGCACCGTGCTCGCTGTTTGGACGCGATCCACTTGCGCGCCCCGGTTCTGGCTCCAAGCCCAGGTGGTCATGGAAATAATCAACAAAGCTGCCGCGACAATTTTCTTCATGGCTCAACTCCGATCAAGAACATAGGCTCCGCCAGGCCGTGCCGGCTGCACTCATCTTACGAGGGTTGGATGGAATTTTGCGCCTGGAGAAAGCTCAGGACTGGTTACTCTTTAGTGACCCGATGGGGATAGGGAGAACCGAAACGCAGACCAGGGATAATTCTCGCCAGTTTAGATGGGGCTGATTGCAAATAAAAAGGGCCGGAAAAGGAGACCCTCGTAACCTCTTCCAGCCCTATCTCCCAGGTTCTGTGGTAGGTGAGTGCAGTATGCAGTCAGAGGCAGCTTCGCGCAAGTAACGGAAGGCCAAGCGGGGTAATTAGACTTTAGTAACAAGGGATCGGCAGGTAACCAGTCGGATGGGCAGGTAACCAGTCCGCGGAAGTTAGGACCGAGCAGTTAGCGGAACTGGATTACTCACGCTCCGAGAGCAGCGAATGAGTGATGGCGTAGACCGACAAAGCGATGCGGTTTTGCACCCCGACCTTCCGCATAAGCTGGCTGACATGTGCCTTGACCGTGCGCTCTTCGATTCCGAGCGCGTCCCCGATTTCTTTGTTGGAGCGGCCTGCGACCAGCAACTTCAACACTTCCCGTTCACGTTCGCTGATCTTGTCTTCCCCTTGCGGCCGCACCCGGCGAGGAGATGCGGTGGCGCGTTCGATGAACGCGCCAAGCACCCGCCCAGGCGCCCACACTGAACCACTGTGCACCTCGCGGATCGCGTGCTTGAATTCGCCGGGGGTTGCATCCTCGGCTATATAACCCTTGGCGCCCGCCGCGATCGCCCGCAGAATCTCTTCATCGCTCGTGCCTGTCCCGGTGACAATAATGCGAATGGCAGGACGCACCGCCTTTAAGGCGGACATCGCCGAGTAGAATGCGGCTCCGCCACTGGAGGCCATCAGAATGATGTCGTCGTCGGCAGAACTCAGGACCGACAAGACGGAGGCGGCGCGTACCCGAAAGCTTTCTTCGGATGAAAAGATCGCCCGAAACCCCAGGAAGCGAAGCGGGTCGCTTTCCACCACGGCAATGCGGATGGTGTTCTGCGGCGGCGGTTTAACTCGCGCAGTCAAGATGCCCGTAGAATACCGCATGCAAACTTTGGTGCATAGCGAATGGCCTAATCGTGCTATTTAGCAGAAAGGGTCGGTTCCTCTCGCGGCAACGCATAATTTGGCCCACGGCATTATGCAGCGGTCTTGCGGCGCGGCCCCTTGGCCGACTTTTTCACCTCTTTCACCTCCGGCGCTCTTTCCGCTGCGACCACGCGTTGCGGAGGCTTCTTCGGCATTTGTGCCAGGCTTTCCTTGAGCGCAGCCATAAGGTCAACGACCGGAGCAAGCTTGCGGGGCTTCTCCACGGCAGTGACCTCGCGCCCTTCCAGATGCGCCTTGATGAGCTCTCTCAGATTTTCCTCGAAGGTGTCGTGATACTTCTCGGGCTCAAATTTGCCGGCGAGCGCTTCGATCAACTGATGGGCGACCTTGACCTCGGCGTCTTTCAGTTCAACGTCGACGGGGCCGAAGCTCTCCAGTTGCCGCACCTCGTCACTGTAGTACATGGTGTGCAGCATCAGCCCGCCCGCATGGGGCCGCAGAAACACCGTGTATTCGCGGTTGTGCATGGTGAGCTTGGCGATGGCCACGTAACCGGTCTCTTCCATGGCCTTGGTCAGCAGCGCGTACGGCCTGCGGCCAGCTTCATCCGGCACAAGATAATACGACGATTCGAAGTAGATGGGATCCACTTCCTTGTACTCGACGAACTCCAGGATCTCCATCGCCTTCGCGGTCTTGGGCTCGATCTTCTTGATCTCGTCCGGCTCGATGATGACGTACTCGCCCTTGCGGTACTCGTAGCCCTTGACGATCTCGTTGCGTTCCACGACGCGCTCGTCATGCGGGCACCAGAGCTGCTGTTTGAGCCGCGTGTTGTCATCGCGATGCAGCATGTTGAAGGAGATGTGATTGCTGCGCGCGCCGGAAAATAACTTCACCGGCATTGAAATAAGCCCAAACGTTAGGTATCCGGACCAAACGGAAGACGCCATATGCTTACCATTCCTGGGTACTGGGATTGCACCAAATCTGCGACAGCATAGTGCTGCGTCTGCCGCCGAATGTCAAGCCCCCAGGCCGCGGAAGCTGACCTTAGTGGGATGCGTTGACGTGCCCACGAGGCCGCATCGCCGGAAGGTCCGGCGTTGTGCGTGCGGGGATACTGGATTTTCCTAACCACTATCCACTATTCACTCTGCACTGCTATAACAGCCTCATGCACCAAACTCTGCAATCGCTGGCGGAATTCACCGCCGCCCGCTTGATCGGCGACGGCAACCTCCAGATCACGAACGTCGCCAGCATCGCCCATGCGCGGCCAGGCACTCTGGTATTT
Organism: Acidobacteriaceae bacterium; assembly: GCA_003151875.1. Classification (GTDB taxonomy): domain Bacteria; phylum Acidobacteriota; class Terriglobia; order Terriglobales; family Acidobacteriaceae; genus Bog-257. The sequence continues at coordinate 4,349 of PLYW01000176.1, forward strand.
GTGCAGGACGAGAAGCACCTGGCGCAAGCGCTGGCTTCTCCGGCGAGCGCCGTCATCGCGGGAGAGTTCGCGGCCTCGTCCGCCGGACGTAAACCCTTGCTGATCGCAGCCCAGCCCCGGCTGGCTTTCGCTCGGGCCGGAGCGCTGCTCCATCCGCCCAGGACCTACGCTGCCGGCGTTCATCCCACGGCGGTCGTCCATGCTTCGGCGAAGGTCGCCGCCAGCGCCGCCATTGACCCCTACGCGGTGATTGAAGCCAACGCCGTGGTGGGAGAGCGCTCGCACATCGGAGTGGGCTGCTTCATCGGCGAAGGCGTCGTGATCGGTGACGATTGTGACCTGTATCCGCGCGTCGTCATCTATTCGGGTACGATGCTGGGCCGCCGTGTCGTGGTGCACGCAGGCGCAGTACTGGGCGCGGAGGGCTTCGGATTCGTGCGCGATGAACAATTCGGCCGTTATCACAAGTTTCCCCAGATCGGCGAGCTGGTTATCGGCGAGTACGTCGAGATCGGCGCCAATTGCACTATTGATCGGGGCGCGCTGGACAAAACCGTGATCGGCGCGGGGACCAAGCTCGACAATCTGATACACATCGGGCATAACGTTAGCGTTGGCGCCAATGTCGTGATCGCCGCACAGACCGGCATTTCGGGTAGTGTCGACATCGGAGACGGCGCGGTCGTGGGCGGCCAGGTTGGCATCGGTGACCATGCCACGGTCGAGCCGGGCGTCATTCTCGGATCGGGCAGCGGCGTGCTGTCGAATAAGATCGTTCGCGGGGGGGGCGTCGTCTTCTGGGGCAGACCGGCGCGTCCGCTCAGACAGTATTTGAAGGAACTAGCAGCGCTGGCGCGTCTGGCGCGAAAAAGCGAAAGGAGCAGTTAGCACTCAGCTTTTGGCACTTAGCAATTAGCATTTAGCACTTGGCAAAAGCTTGAGATGGGGGCTAACCGCTAAGAGCTAAATGCTAAGTGCTAAGTGCTTTTTCCCATGTCTCTCATAGTCATCGGCGGACATTCTCGCAGCGTAGGCAAGACCAGCGTGGTCGCCGGCCTGATCGCCGCGCTCCCCGAGTTTCACTGGACGGCCATCAAGATCACGCAATACGGACACGGCATATGTTCCGCTAACGGCGAACTCTGCGACTGCGCCACCGACGACCACAGTTGGGCAGTGACCGAAGAGCGTGATCGCAGCGGCGCGAGCGACACTTCGCGCTTTCTCGTTTGTGGCGCAACTCGCTCGCTGTGGGTGCGGACCCGCCAGGGAATGCTGGCTGAGGCCATGCCGCGCGTGCGCCAGGAACTCGCCGGAGCCGAGAACGCCGTCGTAGAGTCCAATTCGATCATGCGCTTCCTGCGGCCCGACCTTTACCTGACGGTGCTTGACCCGGCGACCGCCGACTTCAAACTCTCGGCGCAGGAATTTCTTGATCGCGCAGACGCCATCCTCGTGCACGACAGCAGCGGCGATGTCGCCTGGACGAACGTCTCATTGAAACCAGTTGCCGCAAAACCGACGTTCCACATCCGCCCACCGCAGTATGTGACGCCCGAACTGATCGAATTTGTGCGGCAGAAAGTCCAGCAGAGGAAGTCAACGGCATAGGCGCGCCGAGCGCGCCCATCGCACTTTCAGGAGGACACATGGCCACTTTTGGCTTCATCGAATACAAGAACGCCAGCCCGGAAGTAAAGGCGGTGTATGACGACATCATGGCAACGCGCAAGACAGACTGGATCAACAACTTCTGGAAAGCCATTGCGCACGATCCGAAACTATTGAAACGCACCTGGGAGGATACCAAGCAGATCATGGCGCCCGGTGCCCTGGATGCGGTGGTCAAAGAACTCATCTACCTGGCGGTGAGCGTCACGAATGGGTGCCCGTATTGTATTGCCGCCCACACTGTCTCGGCGCGCAAGAAAGGCATGACCGATAAGATGTTCCACGAGATGATGTCGGTGGTTGGTATGGCAAACGAAAACAACCGGCTGGTAAACGGCTATCAGGTCGAGATTGACGAGCTGTTCAAGCCGCCGCTGAAGTGAAGAAGCTGTCAGCTGTCAGCTGTCAGCTGACGGCTTATAATGAACTCCACCCATGAAAGCCTACGTATATGTCTCGCTGAAGAAAAGTGTGCTCGACCCTCAAGGCAAAACCATCCACGGCGCCCTGAAGAAAATGGGATACCGCGGCATCGACGATCTGCGCCAGGGCAAGTACTTCGAGATTGCTCTGGACAGCAGCGTCACCCGCGAAGCGGCGCAGGCGGAGGTGGAGCGCATCGCGCGTGAAGTGCTCACCAATCCCGTCATTGAGGAATACAGCTTCAAGCTCGAGGATTAACTGGCCAAGCTTGTGACATGGCGATTTATCGCGATGAGCTACTTCGGGCAGCTCGGTTCTACCATGTAGACCGGGTCGCAAGGTTTCCGCCGTTTGTGTGAGTAGTTCGTTGGAAATATGACTGCTGGCTGAGAAACGCCATCCTTGTGGAGCACAAAGGCAAGCAGATAGTCGCCGTCACGTTTGTCCTCGAAACAGAATCTCCGCTCCGTTTCTTTGTAAGAGATCTTTCTCCCGTCCAGCGTCGTGCCCTGCTTCTCGCTTGTCTCGACCACAACTTTCTTCGAGTCGAGAATCGTGCCACTCTTCTCTCGTAGCTCTACGGTGATCTCGTCGTCGAGATCAAAGAATGAAGGGCGGCCGCAGATATCTCCTGAACACACTTGGACGGTTCCACAGAGACATGAAACTTTGTGCCGCAAGTATTTCAGAGTCGAACAATCTGAAGCGTGGGACGGCGTTTGGCAGACGGTAATGGAGCTGAGAAGAAGCAGCAGCGCTGCAAATGCGAGCGGGCGGTTCACAGGGAACACTCTACGCCCATTCGGAGCATGACTCCACGGTCAGTGTTGTAACCAGGCCTTAGCGCAAGTGACCGCCGCAGAATCCAGTGGCCCAAATTCGCGGGCCCGCCTTTCGCATCAGGAACTCCCACCGACTCATCAAATCAGCTAAGATTAACTGGCTACTGACAACTGACTACAGGCAACTGACAAAGTTATGTGCGGGATTGTTGGATACGTCGGAAAAAAGCGGGTGGTGCCGGTCATCATTGACGGCTTGCGCCGCCTGGAATATCGCGGCTACGACTCAGCGGGCATTGCCGTGGGCGGCAACGGCGACGGTTTGCAGGTGCGCCGCGCTGAGGGCAAGCTGCGCAACCTGGAAGAGGTCATCCGCCTCAAGCCACTCGACGGCACCTATGGCATCGGCCACACCCGCTGGGCCACGCATGGCCGTCCCACCGAGGAGAACGCGCATCCCCACCGCGACTGTACCGGCAAGATCGTGGTGGTGCACAACGGCATCGTGGAGAACTACGTTGCCCTGAAAAAGAAGCTCATCGACGAAGGCCACAAATTTCGCACCGAGACCGATACCGAAGTGATCGCGCACCTCATCGAGAAAAACCTCTCCGCTCCCGATCGCAAAGTTCCGCTGGAAGAGGCGGTGCGCATGACGGTGAAGCTGCTGACCGGCGTGTTCGCCATCGCCGTCATCTCGGCCGACGAGCCCAACAAGATTGTCGCCGCTCGCAATGGGCCGCCGGCAGTCATTGGTCTGGGCAAAGATGAATACTTCGTCGCCAGCGACGTGCCTGCCATCCTGTACCACACTCGCGATCTTTTCTTTCTCGCCGACGGCGATCTGGCCGTCATCACGCCCTCGGGCGTGCAGCTCACCGACTTCGACGGCCAGCCCATCACCCGCCAGGTGCAGCACATCACCTGGGACCCCATCATGGCGGAGAAGGGCGGCTTCAAGCATTTCATGCTGAAGGAAATCTACGAGCAACCGCGAGCGGTGCGCGATACCACGCTGGGCCGCGTCTCGCTGGACTCCGGCAAGGTGTTCCTCGACGAGATGGACATCAGCGACGACGATTTCCGCAAATTGGAGAAGGTGTATATCGCAGCCTGCGGCACCAGTTGGCACGCCGGACTGGCGGCCAAGTTCATGATCGAGCGGCTGGCCAAGCTTCCGGTGGAAGTGGATTATGCCAGCGAGTTTCGCTATCGCGATCCGTTGACCGGCCCCGGCGATCTGACCGTCTTGATTACGCAGTCAGGCGAGACCGCCGACACCATCGCCGCCATGCGGGAGTCGCGCGCCAAAGGCTCCAAGACCGTGGGCATCTGCAACGTCGTGGGCTCCATGATCGCGCGCGAAGCCAACGGCACCATCTACACCCACGCCGGACCGGAGATTGGCGTGGCCTCGACCAAGGCTTTCACGGCGCAACTGACCGCACTGTTCCTGTTTGCGGTGCACCTTGGCCTGGTGCGGGGAACGCTCGACCTCGACCACTCCAAGCAGCTCCTCACCGACCTCACCCTCATGCCCGGCAAGCTGGAGACGCTGCTGACGCGCGATGAAGAGACCGAAGACCTTGCCAAGGAATATCACCGCGCTCACGACTTCCTGTTTCTNNTGATTGACGAAGATCTTCCCGTGGTGATTCTCGCTACGCACGACAAGACCGATCCCGGCTCGGTGCTGCGCTACGAGAAGACGCTGTCGAACCTGAAGGAAGTGAAAGCGCGCTCCGGGACCGTGATTGCCATCGCCACGGACGGCGACGAGGAAATTCGCGAAGCCGCCGACCACGTCCTCTACGTTCCCGATGCGCCCGAACTGCTCGCCCCGATTCTGGAGGTAGTTCCCTGCCAGTTGCTGGCGTATCACATCGCGGTACGCCGCGGTTGCGACGTGGACCAGCCGCGCAATCTGGCCAAGTCGGTTACGGTGGAATAGCAGGGCTGGCGGGTGGTGCGCCCATAGGGACGAAAATCAACCACGGAGATCACCGAGATCACGGAAGAAACTTGATGGAAACCAAGACTCAGTGCCCTCCGTGGTGAATGGTTTCCGACGGCGCCGCGGCTGTATTAAGATCATCCGAAGCCGCCCGCGCGTTCGCTTCAAACTGGCGAAACTCAGCTTCCAACTTCCATTGCAAGCGCGCCTTTTCGCTGCCAGCGAGAAACCTCCCACACACCGCCGATGGTTGCGCAACGCCAGCCTTCTCCGCTCCGCATTCCTTAACCACGGCGAACGCTTTGCCGTCACGCCACAGGCTGGCGCCGCCGATGAAGGCGTGTTCCAGGCTGGTGCGCGCCATCTTCTTTAGCTGCAGGTAGCTGAGATTCTGTTCCTCCGCGCCTTTCAGATATTCGTGGGTCATGTCGGAGCGGGAGACGCCTTCGTCATCGGTGGCCAGCGCGACCGGCACCCCGGCGCGCAGGTATTCGCTTAAGGGATGCTGCGGTCCGCGCACGCCCAGGATAACGTCGTTGCTGGTGAGGCAGATTTCTACCATCACATTGCGGTCCGCCATCTCCTGCAAAAGCTCGAATGGGCGACTTTCGTTCATCACGTCAACGCCGTGGCCGATGCGTTCGGCGTGACCCGTCTCGACCGAATCGCGCACATGAAACTGCAAGTCCTGGGGTGGGACAAGGCCTTCGACCAGTTCGCCCGCGTGCAGTGCGATGTGCACCTGCGGATAGCGCTCGTGAAGATAATTGAGCATGCGCATGTGCAGCGCGAAGTCCCGCATGGGGACATACCAGTCTTCCGCCATCACCAGGTTCAGGCCGACTACATGCGAGTTGGGCGCAACCAGTTTGGGGTCGGCGCCAGCCAGCAGAAAGCCGGCGAGAATCTGGGCGAAGACCACCTCTTTCGGCTTGCCCCGCGAAACCTGCGCTATGTAGCGCTGTACGACCTGGCACCCCGGATCGGCGGCGGGAACGCCGCAGTGCAGAAGTTTGTCGCGTGATACCTCTGCGGCATCGAGTTCTTGACTGGCAGCAGCCAGAATCTGCGGCAGCCCGCCAGCCAGCAGCTTTTGTTGCAGCCGGCCAAAGTCCTCGTCCCAACCAACCGACTCGGCCAGCGTCTCCAGATCTTTGCCGGCCGGCGTGAGCATCAGCTCCTGGTAGATCTCGTGCTGAGAAGCAGCGCGCGCAGCGGTCTCGGCCAGCTCCTTGTCGGTGGTGCCGTTGATGACTTCCGCGAACTTGCCGAAGGTAGCGAAGAAGTGGTCGTGTCCGGATTGGCCCGAATACTGCCAATTGCGCATGGAGATGGCATCAACGATGTTGCCGTAGAGGTCGGCATTGTTGAAGGCACTCGCGATCGGCAATGCCGGCGCCTGGCATGGAGGCGCGCTAAACCACAGGCCCTTGGGATCGATGCAATCGCCTTCTTGCGCCGCCCATTGGATGTACGACTCGGCATAAACTGAGCCCGAGAGATGATTGTGCAGGTCGCCTCCCTTGGGCATCTCGCGCAGAAAGGCCAGCAGCAGGTTGGGATTCTTGCGAATGCTTTGGAAATAGCGCTCGGCGCGGGCTTCGTCGGACTGGGAAACCGGCGGGCGATTGGCCGCAATCGTCGCTGGCGCCGTGATTAGCACTGCAAGAAATGCAAGGTTCAGCAACAAACGGCGGGAACGACGCTTCATGCGCACTCCTCAAAACCGAGTAAGGCGAGAGTTCCAGGAAACTGAAAATGATAACAGTCGAAGGCGGCAGTGTCAGGGAAGGTTACCGGACAACCCCGCCCAAGCAGAAGAAGATTGGGTGCGGCACCTTCGGGGTGATAAGCCGGGCCATCGGCAAACTGGAAACCCAAGAAAATCGGAACTGAACTCATACCAATAAACCCGGCCGCCATCCAGCGGTCTTGGTCTACAGCTGCGAGATCGCGGCGAAGGTCTCCAGAGCGGCTTGGCGAAAACGCAACTCTCCCAGCTCCACTTCGCCGAGCTTTTCGCAGCAGCCTGCCACTGTCAGCATTCCCTGCTCGACAAGTTTCTGGCGGAACTCCGGATCGGGTGTCGAAGCGGCTATGTCGCCAAGGGCCCGCAGCAACCGCAAACTGACCGCCACGTCACTCTTCGCATACATGCGGATCTGCTCAAAGGCTGCCTCCAGCAAGCGCTCGAAGTGGATCCATCCAATGCTGGCGCGCACGATGCCCGGCGGATCATAGAGCAGCTCGTCGGGCGGCTCTCGGGACGCGAAGCGGATCAGAATGCGGCTCAACTGATCGACGCAGCTAATGGCGGTGGTGGGATCGTTGACGGCGGGCGAGATCGCCTTCAACGCCACATCGACAATCTGCAGGACGCCAAACTCCACATCCTGCTGCAAGGTCCGAGTCGGGCCGCAATCGAATGCGGCCAGCAGGTCGGGGGCGCCTTCGGGGGGCAGACGGTTCCCTTTGGAGACCATCATCAGCGGGATTCCCGCCGGAACGAAGTGGCCGACCCTCCGCAGCACGCGGATGCTGACGTGATAGTGCTTGGCAACGGCGACCAGGCGCCGCTTATCGATGAAGCGGATGTAGCCGGAAACATCACTCAAGACGGGCACCTCGCTCGGGTTGGGTCTGAGCGGTGCGGCATCCGTCATGCGAGTCGGCTGGTGCGGCCGGGGCATCATCTCGTCGATCATGGCCTCGGTTTCTTCCGCGATTCGGTCGACGATGTGATTGACACTGATGGCCTGCGAGATGTGGTGAATGAAAAACAGCAGCAATCCGACGCAGATCAGCGCCAGCACCATGGCTCCCAGGACGGTGGCCACTGGGGCGAAGGGGTGAGGAAACGAGCGCGCCGTCGGAAGCGCCGCCATGCAGTACGAGAAAGTGCCCAGGAAGATGCCGAGCGTCCATTGCGTTACGCGGTCCCGAGAAAAACTGACGATGATGCGCGGGGAGAACTGCATCGAGGCCAGGGTGAGCGTCATCAACAGGATGGCAAACACGATGGACACGACCGTCATGATGGAGCCCGCAATGCCCGCCAGGATGACCTGGGCAACTTGCGGGTCGGCGTGCGAGGGGAATAGGACCGTGGGCACCCAGGCGCTGACAACCGGAAACGACTCTTCCAACCATGACAGGAATGCGCCCGCGCAACCCAGCGACAACGCGATGGTGAGCGGGCGAATCAAAAAACCGCCACGCAGGTTGTACATAGCGTGGCGAAGCAACAAAGGCAGACGTTTGCTCACGGTTCTCTCGGTTCAAGTGTAGTGGGGCAGAGCCGAGCGCACAAAGAAAAACGGACGGGGCCTGCCCCGCGGCGTCTACGATACCGGCACAGCAGGTCATCCAAGCTGATCGAAAACCTGCGCGTAGGGATTTACAAATTATTAAGGACCTAGCTAAAATTGTGGCCCTTGGGGAAGGGGTGCACTATGGCAATCGATATGGACAAGCTCAATGCTTTTGTCGGGCGCTTCGTGGAAGATCTCGGTGCGGCGGTGCATACCGGTATGGTGGTCATTGGCGAAAAACTCGGACTCTACAAGGCGCTCGCGGCTCATCCCATGACCTCGGCCGAACTTGCGGCCGCAACCGCAACCGACGAACGCTACGTCCGCGAATGGCTGGCATCGCAGGCTGCCGGTGGCTATGTCACTTATGACGAGAAAGCCGACAAGTTCAGTCTCACCGAGGAACAGGCCTTTGCCCTGGCCAACGAAGACAGCCCGGCCTATCTGCCTGGGGCGTTCCAACTAGCTCTGGGGTCGCTCGCCGCGGTGCCGCGAATCGCCGATTCGTTTCGCAATGGAGCTGGCATGGGCTGGCACGAACATGATGACGGGGTGTTTCACGGCTGCGAAAAGTTTTTTCGGCCTGGCTACGCGGCCAATCTGGTGAGCTCGTGGATTCCCGCGCTGCATGATGTAAAGGAAAAGCTCGACGCCGGTGGGCGCGTGGCTGACGTGGGCTGCGGCAAAGGCGCGTCCACCATATTGCTGGCCAAGGCGTTTCCCAAATCTCACTTCTTCGGATTTGATTACCACGATAAATCGATCGAAGCAGCGCGTGATTCTGCCCAGCGTGAAGGGGTTGCCGATCGGGTTACGTTCCAGCAGGCCACGGCCAAGGAATATCCGGGAAAGGACTACGACTTCGTCGCGGTTTTCGACTGTTTGCACGACATGGGCGACCCGGTCGGCGCTGCCGCCCATGTGCGAAACTCGCTGCGCAATGATGGAACCTGGATGATCGTCGAACCGTTTGCCAATGACCAGTTGAAAGACAACCTCAACCCGGTGGGACGGGTTTACTATTCATTCTCGACCTTGCTGTGTACTCCCTGCTCGCGATCGCAGGAAGTCGGCTTATGCCTGGGCGCGCAATCCGGGGAAGCTCGCATCCGAGAAGTGGTAACCGCGGCCGGCTTCGGTCGTTTCCGGCGGGCCACGGAAACGCCTTTTAACATCGTGTACGAAGCTCGGCCGTGAATAGCTGTTTGAGAGCCTGAAATTCATCAGCCGCCCAGAATCTTCGTTACCTGGCATCAGGAGGAGAGACACCACCATGCCGAAGTTTGTCATCGAGCGAGACATTCCGGGAGCCGGCAGCCTGTCAGCGGAGCAACTGCATGCCATATCGCAGAAGTCTTGTGGCATTCTGCGAGAGATGGGACCTCAGATTCAGTGGGTCCAGAGCTACGTCACCGACGACAAAATCTACTGCATCTACATAGCCCCTGATGAAGAGGCGGTCCGCAAGCATGCCGAGCAGGGCGGGTTTCCCGCCAACCGCGTCTCGCAAATTCGATCGGCGATTGATCCCACAACCGCGGAGTAGCCGCGCCCACAGGCTACCAATCGCCAGGCTGCGCCATCCATTTGTGGTTTTGCTCGGATGGCATTTTGATTTCAAGCCACATTCTTGCGCACACCCTGCAAGCCTCCTGGCGACTCGGCTGTCACTTCTTGGTGCGTTAGCGGTCACTGACAGACGGCAATCCCGGGACTGAGAATCTCTGGGTGACCCGGAGAGGTTGCCCGCTGCTTGGTGCGCGGCCAAGGAGAACAAAGATGAAATTTGCAGTGGTTGCTTTAATGGCGCTTGCGGTTGCTATGCCGGCGTTCGGTGCCGGCGACAAGACTTACAAGACTACCTATCCCGTTCCTTGCAGTGAAGTGTGGAGCGCGGTCAAAGTTGCCCTTGGCAATCCGGACAACTACAAAGACGTGCAGAGTGACGAGGACAAAATGACTGCGGACTACAATGTAAAACACTCCGTTCATTGGTCCGTTATCGGAGCGGTCAACCAGGGCAAAAACCGCGTCAGCTTGTTGCCAACTGGTACCACGTGCGAGATGAGTGTGGTGTCGATGTATAGCGGGCTTTCGCACAACGACCAGGGTGACTTTAAGAAGCGCGTGGATGAAGCGCTGGCCAAGCTGAAAGCCGCGACACCTTCCCAGCCCGCCAAACCGGCGGATGCAAGCAAGTGATCTTGCCAGATGGTTCGATCGCGGGGACGCCATGCGGGAGTCGTGGACGGACCTACTGCTGACTTCAGCCCGTTTGAATATCTGAGGAATGCCGAGCGACGGCCTCGACTGATGCAAGCTTTGTAGGGGATATCTGCACACGCGATTGCGCTATGGGAAAACATTGTCCGTATAGTTGCAATGTCTTGCAATGATTACTTGTTGGTTAACAACCGCAGTCCTTCTACTGCTAAGCACAACGGCAATCCAAATTGGCCGAATAATTGCAAAGCTTCAACTGGCACTACTGTGCTAGTACTCCCGGTGCATCGCGATCCCGAACCGCGACCGCGCTCTCTGGGCCCTGCTTGGTTTCCTTCGGAGGCCAGCAATAACATGAAGGTGCAAACCCCAAGGAGATAACTATGCGGCGGATTTATCTACTTCTGCTGGTTCTGGCGTTGGCGATTTGCGTCGCTCCCGCTGCGGCGTGGGCCGGATCCACCTTGTACGCGATGGACGACGCCACCAACTCGCTGTACAGCATCAATCCCAATACTCTCGCCCTGACATTTGTGGGCAGCACGGGCGTCGGTGGTGACTTCGGAGACCTTGCCTACAATCCCGGTTCTGGTACTGCCTACTGGATTGCAGGCCGTGGCAATGACACCCTGTACACCATAAACCTCGGCACTGGTGCGGTGAACCAGGTGGGCATGCATGGTATCGACGACATGTTCTCATTGGCCTACGACCCAGTGACCCATCAGCTGTATGGGGATGCCACCAACGGGAACTTCTACAGCCTCAACACCAGCACCGGAGCTGCCACGTTAATCGGCAATAACGGTATCTACCCCGGCGGCATGACCTACAACTCGACTACAGGTCAGCTTATTCTTGCGATGGCAGGAGGTAGCGGCAGCTTCTACTCCATCGACCCAACGACGGGCGCAGCCACCCTGCTGGGCAGCCCGGGATTCCTGAACGACAACGGTGTGGCCTGGGACGCCGCTTTGGGCGTCTATTTCGTTGACGATTGGAACGGCAAGTTGTACGAGGTTAACCCCAGTACATGGACATACAGCATCGTCTCCAACCTCAACGGCGACCCGTTTGACGGAATCATCGACGTCAGCAGCGGTGGCGGCACCACCCCGGAGCCTGGTTCGCTGATTCTGTTTGGATCTGGCCTGCTGGGCATCGCCGCAGTCGTTCGTCGCCGCCTGCACCTCTAAAAGCCTGCGCAAACGCGCTGTTACACCAAAGCCGCCCTGATGGGGCGGCTTTCTTGATCTGCAGGGAAATAACAATCCATTTCAGATCTCGCCGTCCTGATCTTCGTGCTCGACTACGGCCTGCTGTTCTGGGCGGAGAAGCGCGTCCCCTCGGGAGTAGCGGCCGTGATGATGGCCACCATCCCGGCATTCATGACGATCTCCGAAATCCTGATCCTGCGTACCCAGCGCTTGACTCCCCGGCTGGCGGTCGCGCTTCTGGTGGGAATTGGCGGGGTAGCCGTTCTCGTAAGCCCTACCATGAGTTTTGGAGAGGCTGCCATCGACACCGTTGGCGCCTGTGCCCTGATCGTCGCCGCAATCAGTTGGTCGGTGGCTGCGGCCCTGACTCGCAAGTTGCCGTTGCCCGCCGCGAAAGTCATGAGCTCCGGCGCACAAATGCTCGCCGGAGGCGTGCTGCTCACCCTGACCGCTGCGCTTCTCGGAGAGTTTGGCGGTTTCCACGTGCAAGCGGTTTCCCGCAGTGCCTGGCTGGCGCTACTGTACCTGATCGTCGCCGGATCGATCGTGGCCTTCACCGCCTACGTCTGGCTGATTCATCACGAATCGCCAACCAAAGTAGGTAAGTACGCCTATGTGAATCCAGTCGTCGCGGTGCTGGTGGGCTACTTCCTGGGGGGAGAGACGATCGGCGCACGCACCATCTTCGGGACGCTGCTGGTGCTGGTCAGCGTAGTCGTGATCACCACCACTCCGGCAAGAAAGCCGGAGACGCCGTTGATCGTGGAAGAACTTGGCGAACCCAGCTAAGGTTGGTCCTTGCTCAGAGCTGGGTCCTCGCTGCAGCTCTCGCGTGCCACCATCCCCAAGTCAATATGCGTAGTACGGCCCGGGGCCCCCGGGGGTGTCCATGTTCTCGATTGCGGTAAACATGTTGCGCCCGAAGAAAAACGTCAATCCCCAATCGAACGAACCTGGAAAGGGTCCGCCCAGAGTGCTGAAGGCTGTATTGCCGCTCCCAAACAGCGTGATCGCGTCTTCAATGCTGAAATTGACGGTGCCGTGATTTCCATTGGCGCCCGTGTTCACGGCCGAGAGGTCATCCGGGGATCTGGTAGGGCAATACCAGGAGTCGTTCGGCGGGGCGCACAGCGGAATGCCGGTGGTTCCGGTGTCGAGGAAAAAGATCCCATTGGAGCCGCTGTCGATGAAGCTTGCCGGATAGCTCGTCCCACTAAACGTGGTCGTGATGTCACCGGCGTTTGGCCCGGTGTCCGGCACGGTGTAAACGGTGACGCTTCCCAGACCATTGTTAGATTGGGTACCAATGCCAAAGATCAGGCTGCCGCTGGGATTCAGCGAACCTCCGTTAGGCACGGCGGGCAATTCAATCAGCACTCCGTTCTTGTCAGCGGCGAATAGAGTGACTGGGTTCGTCACCTCCTGTGCGAGCGTGACATACGTCGGACTGCAACCGCTAAGCCGGCAATCGTAATAAACGGGGGGAATGGTTCTATTGGCCGTGGTACAGGCAGGACCGCAGTCCTGTTGAAACAGTCCAACACCGAGAATGCCGTTGGCGCCCAGAGCTTGCACGCTGTCGCCCATGTTCGGCTGAGTGGTTTGGCTGGAACAGCTGGTCGGCACCGATGGCGAACTGGTGGAAGGGATGATCACTTGCACCGGCGCCGCTGACGCCACTTCGCCCGCCACTGTAATGTCGGCTTGAGCTACGTTTCCCCATGTATAGGCGCTCCCAAACAGTGCACACTCGAGCAGCGGATTCCCGCTGGAGCCTAATTCATTCGGGAGCGCGATGCCCAACTGGCCGCCACTTGCGGACGACAAAAGGCGCAGTCCGGAAGATCCTGTATCCACCTGCACGTGGTCAATGTTCTGACAGGTGGTGGTACCCGGAACACAAACCGTCACCGTAACGAAGGCTACATTCGCAGTGATGAAGGTTTGGGGCGCCGGCCCCGCGTCCACCACAATGGGCGCCACGTTGCTGGTCGTCGAATTACCCACGGTGATGGTGAACGTCCCCGACTTGGTCCGGTCCCATATTGAGGTGGCGGTTATGGTCACCGATGTCGGCAACGATGGCGCGGTAAATAAGCCTGCCGTCGAAATCTGACCCGCGCTTGCGCTCCATTCAACCGTGGGATTGAAACTGCCCTGGCCCGTCACCGTTGCCGTACACTGACTGGTTTGATTGGGTTGGATGGTTGCTGGCGAGCACACTACCGTCACACCCGTGACCTCCGGTTTCGGCTTATGACCGGGAAAGCGGTATTCGGAACCGCCGCAGCCAACCATACACACGGCCAAGAGTGGTGCGACCCACCACCCAAATTTCTGAACTGCAAGGAACCAACCGGAGCGGCCAGTCATTCGATGTCTTCCTTTCTAGAGTTGCTCGCGACCCGGGACCATCGCAATCGTCGCTTGCCCTGCAACCTTGGCGCGGCGTCGTCTCCTCAATGGATTTCACTGACCTGAACACCTTGTGGCACGAGTTGAGGAATGTAGGCCTGTCCGCGGAAACTTCGCATGTGCCCAGTCTCGTGCATCACTAGACCGGGGGTCTCGATCACGACCGGAGCGCCCCTGCGGCGCGGTTGCTGCTCCGGCGTTGCCGCCTGCTCCGCATGCTGCGCCTGCTGATAGTAGGGGCCCAGGAGCTGCTGCAGATCAGGCGGAAATTGTCCTTCCCAGGCGACGCCGAACACTACTCCCGCCGGCGACACGAATTCCCGCACCACGGTCCCGGTGGCCGAGGTGATTTCGTGCATCACGTAGGTGCGATTGTCCACGCTGCGCAAAGTTCCCTTCATGCGGGTCTGGTCGGCGAGCACAGACGCGGCGTTGTCGCCCAGCACTGCCATGGCGGGGAGTGGCAGCGCCAAAAGCAAAGCGGAAAGCAAAACTCGGGTGGCTCCTTGGCCACGGTTGCCAACCAACCTGAAGATGTTCATGCGCTGTCCCCTTCATCCATTCTCAATTGCGCTGCCGAACATTCGCCCATCGGAGGTTCGCAAGCGACCAATTTTTCTGGCGTGCCGAGTTTACGGCGTGATCTCCCAGACAACAAGCTTCTTTTTTGTGCTGCCGGTTGACGCTGTGCCGTAAAGATTACCTTTGGCGTCGAATGTGATGAATTTCCTCAGCACCGCCAAAGAAAAGACCGCAGGTCGCGAACTCAGTGTTTCTCACCTCCTAGTGGCATGGCGATGACCTGCGTCACGACCGATTGTGACCGGGGGGACGGCCTGCTCTTTCCACGCGAGCCCTAACGTGAGATCTTTGGTTGAGTTTCTCCCTCGCTTTCTCTACCATCCAGAGTTCTTCATCCCTCATCAGGTGGAAGGCCGGTGGACAAGCTCAGGGTGTTGATCGGGCGGGAACGCATCGCGGCGAAGGTGGCCGAGATGGGGCAGCGCATCAGCCAGGATTTTGCCGGTGAACCGATCGTGCTGATCGGAGTGCTGAAGGGCGCCACCGTTTTTCTTGCCGACCTGGCGCGGCAGATCACGCTCGACGTCAGCTTCGATTTCATCGCGGTGTCGAGCTATGGAAACGCCAAGCAGCACAGTGGCGAGGTCAAGCTGGTGAAAGATGTGGACTGCTCGATGGAGGGCAGGAACATCATCCTGGTGGAAGACATTCTTGGACACCGGATTGACCCTGACGTTCATCCAAAACATGTTGCGCGCCCACCAGCCGAAGTCGCTGAAGATTGCGGCGCTGTTGGACAAAGTGTCGCGGCGCACCGAGCCCATCCGCGGGGATTACGTGGGTTTCGAGATTCCCGACGAGTTTGTGGTGGGATACGGGCTTGACTTTGCCGAGCACTATCGTAACCTGCCGGACATTTGTGTGCTGGAGTCCGGCCCCGAATCGGGATAGAATCTGTCGTGCTCATGTCTGCGAACCTCTCTGTCGTAAACGGCGCGCCGGCCATTCTCGTGAGCGATTGGCGCAGCGCGGCCAGCCTCATCGATCACACCCTGCTTAAACCCGATGCCACGCGCGACCAGGTGATCGCGCTGTGCGACGAGGCCGTCCAGTACGGTTTTCATGCGGTCGTGGTGAACCCGGCTAACGTGTCCCTGGCGGCGGCTCGACTGCGCGGCTCGCCGGTCAAGGTGGGCACGGTGGTTGGCTTTCCCTTGGGCGCAAATCTGACTGTGATCAAACTGGCGGAAGCGGAAGCCGCTTTGCGCAATGGCGCGCATGAGCTGGATATGGTGCTCAACGTCGGGGCGCTGAAGTCGGGTGATCGAATCTTGGTGCAGCACGAGATGCGGAGTATGGCGCGACTGGCGCACGAGCGGGAAGCAATCCTGAAGGTGATTCTTGAGACATGTCTATTGAACCAGGTCGAGAAGATCCTGGTTTGCTCGCTGGCCCTGGAAGAGGGTGTGGATTTCGTGAAGACGTCTACCGGATTCGGGGATGCGGGCGCGACCGCCGCTGACGTGGTGTTAATGCGCGGCGTGGTAGGACACAAGGCCGGCGTGAAGGCGGCGGGCGGCATTCGGACCGCGGCGCAGGTGATGGACATGCTCGATGCCGGCGCCAACCGCATCGGCAGCAGCGCCAGCGTCGAGATTGTGCGCGAGTTGGGTGCGCCTGCCGGCGAGCGATCCAATGGAAACAATTAAGCTTGGTTCGCGACTCACGCGGGAGTTCGCATGGCGCGTCTGACCGGCGTGCTGGGCATTCTCGCGATTCTGCTGTTTGCCTACCTCTTCTCGACTGACCGGAAGGCCATCCGCTATCGAACGGTATTCGTCGGACTGATCCTGCAATTCGTGTTCGCCATCCTGGTGCTACGCGTGAGTTTCGGCGTGCGCGTCATGACCATCGCGGGCGACGCGGTCAACCGGCTGCTCAGCTATTCGTTCGCCGGATCGCAATTCGTCTTTGGCGAGTTCGGGGCCAGGCTGTCCCGCTTCGGCGTGGTCTTCGCCTTCCAGGTGCTGCCCATTATCATCTTCATCGCCGCCTTCTTTGCCATCCTCTACCACTACGGCGTGATGCAGTTCATCATCCGGCAACTGGCGAAGGTCATGATGCGCTTCATGGGGGCAAGCGGCGTCGAGTCGCTGGACGTTGCGGCCAAGGCAATTGCTTTCTGCCAGACCACCAGTTCCCGGTAACTACGCAAAGGCGCTTTTCTGACGGCATTCTCCTGAAGCGCATTGGTTTCCATCTATCCACTGGCCACTAACCACTATTTTGTGTCTTTCCTCACAATCTCTTGTGACTTCCGCACTAGTTGCGGGGCCGGGACAGGCCCATGCTTGACTTTGAGGGGAGTTCTTCCGGCGCTCCAGAGCCCGTGTGTGTGCCTGTGGAAGGCGCATCTTGATCGCCCATTTACGTTACTGCCCTGCTGCTCGGTTGATAAGCCGCGGCCGTAATCGCGCCGGAATTGTTTTCCCCTGCACGCAATCCTACGTTCATTCATTCGGAGGCCGTCATGGCAATTACTAAGCAGGATGCTCTCGACTACCACTTTGGGTCACGGCCGGGGAAGATAGAAGTTACTTCCACAAAGCCTTGCCTCACCCAACGCGATCTCAGTCTCGCCTATACACCGGGCGTCGCCGATCCCTGCCTGGAGATCGAGAAGAACCCGCAAGATGTATTCAAGTACACCGCCAAGGGCAATCTGGTGGCGGTGGTAACCAATGGGACCGCGGTGCTGGGACTGGGCGACATCGGGGCCCTGGCCGGCAAGCCGGTCATGGAAGGCAAAGGTGTCCTCTTCAAGAGGTTCGCTGACATCGACGTATTCGATATCGAACTGGATACCCATAATCCCGACGAGATCATCAAGACCTGCCAACTTCTGGAACCCACCTTCGGCGGCATCAACCTGGAAGACATCAAAGCGCCGGAATGCTTCTACGTTGAAGAGACGCTCAAGAAGACGATGAAGATCCCGGTCTTCCACGACGACCAGCACGGCACCGCCATTATTTCGGGCGCGGCGCTGGTGAACGCGGTAGAAATGACCGGCAAGCGCATGGACCAGATCAAGATAGTGGTCAACGGCGCCGGCGCGGCTGGCATCGCCTGCGCTGAGCACTATGGCTGCCTCGGCGCGAAGCGCGAGAACATTACCCTGGTTGACACCAAAGGCGTCATCTACAAAGGCCGCAAAGAAGGAATGAATCCCTACAAGGAGCGGTTCGCGAAAGACACGCCGATGCGGACCCTGGCCGAGGCCGCCAACGGTGTGGATGTTCTGCTGGGACTTTCCGTTAAGGGCGCCTTCACGCCGGAGATGATCGCGTCGCTGGCGCCGCGACCGGTGGTGTTCGCCATGGCCAACCCCGATCCGGAGATCACGTACGAGGAAGCGCGCGCGATCCGTGATGACATCATCATGGCGACGGGCCGCTCCGATTATCCAAACCAAGTCAATAACGTGTTGGGATTCCCATTCATTTTCCGTGGCGCCCTCGATGTGCACGCCACCACCATCAATGAGGAAATGAAGCTGGCCGCCACTTATGCCCTGGCAGCGCTGGCGAAAGAAGA
The DNA here is from genome assembly GCA_003151875.1 of Acidobacteriaceae bacterium. Classification (GTDB taxonomy): domain Bacteria; phylum Acidobacteriota; class Terriglobia; order Terriglobales; family Acidobacteriaceae; genus Bog-257. The sequence continues at coordinate 22,464 of PLYW01000176.1, forward strand.
TGTTCCCGACTCCGTCTGCCGCGCCTACGGTGTAGACACGCTGAAGTTTGGCATTGACTACATCATTCCCAAGCCGTTCGATCCGCGCGTGCTGGTGTGGGAAGCGGCTGCCGTGGCCAAGGCCGCCATGGACACCGGCGTGGCGCAAAATCCGGTGAACATCACGGAATACCGCGAGCAGCTTGAGAAACGGCTGGGCAAGGCGCACGAGTTAATGCGCTCCATGATCCACAAGGCCCAGTGCCATCCTAAACGCGTGGTCTTCCCCGAGGGCTCGCACCAGAAGATCCTGCGCGCCTGCCATGTCCTGATCGAGGAAAAGATTGCCGTTCCGATTCTGCTGGGTCGCGCTGAAGAGGTCCGGCGCACCGCCACCGAGTTGGGGCTGGCGCTGAACGGTATCACCATCGTGGACCCCGAAACCGCCCCGCGGCGGCAGGAGTATGTCCGTGAGTTGTATCGCTTGCGGCAGCGTCGCGGTGTGACGCTGGGATCCGCAGGCGAACTGATGAACGATCGCAACATCTTCGGCTCCATGATGGTCCGCATGGGTGACGCGGATGCCATCGTCTCGGGCGTGACCCAGAACTATCCCGACACGATTCGTCCGGCATTGCAGGTGATCGGAGTTCGCGAAGGCATCCACAAGGTCTCCGGCCTCTATCTCATCATCACCCGCAAGGGCAAGCCGTACTTCCTGGCCGATGCCACGGTCAACATTGAACCCACCGCCGAGGACCTAGCAGAGATCGCTCTCTGTGCGGCCGAAGAGGCGCGCCGGTTCGACATTGAGCCGCGCGTGGCCATGCTCTCCTTCTCTAGCTTCGGCAGCACCAAGCACCCGCTGTGCGACAAGATTCGTCGGGCAACGGAGCTGGTGCGTTACGCCGACCCCACTCTCATCATCGACGGCGAGGTCCAGAGCGACATCGCGGTCAACGCCAAGAAGATGGAAGCGGCATTCCCCTTCTCCCCGTTACAGGGCGGAGCCAACGTGCTGATCTTCCCCAATCTGGAAGCCAGCAATATCGCTTGCAAGCTTCTGACCAGCGTCGGGGGCGCGGAAACGGTCGGCCCCATACTCCTGGGCATGGCAAAGCCAGTGCATCTGCTGGCGCGAGGGGTGGAGGTGGAGGACATCGTCAATATAACCACCATTGCCGTGGTTGACGCACAGGACAGCGTGGTTCCGGCCGGCTCTCAAGCGGAACGCGCCCTAGCAACGGTCGGCTAAAGCCGATCCACAAACTGCAGGAACCGCAAAAGGCGCGCCAGCAATGGCGCGCCTTGGTAATGGTCGCCGACTCCAAACTGCATGACGACGACTGAGAGCTTGGTATGATGACCCGAGGCCAAAGCTCCCTGGCCAAAGCACAAAGATGCGCGGCAAGTTCATCACCTTCGAAGGGCTCGACGGTTGCGGCAAATCCACGCAACTGGAGAAGCTGGCCGCGGTTTTGCGCGTACGCGGAATTGACGTAGTCACCACGCGCGAGCCGGGAGGCACGATTATCGGCGAGCGTATCCGCGCGGTGCTGCTCGACTCGCGCACCGCCGGCCTGGATCCCCACGCCGAGATGGCGCTGATGTTTGCGGCGCGCGCGCAATTGATCGCCGAGGTGATCGCGCCCGCGCTCGAAGCAGGTCGGTGGGTGCTGTGCGATCGTTTCACCGATTCCACCGAGGCTTACCAGGGCGGGGGACGGCAGCTGGGCAGCGACGCCGTGCTGCAATTGCACCGGGTGCTCTGTGGCCGCTTGTGGCCCGATCTCACCATCCTGATGGACTCTGACGTAAGCTCCAGCGTCGGGCGCGCCCGTCGCCGCAACCTGGCTGCCACGGAGGAAACACCGGACGAGAACCGCTTCGAGAAAGAGAGTTATGCTTTCTTTACCCGGGTGCGCAACGGATTTCTGGAGCTCGCCAAGCGCGAGCCGCAACGAGTGGTGTTGGTGGACGCGCGCCCCAAGCTTGAAGTCGTGCATCCACAAATCGTGCGCCTGGTCTTCGAGCGCTTGATCGACACTGGGGACAAGAAAGCAACACCTGCATAAACCATATGCCATTCTCTGATTTTCATGGCAACGCCGAAGTGGTCCACGACATGCGCGAGATGCTGGCGCACCAACACTTCCCGCACGCCATAATCCTCTCGGGCCCGCAGGGTTCCGGCAAGTTCACGCTGAGTCAAATGGTTGCGAAAGCGATGAACTGCCTGCAGCAACCTCTCACCGCTGGGCTGCCGGATTTCTGCGGGCAGTGCAGCAACTGCGTCCGCATCGCCGAGGCTGACGCGCTGGAAGAGCGCTTTGCCGAGGCGGTGGAAGCGCGCGAGAACCTCCGCGAGGCCGACAAGCGCGACACTCGCCTGTTCGTTCAGACCCATCCCGACGTGCTGATCATCCCGCCCGACCCGCCGCAAATGCTGGTGAAGGTGGACCAGGTCCGCCACGTCATTCACGAGATCTACTACAAGCCCGTGGAGGGCCGCGAGCGGGTTTACATCTTCAGCGACGCCGAGTTCATGAAGGAAGCAGCCAACTCGCTGCTGAAAATTCTGGAAGAGCCGCCGCAATTCGCCACCCTGTTTCTGCTGACTGACAATCCCGCCGCGCTGCTGCCCACGATTCGGTCGCGCTGCATGCACCTGCGGCTGGCGCCGGTTGGCGCCGCCGAAGTCGAACAGTATCTCGCCGCGGTGCGTCCAGAATGGAAGGGGCGCGAACGGGCGCTGGTAGCGCGGGTTTGCGGCGGAGGCCTGGGCCGCGCCCGCAGCTTCGATCTGGCCGCCTATGTGGCCGCGCGCCAGGACGCGCTGGCGCTGCTGGGCCCCGCGATGGGGAGCGCCGACCACAGCGCGCTGTTCCGTGTGACCGATGCCTATCGCGCCGGCGCCGATGGCAAGGCCAAGACGGAGCGGTTGGTCCGAACGCTCTATTCCTTGCTGGAGGACTTGCTGTTCCTGAAGTCGGGGACCCCCGAGTTGGTGCGCAACCAGGACCTGCAGGCGGAGCTGGATAAGATGTCGTCGCAGGTTGAGTTTGCCTGGATTGTAACCGCTACCCAGCGGCTGGGAGAACTGGAGAGCGGCATGCGCAGGAATTTGCTACGCTCGCTGGCTCTCGATACCTTTGCGACCTCGCTGGAGCGCTGACTTGCGCCATGACACCAAAGTAGTATCCACAGGCAGAATCGATTGTTTTGCGGAATCGGCTGTGTTAGGGTATCTGCAAGTTCACACCTTTAACAGCCTGGGACCATTCAAGCCAGAGTGCCCGCGACCCCTGCATGGAGTTCACGCTTGAGTTGGCGGCGTCCGTAAGGCTGGTGTGCAAACCACCATAGGAGTAAACACCATGAAAGATTCCATGGACTCCACCGCCGTGAGCCGCGCTCTCGACTCGGAAGTGTTTGCCAACCGCAAGCTCATTCGTCCCGCCCTCAACCGCAACGACCATCCGCGCCAGGAGGCCGCTGAGCGCCGGCCGCGTAGCGAGCGCCCCAGCCCCATGAATGGCGGCAAGAAGACCCCGCCGCCGGAGCAGACCCATGCCGAGAATTTCTACTATCAGAAGCAGATGCAGACCAAGACGCCGATGGTCCTGGTGCTGCACGATGGGGAAGAGGTCCACGGCGTCATCGAGTGGTACGACAAATACTGTCTGAAAGTGAACCGCCCCGGCGCTACCAATCTGCTGATCTACAAACCCANNGGGCAGGGGCTAGGGGGCAGGGACTAGGGGTCAGTTGAAGCGTTCATTCGCGCTATAACGGCCATCGACTCGGACGCGATCTGTTCGCCGCGTCCTCACTCGGGATGATAGGTTGCATATCAGTAACGAAATGCTGACGGCTGATTGCTGGGCGTACAACGAAGGCTAGAACTCCCCAAACTGACCACCGACAACTAACCCCTAGCCCCTAGCCCCTGACCTGCGAGTCGTTTACAATCGCATAAGTTGCCGCAGTCTGGGCTGTAACATCCCTGCGAGCGGAGATAGCGGAGCCACTTGTGATCAAATTGGACCTGATCAACGAAGTCGTCACCAAGACCGGTGTCACCAAAACCAAGGCCGAAACCGCGGTGGAAACCGTATTCGAGAGCATGAAAAAGGCGCTGGCGCGCGGCGATCGCATCGAGTTGCGCGGCTTCGGCGTCTTCACCGTGCGGCCGCGCAAAACCGGCATTGGACGCAACCCGCGCACCGGCGCCGAGGTCAATATTCCCCCCGGCAAAGCGGTTCGCTTTAAGCCTGGCAAGGAACTGCAATCGATCGAGTAGCGGCTCCGGCCAGCACTCGGCATCGCCCAATGCCGCGGCGTGGAACCTGCGCGCCCGCGGCTTCAACCGAAGGCGCGCGCCGGTCGTTGGTTTTCCACGCGCTTCGGTTATCATCCAAATACACGATGTCTGATCCCACGCCGCCGATCTCTTACACGTTCGAAGTGCCGGCCCGTCCCCCGGTCTATATCGTCGCTCCCCGGCCGCGGCGGCCGTACTGGCTGCACATCTTGTTGCTGCTGATCACCCTGGTCACAACGCTCATCGTGGGAGCGCGCCTGGAATACAACTTTCTGCACAACCTGCCGTCGTTTAGCGAAGACTCGGTTGTGCTGCCGCTGTTTCACTTGAAGTGGATCGTCCAGCATCCGGCAAACCTGGTGCTGGGCATTCCCTTCTCGATTACGCTGATGGGCATCCTGCTGGCGCACGAGTTCGGCCATTTCGTCGTGGCTCAAAGAAATGGCGTGTACGCAACCTTGCCGTACTTCATACCCGCCCCGACATTGATAGGCACCTTCGGCGCGGTCATTCGCATTAAGTCGCCGATTCGCTCGCGGCAGGCGTTGTTCGACATCGGCATCGCCGGACCGATCGCCGGATTTGTCGTTGGGCTGCCAGTACTGTTCTGGGGGCTCGCGCTTTCCAAGCCCATGCCGCCTATGGCGGCTGACTCGGCGCTAAACCTCGGCTATCCCCTCATCTTCAGCCTCGTGCATCGTGTTTTGGCGCCGCTGACGCCACACGCCGTCCCGCTCGGCAATTTGTATCTGCACCCTGTCGGAATTGCGGCGTGGGTGGGAATGTTTGCCACCGCGCTGAACCTCCTGCCCGGCGGACAACTCGACGGCGGACACATCATCTACGCGGTTGCGCCGCGGACCCACAAGTGGGTCACGCGGGCCTGCATTCTCGTGCTCATACCTCTCGGCATCTTCTTCTGGCCGGGATGGCTGGTGTGGGCCGTGATCCTCGCATTCACCGGTCTGCGGCACCCCAACGTTCCGCAGTGGCCTCCGCTCGACAACAATCGCCGCTGGCTAGTGCTGGTGGCGGTGCTTCTGCTGGTGCTGACCCTTGCAATCGCACCCATTCGCGGCGGCTCGCTGCTGGGCAGCTAGGGCGTGGCGTTGTGGTGGTTTCTCGCCCATTTGTCCGCTGATGGACACGCGATTCTGATTTCGGGCGTCCGAAAGAATCCCTGAAGGTTTCTCGCAATAGTAACCATAGTTGTAACAAGCACTTGCAGAGAGCCGGCAATGGCACTCCACGTGTACTTACCAGACGTGACCGACGCCGATCATGGGACAAGAAAAATCCTAACGATCGAAGGACTCTCGCGTCTTAGAGGTAACGAGGAGGCGGTATGGAGCGCAGATATCTGGTGGCGACCCTGGCGATCATTGCGACCTTCGCGGTGTTCTCTCATGGATTGCGGACACTCGAACACGTTTCGCTGTTGTATGGCCAACACGTCGGAGCGGACCTGAAAGCGAAGTGCAACGCTGATGCCTCCGCCGCGTCCCGCTTCATGGGCAAGGTAAGGACACACCTGCGTCCGGGCTATCCGGAAGAAGCGCAGATGCTGGCCGAAATGAACCTGCCCATTGCCATGGCACAGGCGAAGGTCGCCGAGGAAGTCGCGCGGCAAAACATGGCGGCTGCCCGGTGCGCGCGAGAAACCGCGCTGCGTGAGGCCCAACGTGCCCGGCGTGAAGCTGAACGCGCTCAGCGTGAAGCGACCAGAATGCGCGAGAGGATGGCCCACAGCAACGCTGTGGCCATGCCGATTGCCAATGCGGATGCCGACGTGGACCAGCGGGATGAAAATTGACCACCGAGAGCTCTTCCCGGCTGTCATCCTGAGTCGAAGGCCCCCTATCCTACCCATTCCCCTCCGTGTCGCATACTCGATGAAGGGCCGCAGCCCTTCCGCGCACTATCACACGCAAGGCGGACAGCACGGCTTGACCACCTCAGCCAAACCGTACCATGATTGAAACATGAAACATCGCCAAGCCCCCGTCTGCCCCAGATGCGATAGCAATGAGGATGTGAAGAAGATCGCGTACGGGCGTTTGCCGTCAGACGAGCCCATGGAGTTGGCCCTGGACGGATACGTGCTGGGCGGATGCTGCATTCGCCCGGACAGTCCCGAGTGGTACTGCGATGCCTGCGAAGAGACCTTCGGCACGCGGCGAGAGTCCTGGGGTGAATCGCTCAGCGGCAGCATTCAGTAGCTGACCCTGCAGCGGCGCGCCAATCTCGACGCCGCATAGAAATTTGTTTCCCGCTATCTGGCGCCGAACTTCCCCAGCCGCGCCCGGCGCTGCTGCCATTCCTCGGTGGCGAAGATCCGCGGCCCCACCTCAATCAACCGTGGCAACATCTGGAAAACCGAAATCGGTGTCCATGCTGTGCCTTGGCGGGTGCGGTACCCGCGCCGGTTCAGTTCTTCCGCGATCGCGGAATAGGGCCCATCCTGAATGGTCAGCTCCATCATCAGGAACAGAACTTCCCTCTCGGCGGGGTTTTCCTCCAGATGTGGGGCGCCGTTGCCGACCACCTGCAATCCGAATGGGATCTCCTCCGCAGCGTGCCCGGCCGCCTGATCTTCGGGAACTTCGCGCTCCCACTCCACCGCGACCAACTTCCAGCCTTGTCCAGCCTTCTGCGCCAGATCTTCCGCCCCGAACGGACCCGGCACGTCCTGACGAATGCGCTCAATCCTTGCCATACTCACCCCTTTCTCTCCACCCTCAACGGAGTGAACTTGCGTCCACAGGCGCAGCTTTGCCCGACACCTCCAGCTACATTTACTTCGCCATACCTGAATGTCGCCCAAATAGTTGTGGTAAACACACATACGCTCGCGCGCGGACCGCGTCCAGAGGCGCGAACGTCCAAATTCAGGATTCCTCGTCCGAAAGCGGACAAGCTAAGTTGTCGCCTAATCTGTACGAGCAGGGAGAACGTCGCAACCGGGCGACGTACTCACCGACGCACCTGCCGCTCAGTTTGCCCCCCAACTTAGGCGGCTGATAAACTCGTGGGTTAACCAAGGCGTTCGCCACACCTTCCTTACTACCTATTATGTCGAACACAACGGACATTGCAATCGTCAACGGGGCGCGCACGCCCATGGGCCGCTACTGCGGCAAGCTGCGCGACTTCACCGCCATGGACCTGGGCGCGATCGCCGCCACGGAAGCCATGAAACGCTCGGGGGTCGAGCCCGCCGAAATCGATCACTGCGTGATGGGCAATGCCCAGCAGACCTCGGGAGATGCCATCTACGGAGCGCGCCACGTGGCGCTCAAGGCCGGAGTGCCCATCGAAGTTCCGGCGCTGACCGTGAATCGGCTGTGCGGGTCGGGGATGCAGTCGGTCGTGACTGCTGCGCAGATGATTCAACTCGGTGAGTCCAAGACTGTGCTGGCCGGTGGCATGGAATCCATGTCCCAAGCGCCGCACGTGATCCGCGGCATGCGCTGGGGTGTAGGGCTGGGCGAAGGCAAGCTCGAGGATTCGCTCATGGTGGCGCTGCTCGACACCTATTGCGGCCTTTACATGGCCAGCACCGCCGAGCTCTACGCCGGACAGCAGGGCGTCACGCGCGAGATGCAGGACGAGTTTGCGCTGCGCTCGCAGATGCTGGCCGACGAGGCCTACAAAGCTGGACGCCTTCAGGAAGAGATAACGCCAGTCCCGCTGCGCAATCGCAAAGGCGAGCCGACCGGAGAGATGTTCACCGAGGACGATCATGGCCGGGCGGAGACCACTATGGAAAGCCTGGCCAAGTTGAAGCCCGCGTTCGGCAAGAATGGTTCGGTCACCGCCGGCAATGCCAGCGGAATTGTGGATGGCGGCGCGGCTGTCGTCGTCATGCCGCTCGACGAAGCCGAGAGGCGCAATCTGAAGCCGATGGCGCGCATCGTGAGCTGGGGAATCGCCGGAGTCGATCCCAAAATTATGGGCTCCGGGCCGGTTCCCTCCACTCGCATCGCCCTGAAAAAAGCCGGGCTGAAGCTTGAGGACATTGATCTGATCGAGGTGAACGAAGCTTTCGCCGCACAGTATCTCGCGGTCGAGAAAGAGCTGGGTCTGGATCGCAACAAGGTGAACGTGAACGGAGGCGCCATCGCGCTCGGGCATCCGCTGGGCGCAACCGGCACGCGCTTGCTGATCACGCTGATGAACGAACTGCGCCGCCGCAAAGGCAAGTACGGACTATCGACCGCGTGTATCGGCGGCGGGCAAGGCATCGCGGTGATCGTGGAAAACCTGCAAAAATAGAGATAGGGACGGCGAGAGTGACGAGCGAAGAACGGGCACTGCACGGGATGGTGTATCAGTTGGAGGCGGCGTGGAATGCGGCCGACAGCGCCAGTTTTGCCGCGCTCTTTGCGGAAGACGCCGACTTCATCCACATCCTGGGCGGGTATTACATCGGGCGCGCGGCGATCGAGGCCGGCCATCGCATGATCTTCGGAACCATATACAAAGGCAGCACAGTACGGTACAGCGTCGAGAAGATCCGGTTTCTGCGGCCTGACGTTGCGCTCGTTTTTCTCCGTCAGTTTTTGCAGTTTCAAGAGGGCGGCGCTGCGACTGAATTGGAGGCGCGGCCCACTGTCGTTGCCGAAAAAGTCGATGGGAGTTGGCGCATTGCAGCAATGCAAAACACACGGATCACGGAAGCGGGCGCGGGACAGAAGTAAGCAGGTTTGTCATCCTGAGCGACGAGGTCGCCGTGGCGACCGAGGAGTCGAAGGCCCCTATGGTCGCAAGTAATCTTCATTTGTCGCTGTGCCGTGCGGCAACATTGAAATCCTGCCTTAATAGGGGTCCTTCGCTGCGCTCAGGATGACACCCGTTGAGTACCTAATAGTGAGGTTTGTACAAAGGAAGGCGCAATCATGGACATCAAGAAAGTTGGCGTACTCGGTTGTGGGCTGATGGGCTCGGGCATCGCGCAAGTGACGGCCATGGCGGGCTTCGACGTGGTGGTGCTCGAACAGGAGCAGAAGTTCCTCGACAAGGGCTTTGCCGGCATTGAGAAATCGCTGTCACGGCTGGTGGAGCGCGGACCAGAGAAAGGCGGCTTGACCGCCGAGCAAAAGGGCCAAACCCAGTCGCGTCTGAAGGGCACGACTAACATGCAGGACCTCACCGGCTGCGATATCGTCATCGAGGCCATCATCGAAAACGTCGAAGAGAAGCGCAAGACCTACGCGAAGCTCGACGCCATCGTCAAGAAAGACGCCATCTTCGCCACCAACACCTCGTCGATCTCGGTCACCGAATTGATGACCGCGACCAAGCGCCCGGAGCGTTTCATCGGCCTGCACTTCTTCAATCCCGTCCCCATGATGAAGATGGTGGAGGTGGTGAAGACCATCGCCACCGCGCCCGAGGTGTACGACACGGCGTATGAGTTCGCGGTAAAGCTGGGCAAGGTGCCGGTGCGCACCAGCGATAAGACCGGCTTCATCGTTAACCGGCTGCTGGTGCCGTATTTGCTCGACGCGATTCGCGCCTACGAGGAAGGCGTCGGCTCCATCACCGACATCGACGAAGCCATGAAGCTGGGCTGCGGCTATCCGATGGGACCGTTCACGC
>PLYW01000243.1 GCA_003151875.1 Acidobacteriaceae bacterium
ATGGTGTCCACCGCTTTGCCGCTGTTGTAGCGGGGCGAGAGCTCCTTCAGCTTGTCGGAAACCAGGTTGCCAATGCCACCCAGTTTCTTATGGCCGAAAGCGTCTGTAGTGTCGTGCGAGAAGATCATCTCGCCGCCTTCAAAGGTCGCGCCTTCCGAGATGAGCACCACGGAATACCGGCTGGGGTTCTTGCGCCGGTCAGCCATGAGCAACTCGGCCAGACGTTCGATGTTGAATTTGTGTTCGGGAATCACGCAGCGATTGGCTGCTCCGGCCATGGTGGGCAACATGGCCGTGAAGCCCGCATAGCGGCCGAAGACTTCCAGGACGAGCAGGCGTTCGTGCGAGCCGGCAGAGGTCCGCAGCCGGTTCGTCATTTCGATGGTGCGGGTCACGCAGGTGCTGAAGCCGATGCAATAGTCGGTCCCGGGCACGTCGTTGTCCATCGTCTTGGGGATGGCAACTACTTTCACCCCTTCCCGATGCAGCCGCACGCCGTAACTCAACGTGTCGTCGCCGCCAATGGGGATGAGACTACCAATCCCCAGCCAGTCCAGGTTCTTGAGCACTTCCGCGGTGAGATCGTTCACCGGGGCCGCATAAGGACCTTGCAGGTGGGCCGGAACGTTCGCCTGGCTGACTCGCCCGGGATTGGTGCGCGAGGTGTGCAGGAAGGTCCCGCCAGTGCGGCCCCAGCGATTGACCTCTTCTTCAGTAAGAAACTGAAAGTTGTCGCTGTTGTCGTAATCTTCTTCGCGGACCATATCCACGAGACTGGCCCAGCCACGCCGCAAGCCGATAACTTCATAGCCTTCACGGATGGCCCTGATCGTCACCGCCCGGATGGCCGGATTCAAGCCCGGCACATCACCGCCGCCAGTCAGGATCCCGATGACGCCTTTCCTGGTGTTCACATCAGCCATAAGATTGCCTTCAGTATGATCAGGATGATTGCGCCACAGTATGCGCCTATCAACAGTCTAGTCGCTGCAGCTTTCAATTGATTGCGGTCGGGGCGAAAATTGATTTTGCGGGGAATCCTTGACAAAATCCCGCGAATTGCGATAATTCATTTCTATTCAATGATTTCGCCGGACAGCGATTGAGCAAAAGTTGATTCTTAGGGCAACTCGCTTTCCAGGCGTGAGTTTTTACGTCTAGTATGGTGTGGTGGGGTGCGGTTGTCTGTGAGTCCTCGAACACTACATTTTAGAGAGAAGTGGCGAATGCTGTTGATAACGCTCGCCGCCGCCGTGGTGTTCCTGTTTGCCTTTCACGCAAAAATTGGGGTATATGGCGGGGGCCCCGGCGTTAACGCAACGGCTTCGACCTCTGCGAAGATGTGGCTCAGCGGGCAAAGGGCGGAAGTCGAGCCCACCGCTCCGTCTGGCACCTGGCTGATCTGCTTTGCGATTCTTTTTCTGCACCATTTGTACCTGCATCGGAAATTTGACGTTCAAGCTGTCTTCCGTGTTCCCGCCCCGGTCCGCCTTGGTTTGCTGCACTGGCGTCAGTGTCTTCGCCCCCCTCCGATTCGATAATTAGCCAAAGGTCTTTCTAATAAGCCCGATTCTTGATCGGGTTCCCGGTCTGGGTAGGCACGTCAATCGTGAATGCCCGGTTGGCAAGTTAAGTTCCAGCGAATTCGAGGTAAGTCATGACGATTCGTCGAAACACGCTGCTTGTGTTCGGCGCGATTTTGTTTTGTCTGATCGTTGCGGTCTGGCAGGTCGGGCGGGTGCGCGCTGGCAGCTCGTCCCATGGAAAAACGGACCGAGCCAGCGCGCTGTCAGGCGATAACGTACCATTTGCGGCCGTTGCCGAGGCCAAGCGGGCTGACATCGCCAACTCGCTCTCCGTAGCGGGAGAATTTCTCCCTTACCAGGAAATCGAGATTCACGCCAAAGTGGCGGGATATATTCGCAAAATTAGCGTGGACATCGGCGATCACGTGCACACCGGACAGGTGCTGGCGGTGTTGGAGGTACCCGAACTGGTGGCGGAGTTACAAGGTGCGGGGGCCGGAGTGCGGCACAGCCAGCAAGAGGTACAGCGCGCCCAGAACGAGGTCTCGCGTGCCGAAGCCGACCACGCGGCCTTGCATTCCAATGCGCTCCGTCTGAAGCAGGCCTCGACGGCGCGTCCGGGTCTGATTGCGGAGCAGGAGTTGGACGATGCCGAGGCAAAAGACCGCGCCACCGCAGCCCAGGTCGAGGCAGCAAAGTCGGCACTGGCCGCCGCGAGACAGCAACTGGAAGTTTCCCAAGCCAACAATAGCCAGGTATCGGCAATGTCGGACTACACACGCATCACGGCGCCGTTCGATGGCGTGGTCACCTGGCGCTATGCCGACACGGGCGCGCTGGTGCAGGCGGGCACATCGGCCAGTAATGCGCAGCCGGTGGTAAAGCTGGCGCAAGTAAATATCTTGCGTCTGCGCATACCGGTGCCGGAATCGCTGGCCGCAGCCGTGCACCAAGGCGAGACGGCCAATGTGACCGTGAAGGCTACGGGCGAGCATTTTACCGGCAAGGTGACGCGCTTCACCGATTCGCTCGACCGTACTACCCGCACCATGCAGGTCGAAATCGACGTTCCCAATGAGAAGTACAAACTCCAGCCGGGAATGTACGCCGATGTGGTGCTGGACGTGCAAAGCCATGCCAACGTCCTGACCATCCCGCTGCAGGCGATCCAGCAGCACGACGGCAAATCTCAAGTGTTGGTGGTCGATCAGCAAAATCGCGTTCAGCCGCGAGAAATTCAGACCGGGATGGAAGACCCGAATCGAGCCGAAGTACTTGGGGGCTTGTCCGCAGGCGAACGGGTCATTGTGGCTAACTTCGATTCGTTTCACGCCGGGCAGCTGGTCGAGCCCAAGTTGATGAAGTTCGAAGCAGGCAGCAGCGAAGCGGGAGGCACCCAGTAATGTCCGGCTTTGCCATAAGGTATCCCTTCTTCATCATCATGATGTGTCTGGTCATCACCGTGGTGGGCGTCACCATGGTGGCACGCATGCCGGTCGATCTGTTTCCGGCAATCAACATTCCGGTCGTAGTGGTCGCAACGTTTTACTCGGGCATGCCCCCAGAGCAGATCGAGACCGACATCACGGGGCGTTTCGAACGCTTTTTCACGCTGGGGAGCGGCATTGATCACATCGAATCGCGCTCCTTGCCAGGCGTGAGCTTGATCAAGATCTACTTTCAGCCGGGCACCGATCCCGATGCAGCGGTAAGCGAAATTTCCAACCTCGCGATGGCGGATTTGCGCAAGCTGCCGCCCGGCACCTTGCCGCCGGTGGTGTTGAAGTTCGATGCCTCAAGCTTGCCGGTCTGTCTGATTACATTGAAGGGACAGGGGCTGACGGAAACCCAACTGCGCGACCTCGGTCAGTACAACGTGCGTAACCAGGTGGCGAACGTTCCGGGAGCATCCGTGCCCCAGCCGTTCGGAGGAAAGTATCGCCAGATCCAGGTCTATGTCGATCCGGTAAAGCTGCAGGCAAATCAATTGAGTGTGATGGACGTGGTGCGCACGGTGAACCAGTCCAACATGATTCTGCCTGCCGGTGACGTGCGGATCGGCGCCAAGGACTATAACCTCTACACCAACAGCCAGCTTCCGAGCCCGGATGAGATCAACCGCTTGCCGCTGAAAACGGTCGGCAATGCCTCCGTCCTGGTGGCCGATGTCGGCTACGCCATGGATGCGGCGCAGATTCAAACCAGTATCGTGCGCGTGGATGGGCAGAAGTCTGTGTATCTGCCGGTACTCAAGCAAGGCGGTGATAGCAACACCATTGCCATCGTGAACGGCATTAAGAGCGCGATTAAAGACCTGGTGGACGTCCCGAAAAACCTGGTCGCGAAAGTGGTCTTCGATCAGTCGGTATATGTGAAGACGGCGATCCGGAACCTGGGCAACGAAGGCGGCATTGGACTGGTGCTCACGGCACTCATGATCCTGGTATTTCTGGGCAGTGTTCGCGGCACGGTTGCGGTGATGCTATCGATTCCGTTGTCGGCGCTGGCGGCATTGCTGGCGATCAACCTGGGTGGTGGCACCATCAACACCATGGTCTTGGGCGGCCTGGCACTGGTTTTCTCGCGTTTGATCGACAACTCGGTAGTCGTGTTGGAGAACATCTTCCGTCACCTCGAGAATGGGGAACCGGTGGAACAGGCAGCCGAGAAGGGCGGACAGGAAATGGCCATGCCGGTGCTGGCCGCCACGTTCACCACCGCAATTGTCTTCTTCCCCGTGATTTTCCTTTACGGGGTCAGCCGTTTCCTGTTTACCGCCCTGGCGCTGGCCGTTGTATTTTCACTCTTTGCTTCCTATGCGGTGGCCATGACGGTCGTCCCGCTGTTCTGCGCCCGGTTCATCAAGTCGGGCCATGGTGCCGCGGCGCACCACTCCTCCGGGTCGGCCTTCGGCCGTTTCGTCACGCGATTCAACCGCAAGTACAACCAGATGTTAATGAGGTATGACGTCGCGGTGGGAAAGACTCTAGTGCGGCCCCTGGCGACGGTCGTGGGCGTCCTGGGGATTTTCCTTTTTAGCCTGGCGCTCTATCCGCTGCTCGGTGTGTCCTTCTTCCCTCGCACCGATCCTGGGCAGTTCATGATCAACCTGAAAGCACCGTCGGGTACGCGTCTGGAACTGACCGACCAATACATGCGGAGAGCGGAACAGGATATTCGCCAAGTGGTGGCGCCGCGGGACCTGGGAATGGTGCTCTCCAACATCGGCGTAACGCCGGGCTTCTCCTCCATGTACACCAGCAACTCCGGGCAGCACACCGCGACCATACAAGTGAGCCTGAAGGAAGGGCACCGGGTGGGCAGTTACCAGTACATGGATCGGGTGCGGCGAAAACTGCTGGAGGACATGCCTGAACTCACCAGCTACTTTCAGTCCGGCGGGTTGGTGGACGCGGTCATTAACCTGGGACTACCAGCGCCGATTGATATCCAGGTGAGCGGGAGCCATCAGCAGGAGACTTACCGCACCGCCCAGACGCTGCGGCAACAGATACAGGCATTGAAAGGGGTCAGCGACGTGCTGGTCCCCCAAGACCTTGACTATCCCGCCTTGCGGCTCGACATCAATCGCGAGATGGCATCGCGGCTCGGGCTTTCCTCCAAAGAAGTGGTGGACAACGTAATTACGGCGCTTACTTCGAATCAAATGATCGCGCCCAGCTACTGGGTCGACCCGAAGACCGGCAACGACTATATGTTGACCGTGCAATATCCCGACACGCAGATCCATTCTCTGTATGACCTGAAACAAATCCCGCTGCGCTCTGCCAATGGAACGGACACTACGCAACTGGGCGCGGTGACCGATATCACCACCATCAACTCTCCCACCGAAGTCGATCACTATCAATTGCAGCGGGTGATTGACCTTTATGTAGCGCCTTCCGGCGAAGATCTGGGTTCGGTGGCTTCCAAAGTGGACGACATCATTGCGCGCACCAAGCTGCCCGAGGGTGTGCGGGTAAATGTGCGCGGCTCGGTCGAGGGAATGAGGCAGTCCTTCAAGAGTTTCGGTCTCGGCCTGGTGCTCTCGATTGTCCTGGTGTACCTGATTCTGATGGCCCAGTTCGCCTCCTTCATCGATCCCTTGATCATTCTGCTTGCCATTCCGCCAGCGATCACCGGCGTGATTCTTATCCTGCTCCTTACCGGAACCACACTGAATGTCATGTCGCTGATGGGGGTGCTGATGATGACCGGTATCGTGGTGTCGAACAGCATCTTGATCGTGGACGTGGCTCGCAAGTACCGTGAGGGCGGCATGCCGATCCGCGACGCCGTCGCCCTGGCTTGCCGAGTTCGTCTGCGCCCAATCCTCATGACTTCTCTGGCGACCCTTCTGGGCCTGATTCCCATGGCCCTGGCGCTAGAGGCCGGGAGCGAGCAGTACGCTCCGTTGGCGCGCTCCATCATCGGCGGCCTCCTGGTATCGGTGGTGCTGACCGTATTCAT
>PLYW01000129.1 GCA_003151875.1 Acidobacteriaceae bacterium
GCAGCCGCCATCTCAAGATCTACATTCCCGATGCGGTGGACACCACGCGCAGCGTGATCATCAGCTACAAGGTGATCAATGCGGTGCGCTGGTTCGACGATCACGACGAGCTGTACTGGAACGTGACCGGCAACGACTGGCCGGTGCCGATTGACAGCGCCGCGGCTTTTATCACCTTCCCGGCGAATGCCGCCAACAACCTGCGCGCGCAGGCCTTCACCGGCGAATACGGATCGCAGGGGCAGGACGCTGCCGCCGAAGTCCGCGGCAACACGGTGGTGATCGAGACCAACAACCCGCTCTCCATGCGGGGCGGGCTGACCGCCGACGTGTACATCAGCAAAGGCGTGCTGACGCAGCCCAGCAAGTGGACCGTGGCGATGTTGTTTCTGCGCAGCAATCCGATCGTGCTGCTGCCGCTGTGGGCGTTGATCGTGATGTTCGTCTTCTGGTGGACGAAGGGCCGCGATCCCAAGCCCGACATTTCGGTGGCCCCCATGTACGAGCCGCCGAAGGACATGACCCCCGCCGAAGTCGGCAGCCTGATCGACGACGCAGTCCATCCTCGCGACATTACCTGCACCATGGTGGACCTGGCGGTGAAGGGCTATCTCAAGATTGAGGAGACCGAGTCGAAGGTGCTGCTGTTCAGCCATCGCGATTACACTTTCCACTCGCTGAAACCACCTGACACCTGGAGTTCGCTCCAACCCCACGAGCGCGTGATGCTGAACCACATGTTCACCGGCGGGGCCACGCAGGTGCGGCTGTCGGACCTGAAGAACCAGTTCTACGTCGCCATCCCCACCATCAAGGCAGACATTCTCGCGGAGCTGAAGAGCAAGGGCATGTACTCGGTCGATCCCGACTCGGCGCACGCCTACGTGCTGGCCGGAATCCTGTTTACCGCAGCGCCCTTCGTGCTGGCGCAGGTGCTGGGCTGGGGCCCCATGCTGGATTCGCCGGGGCTGCTGATTGCCGCGGGAATACTCGCGGTGATCATCGTATTCCTGTTCGCGCGCATCATGACCGCGAAGTCGTTGAAGGGGGTGCGCACCAAAGTTGAAATCCTCGGCTTCCAGGAGTTCATCAACCGCGTGGACGCCGACCGCTTGAAGCGCATGCCGCCCGATACCTTCGAGAAGGTCCTGCCGTATGCCATGGCGCTGGGCATCGAGAACCGCTGGGCCAAGGCCTTCCAGGGAATCACCCAGAACCAGCCCACCTGGTACGTGGGACCGACGCCCTATGTGGGCTTCAATCCCATCTTCTTCGCCGCCTCCATGCACGCCATGGCGATGGATGCGCACCAGGCGTTCGTGACCGCGCCGCGCGCCAGCAGCGGCGGCTCAGGATGGGGCGGCGGTGGTGGAGGCTTCAGCGGCGGCGGCTTCGGCGGCGGCGGTGGCGGCGCGTTCTGAGGCGGCGCTGGTCTTTATGAAGAACACTCATAGACGAACGAAACCGGCATCGGCGGAAGCCGTCGCGCGTCTGACAGAGCCAGGTTACGGCCTGACGCCTATTTACGTCCAGCGGTCCGTGCGTTCGTCCGATTGTGCCCTCATATAGGAGCGCAAGATGGCGTTAATACGGGTCTGGTAGCCGCTGCCCTTTTTCTTGAGCCATTCCACAACATCATGATCAATCCGGATGGTCAGGCGGTCTTTGGGCTCCGGCATGGCGAGCTTCGCGGTCGTCCAGAAAGATTTGCCCAGCCTGGGAATATCGGAGTAGTCGATATCCCCATCACGCATCTGGCGCAAGCGTTTAAAGTCAGTCCTACCCCTGCTCCGCGCGCCCGAGGTGGTTTGCGTAGTCTTTCCTTTCATCGCGACGTGCCCTCCTTGCTGAAATAATTCGCCGCCGTTTGCCGCGCATCACATAGACCACTACGATTTCAATGTCCTCCATGACACCGATAGCGAATATGCGGTCTTCACCGTGACGGCTCTCAATTCTCTCGAACACCGGCCCGTCAAAAACCCGTTTGGCATCCTGAAAATCGATGTAGTGCTTTGCGAGGTTCGCCTGTCTCTTGCCCTCGTCCCACTCAAAAACCATCGGCATTCCTCAATCGACGGGCGTTTCTCAAATATGCACAATATGTACAGACATTATAAACGAGTTGCCGGTTTAGCGTGGGGTGGATTTTGCGCGAAATGCTGGTCGTTCATTGCCGATCGCTACCGCGTCCCGTTGGGATAGACCAGGATCTTGCTGGCTTCGCCGGTCTTCAGGCGCTCCATGCCTGACGCGAAGTCCTTCATCGCGATGCGGTCGGTGATGACGGGATGCAGGTCGAGTTTGCCGGCCTTCAGCAGCGCAGTCATCTGATACCACGTCTGGTACATGCGGCGTCCGTTGATGCCTTGCACGGTTGCGCCTTTGAAAATGACTTCTTCGGCGAGGTTGAGTTCGACTGGCTTGGAGGGAATTCCGAGCAGGGACATGCGGCCACCGAGACGCAGGATTTTGAATCCTGTTCGGATGGATTCGGTGCGCCCAGCCATCTCCAGCACGACATCCACGCCGGTGCCGCCGGTGTTGTCCATCACGATCTGGTACACGTCGTCCTTGGTGGGATCGAGGACGAAGTCGGGCTTCATCTGCTGGGCGATCTTGCGGCGATGCTCGTTCACTTCCAGCGCGAAAATCTGGGTAGCTCCGCAAGCGCGCGCCACCGCGATGGAGAACAGCCCGATGGGGCCGCAACCGGTGATGGCCACGCTCTTGGCGGCAATGTCGCCGGCCAGCACGGTGTGCACCGCGTTGCCGAGCGGATCGAGGATGGAGGCGTACTCCGGCAGGATGGAAGGATCGAGCTTCCAGATGTTGGACTCGGGGATGACGACGTACTCGGCGAAGGCGCCGTTGGCGTCCACGCCGATGATCTTCACGTGCTGGCAGATGTGCGCCTCGCCGGTGCGGCATTGCAGGCACTTGCCACAGGCCACATGCATTTCGGCGGAGACGAAGTCGCCGGGCTTGACGCTGGTCACTTCGTCGCCCACGGCCTCGACCGTGCCACAGAACTCGTGGCCGGGAATCAGCGGGGGATGAATGCGGCGCTGCGCCCACTGGTCCCATTGGTAAATGTGCAGGTCGGTGCCGCAGATGGACGCCATTTTGACCTTGACCAGCACCTCGGTCAGGCCAAATTGCGGCTTGGGAACTTCGCGGATTTCTATGCCCGGTGCAGACGTGGGCTTAACGACGGCAAGCATGGTATTCGGCATGAGGATGGCTCTTGGACTCGATTCCCACCCTATCCGCAGTCTCCCACCCTTTCGCCAAAGACAGGCGAAAGGATGGGGCACTCAGCGGACAAGGGTGGGGCACCCGTGCGAAAAGGGACGGGCACCCGCGTTACGTCAGCCCAGTATGAATAAGAAGCGGTGGGCAAACCAGCAAGTTTAACACGCCCAGGGAAGGGCGATGAGCGGGACGGATGACGGCACTGATCTAATTCCGTGTTGCTGACAGTCATTTACTACCCGGCTACTACCCGGCGGGAGTAAACCATTTGAAAAATACGAACCCCAGTATGAGGAGAGCGAATATCAGCAGGAACATCATGTTACGGCGCATCGCGTACCTCTGCCGTTCACTGAACTCGTGCTCTTTCTTGACCGCCCCCTCATGCAGCCTGTTCCTGAGTTCCTTTAAGTCCTCTTGATCGCCCATCGTTCATCTCCGCGCGTAGGTCACGCTGTTAGCAAATCCCGCATCGTCCGGATCATGTTAGTGACGCCCGCAGCCATGCCGGGCGTCATTTGAATTGCGGTGTTCACTCTTCCGCAGTTATACCACGCAAGCACGCTTCTCGCCCGATCTCCCACCCTG
This sequence comes from Acidobacteriaceae bacterium, assembly GCA_003151875.1. Lineage (GTDB taxonomy): Bacteria > Acidobacteriota > Terriglobia > Terriglobales > Acidobacteriaceae > Bog-257. The sequence continues at coordinate 3,844 of PLYW01000129.1, forward strand.
TCGCCAAAGCCGCGGAGCACGCCAGATGAAGAGGCCGAAGAAGTGACCTAGGCAATAGAAATTTCCAGAGAAAGGCTGGGCCACCCGCCCGAGCAAGAGCTGCAACGGGCACTGGGGTGCGGGTCGCCATTACCGACCGCAATGGCAAAGGCAAAATCCTGATCGAGTACTCGTCGCTGGAGGGTTTCGACCGCATCCTCGAAGTCATGAAGGCGAAATGATGGGCTGGCCCCAACCCGCCCGAAGATAAGTCCGACGACCGCTGTCGGCGGCCCAGCTCCTCTCCCTGTTTCTGTACGCCGCACCGTGACCCCCGTTACTCACGGTCGATCGTGGCAGGGGGAATATCGGCTGTTAGCGCATTCAGCTTCGCCGAATTTCTCAGATACCCGGCTGCATCCCCAATTCATAAGTGCCGAGTATTTGGTTTCTTGTCAGACGTCACACCGTCGCAAGAAGCGGATTGAGATCGGGAGGCAATCATGCAGTGGGTTCGGTCGCTCACGACCCAACCAAGCGCTCCTTCCCCGACTGTGTCACCGCAAGCGGTGACGCGGTTCACGGACAAACGGGGCAGCTGGCAGTTATTAAGTACTGTTACTCGTGTGCGGCAACGTGCCTCGTATCCGCCTGGAGGAACTCCATGCAGACCTCACGCCGCCCGCTCCTCCTGATGGAAACCCCGGCCCATTCTTCTTCGCCGGGTCTCCAATCAAGCAACGGCGCACTGGAGGGCTGTCAGTCTTGTACCCGGTCTAAGCCTAATAGGGGGCAGTATGAAGAAATCTAGCTTGTGGAAGATGGTTTGTGCCGTCTGTTTGTTTTGCGCGCTGATGGCGGTCAATTCGTCCGCACAGACCCTCACCACTCTGGTAAGTTTTGACGGTACCAACGGTGCCGCTCCCGCTGCGTCCCTCATCCAAGCCAGCGACGGGAACCTCTACGGGACAACCGAGTATGGCGGGCCCATTAGCGGCTGCGAGGGCGGCTTTAATCCCTGTGGCACCGTTTTCAAAATTACCCACAGCGGCACGCTGACCACGCTACACACCTTCGTCTACAGTGACGGCGCGTTTCCGGTGTCCCCCGTGGTGCAAGGCAGTGACGGGAACTTCTACGGGACAAACCAGGGTGAGGGAGACAGCGGAGGCTCTGGCGCGATCTTCAAAATGACTCCCAGCGGCACGTTAACGGTGCTGGACTCTGTCGCCTCGGTGGCCGGACTCGTGCAAGGCCGCGACGGGAACTTCTATGGGACAACCCCGCGCAGCTACACCAATGGCACGGTCTTCAAAGTCACCCCCAGCGGCACGTTGACCACCCTGCACACCTTCGACGGCACAGACGGCAACAACCCTCAGGCGGGCCTGGTGCTAGCCACCGACGGGAACTTCTACGGAACAACGTTCAGCGGGGGAACTAGCAGCTACTGTGGCGGTGGCTGTGGCACGGTCTTCAAGATGACACCCGGCGGCTCACTGACCACCCTGCATAGCTTCAGCGGCACTGACGGCTACAATGTTCAGGCAGGGCTGGTGCAAGGCCGCGACGGGAACTTCTACGGGACAACCGTCAATGGCGGTGGTGCTCACAACGTTGGCGAAGTCTTCAAAATCACTCCCAGCGGCACGCTGACCGTGCTTTACAGCTTTTGCTCTCAAACCGGCTGCACCGACGGCGCCTATCCTAGAGCAGCGCTGATGCAAGCCACCGATGGGAACTTCTACGGAACCACCAGCGCCGGCGCGGCGAACGGCCAGGGCACGATCTTCGCTATCACCCCCGGCGGCTCGCTGACTACGCTTTACAGCTTTTGTGCTCAAACTGGCTGCGCTGATGGCGCCAGTCCGCAGGGCGGTTTGGTGCAAGACTCCCATGGAAACTTCTACGGAACTACCATCGCCGGCGGCGCCGACAATCTCGGCACGGTCTTCAAGTTGACGCCACTGCCTTCCACAACAACCGTCGTGACGAGTACTCCTAATCCCTCGGAAGTGGGACAGCTAGTCACGCTTACCGCAACCGTGAGCCCCTCCGGGCCGCCCGCGCCGACCGGGACGGTGAGCTTCACCTCGAACGCCGTCGCGATTTCCGGCTGCACCGCAGTGCCGCTGACCTCGCTTACCGCGGTCTGCACCACCTCGACACTGGCTGTGGGCACGGATGCGATCGTAGCAACCTACTCCGGCGACTCCAATTATTCCGGCAGCAGCGGCACGCTCTCGCAACTGGTTAATCCGATTCCATCGCCTGTGCAGTTTGTCGCCGTCACGCCCTGCCGCGTGGTGGACACGCGGCCACAGCATGGCGGCAGCGGCCCCATTCCGGGCGGCACCTTCCAGAGCTTCCCCATTCAGCAGGCGGGCGGCTGCAACATTCCCGCCACTGCGGCTGCGTATTCGCTGAATGTCACCGTGGTTCCTTCAGGGCCGCTGGGGTACTTAACCATCTGGCCTACCGGCGAAGGCCGGCCGGTGGTTTCCACCCTGAACTCTGCGGATGGCCGCGTCAAGGCCAACGCTGCCATCGTGCCCGCGGGCAGCAGCGGAGAGGTCAGTGTGTACGTCACCGACACGACCAACGTGGCCCTCGACATCGACGGCTACTTTGCGCCGGTATCGGGTTCCACGCTGGCGTTTTATCCGCTGACTCCCTGTCGCGTCGCCGACACGCGCTACAGCACTTATCCGCCGGGCCTGGGACCGCCGTCGCTGACGGGCGGCCAGGAACGGCAATTCCCCATCCTGAACGCCACCACGACCTGCAACATTCCCCCCAGCGGCGTGGCCGCGTACTCGCTGAACGTCACCGTCGTGCCCCACGGCACACTGGGGTATCTGTCGGTCTGGCCCACGGGTGAAGCCCAGCCCACGGTTTCCACGTTGAACGACGTCCTCGGACGCGTCATCGCCAATGCGGCAATTGTGCCCGCCGGTACCGACGGCAAGGTCTCGGTTTACCCCACCGATAACACCGACTTGATCATCGACATCAACGGCTACTTCGCGCCTGCGGGCGCGGGCGGGCTGTCGCTGTATGCGGTGGCGCCGTGCCGGGTCATAGACACCCGTCACGTGGGCAGCGGCCAGCCTTTCATCGGGATCCTGAGTCCTCCGGTGGATGTGACTGACAGTTTTTGCGGACCGCCGGCCACTGCGCATGCATATGTGTTCTATGCAACGGTGATTCCGCCGGTAAGCTTGGGCTACCTGACGCTGTGGCCGGACGGCGGAAACCAGCCGCTGGTTTCCACGCTGAACGCCGCAGACGGATCGATCACCAACAACATGGCCATCGTACCCACCCACAACGGAAAGGTCGATGCCTATGCGTCGGGGCTCACGCAACTGATCCTCGACATCTCCAGCTACTTCGCGCCATAGTTGGCTGGGCGGATTAGCGCCTCGGTGAAGATCGTGCCCACCCTGTCGCCAAAGCCGGGCGACAAGGGTGGGGCACCCCAGTTGAAGAGGTCGAAGAAGGGACCTAGACAATAGAATTTTCTAGGGAAGGGCTGGGGCACCCGCCCGAGCAAGAGCTGCAACGGGCACCGGGCGTCCGGGTCGCCATTACCGACCGCAACGGCAAAGGCAAGATCCTGATCGAGTACTCGTCGCTGGAGGATTTCCACCGCATTCTCGAGGTGATGAAGGCCAAGTGAGAGGCCGGCCCCAGCCCGCAAGATAAGCCCGACGACCCCTGTCAGCGGCCGGCTCCCTTTCCCTGTTCTGTACGCCGCATTCCCGAAATGGGCATGACCGTACGATTTTCCCAATTTAGCGGATTGGAATCTGCCTCGCGCTGTCATACTCGGACGCCCGGGTAGCTCCATGTGGGAGGGAATCCATGCCACCGTTCTCTCGTCTCCTGTTCAGACCAATGAATGTGCCGAAATTACTTTTGCTCGTTGGCTTATTTTGTGCCGGACTCTCCCTTGCCTCGCCAGCCCAAACGATAACAACCACCCGACGGATGCCGATGGACGTCGACTATTCTGATGGCGCATTTCCCCACTCGTCAGCGATTCAAGCCAGAACCGCATCGCAGGGGACCACCACCGCTGTAGACCCGCAGACGCTCTCGATTACCTCGGTAGACCCGCAATATCTCTATCTGGACAACACGCAAGCCGTGGCTGTTCAGGTGAACGGCAGCGGGTTTGAAGGCGGTTACGAGGCGCTGGATTGCCTTGGACCGTTTACCCTTCCTCCGGGCATCGACCCGAACCAGTTCTACCTGGCGATGGGATTTGATACGCCTGATTGGAATCCGGGGTGGTGCGATTTCTTGTTCACGTCACCGCCGTCGAATACGGTCAGCATGGCCTTCGTGGGCAACCAGAACGACCTTGCCGTGGCTCCCTCAGGAGAACTGTTCAACTTGGAGAGTGGCAGAGGTATTATCCACAAATTCAAGTCGGATATGACCCCCGATGGAGGCTGTAACGCCGGCACCAATACCATGGCGATGGCGCTTGACCCGAAAACCGATTATATCACGATGACTTCCTACAACACCGGCTTAATCGGCGCCTTCGACGAAAACGGCAACCTGGTAAGCGGAGCAAACGGGAATTACAATCCTCCGCAAGGCGTCGCAATTGCAGCCGATAACGGCATGGCTTGCGTCGTGCAGGCAACCTACGTAACGCTTGACTGCGATCCCGACATCACCGTTGTAGAGGGCACCGTCGTATCTGCAGCTACCGATTCCGATCCGCACAACGTTGCGATGGCAACCGCGGCAGGCAATCAGGAAATGGCATACGTCTATGCCCGAGGCACTTCAACGCTCCGCGCATACAACGTCCCACAGATGACTTCGGTCAATGTGACGCCGAACCTGAATCTTCCCACGGGAGCCAGCAACGGCTTCCAGCTCGCTCTGCTTGGAACGAGCATTGCAGCCATTCTTGATGAGACTAACGGCACGGTCGTGCTCGTTGATGTTGTCCATATGGTTGAACTGCACCGCGCGACTATCCAGGGCGGCAGATCGTTCCGGCTTGCCGCGTTCCCGGGTCGCAATGGATTCGTGGTGGCAGTTGCCGACGCGAATGCACGGCTCACGCGCTACGCCTTTGTGGATGCCCAGAGCGGCAACGTCACACAACTGCCTGAAACCTCGACCCTCCTTTCCGTCGGGTTCGGTCCCGGCGTCTCCTGCATGCGAAACCAGTGTGAAGCCGTTACCAACAGCACGACTACTGTAGCGACTACACCGAACCCTTCCACCTTCGGCCAGCAGGTGACGATCACTGCAACCGTCGGGCCGCCTGGACCGCCCATGCCGACCGGCACAGTCAACTTTAGTTCGAACGGGGCGGCCATCTCGGGCTGCACGGCAGTACCCCTCTCATCGGGGAACGCGACATGCGTGACCTCCGCGCTGGCCGTCGGCGCCGACGCCACTACGGCGACGTATTCAGGCGATAGCAATTACGATCCCAGCATCGGCCTAACCTATCAGATCGTTAATCCCCTACCAGTGCCGCTGCAATTCGTGAACGTAACGCCTTGCCGAGTGGTGGACACCCGAGGAGGGGGCCAAGGGGGGATTACTATTCAGGGGGGGACCGCGGAACGCTTTTTCATTAGCGGGGGCGGGCCGTTCCGTTGCAATATTCCGGAGAGCGCGATTGCCTACTCGCTCAATGTGACGGTGGTGCCGTATGGGCCACTGGGCTACTTGACGATTTGGCCGACGGGAGAAGGGCGGCCCATCGTGTCCACCATGAATTCTTCTGATGGTCGCATCAAGGCAAATGCTGCGATTGTGCCCGCTGGTGATCAAGGTGCAGTCAGCATATATGCGACGGATACGACGGACGTGATCCTCGACATCAATGGCTATTTCGAGCCGGTATCGGGTTCGACGCTGGCGTTCTATCCGCTGCCGCCCTGCCGCGTGGCTGACACGCGTCACGATACCTATCCGCCGGGTCTGGGTCCGCCGTCGTTGGTGGGCGGACAGCCGCGCGCCTTCCCGGTGCTGAATAACACGTGCATTCCCACCGGAGTCAACCCGGCGGCGTATTCGTTTAATTTCACCGTAGTGCCCGGAGGTCATTCCGTGGGCTACCTGTCGGTGTGGCCGACGGGCCAGACCCAGCCGGTGGTTTCCACCCTGAATGACCAGACGGGAACCATCGTGGCGAATGCGGCCATTGTGCCCGCCGGCACTGGCGGAGACATCTCCGTGTATTCGACCGACAATACGCAATTGGTGATTGATATCGACGGCTACTTCGCGCCCGCGGGTCAGGGTGGGCTGTCACTGTATCCGGTGGCGCCGTGCCGGGTCATCGACACCCGCCATGTTGGCAGCGGCCTGCCCTTCAGCGGAACCCTGAGTCCTCCAGTGGATGTGGTGGATAGCCCGTGTGGACCGCCCGCCACGGCGCAGGCGTATGTCTTCAATGCAACGGTCGTCCCCTCAGGCAGCCTGGGCTACCTGACGCTGTGGCCCGACGGGGAGAACCAGCCGGTGGTTTCGACGCTGAATGCCGCGGATGGATCGCTCAGCAACAACATGGCGATCGTGCCCACCAACAACGGACAAGTTGATGCCTTCGCGAATGGGCTCACGCAACTGATCCTCGACATCTCCAGCTACTTCGCGCCGTAGCTACCGGTTGATGTGGTGCCCCTCAACCACCCCAACAAGCGCGAAAGCGGCGCTTGTTGGGGGCCCCGGTGAAGGGGCTCGGATGTAAATCTGCGCCGGTGTATTGGCGACGGGTGGAGCACGCCTTTCAGAGGCTGCTGAAAAACTCGAAACCGCAGATCCCTCACCGACTAAAGTCGGTTCGGGATGACAAATATAAAGGGTTTATGACGGCGCACCTAAAGGTGCGCCCCTTCAAATGCAGTCGAGGTCGAGTTTTTCAGCAGCCGCCTAGAACTTTGACTTCAGCCGCTGGTAGGTGGTTGCCAGCGACTCCGGCAGCACGCGGGTCTCGCCGATTACGGTCATGAAGTTGGCGTCGGCGACCCAGCGCGGTAGCACGTGCATGTGGATGTGCTCGGCGATGCCGGCGCCCGCGGCTTTGCCAATGTTCATTCCCACATTCACTCCATCCGGGCGATACAGTTCGATGAGCGCGGTTTCCAGCCGCTGCGACAAGGCCATCATTTCGGTTGCAGCCGGGAGCGGTAGCTTATGCAAGCGGTTGAGATGCTCGTAGGGCACGACCATGGCGTGGCCCGAGGTGTAGGGGAAGGCATTCAGGATGATGAAATTGTGCTGGCCACGGTACACAATCAGCGACTTCGGGTCGTCGCCGGCGCGCAGCAATTCGCAGAAGACGCAAGCCGTCGCCTCGCCGGCAGTGACGTAGGTGTAACGCCACGGGGTCCACAGATAATCCATATCATGAGCAGAGTACCAAACCGTCGCAGCATCCCCTAAGAAAACTCCGATCAAGTCGCGGCGAAGCCTCGTCAGCGGCTAAACAGGCTGCGGAAAAAGTCTGAAATCTGCTCGGGTAGTGCGGGCCTTCAGGCCCGCGTTAAGCAGTGATCTATGAGAACCGGCTTTAGCCGCTGAGGTACCTCGCTTCGAGAAAACTGCTAAGCACGCACACATTAGCGATATCGAACCACGTACCCCAGTCCTAAAGGCCGAGATCTCGTCGGCTCCTTGAGGCGGCGCTGAAGCGCCGCACTACCCGGTGCCGTCGCCCTGCGGCTGATTTTGCGCCATCCGTTCCACTTGCAAACCGCCAACTGGGTTGCGACACCGTCTCTGCAGGCCGTCCCCTTCAGGAACTTGACTTAATCAGAGTCCCCGAGCCGTCCACGCATCGCTGTCACAACGGCGGGTGTCCGGCGAACTTGACAGGGAGGTTAATTATCCTGAAAAAGCTTGTAAAATCAGTACGAGTATTGAACTTACAAGTTTGACACTGCTCGGCACGGTTGTTATATTCAAAGAGTTCCATGGCAGCGAAACTCGCTGCATGGGATTCGGCCGCTGGGTTGTCCAAGCCCGCTATTGGCGNNACGCAACCACATGTCTTTCGACGAAGTCCCCAACGCCCCGACCACCCAAACCGTAGACTCCGGCGCTCCTGAGCAGCCGCAAACCCAGCCGGCAACGGAGCCCAGCGCTCCTTCCGAGCAGGCTCACATAGAGCAAGCGTCTGAGCCCAGCCCGATTGCCGAGCAGCCTCACATCGAGCCCGCCTCCGAGCCCAATCCTCAGCCTGTCGAGCGGACCGCTGCCGCCGCTCCTCGCTCCGAAAAAGAACCGTCGATGGAAGATTTCGCTTCCGCCCTGGAAACCTTCGAGCAGGAACAGGCCCAGACCGAAGCCGCGCTGAACGAAGAGCAGATCGTTACCGGCACGGTGCTGAAGGTCACGGCGCAGTATGTGGTCGTGGACATTGGCTACAAATCCGAGGGCGTGGTGCAGGTCGCGGAATTTACCGACTCCGAAGGCAATGTCACGGTGAAACGCGGCGACGAGATCGCGGTCATGCGCGAGCCCGGCCACACCGAAGAAGGCTACATCCACCTCTCGCACGAGAAGGCGCAGCGTTTGCACGCCTGGGACGAGATTGAGAAGGCCTACACCGACAAGGCTTCGGTCACGGCGCGCGTCATCGATCGCATCAAGGGAGGCCTGACCGTCGATATTCTGGGCGCTCGCGCCTTCCTCCCGGGTTCGCAGGTTGATCTGCGCCCGGTGCGTAACCTCGACGGCTTGAAGGGCCATGAGATCGAGGTCCGCATCATCAAGCTGAACAAGAAGCGCGGCAACATAGTCGCCTCCCGCAAACAGTTGCTGGAAGAAGAGCAGTCGGAGAAGCGCACCAAGACCCTGGACCAGTTGCACGAAGACGGCATTCTTACCGGCACGGTCAAGAACCTGACCGACTACGGCGCCTTCGTCGATCTGGGCGGCATTGACGGACTGCTGCACATCACCGATATGTCCTGGGGCCGCCTGACCCACCCGCGTGACCTGGTGCAGGTGGGCGACCAGATCCAGGTGAAGGTACTGAAGTTCGACCGCGAAAAGCAGCGCGTGTCGCTGGGCTTCAAGCAGCTCACGCCCGATCCCTGGCTGGACGCCGCCGAGCGCTATCCCATCGGCGCGCATGTGCACGGCCGGGTCATCAGCGTGACCGACTACGGCGCGTTCGTCGAACTGGAACAGGGCATCGAAGGGCTGGTGCACGTCAGCGAGATGACCTGGTCCAAGCGCATGAAGCATCCCTCCAAGCTGGTCAACGTTAACGACCAGGTTGAGGCCGTCGTGCTGAACGTCAATCCGCAGGAACGCCGCATCAGCCTGGGTCTGAAGCAACTGGAATCGAATCCCTGGGAAAGTCTGCACGAGAAGTTCCCGGTGGGCGCGGTGGTGGAAGGCAAAGTCCGCAACTTGACCGACTTCGGCGCGTTCATCGAAATCGAAGACGGAATCGACGGACTGGTCCACGTCAGCAACCTGAGTTGGACCAAGCGCGTGAAGCATCCTTCCGAAGTGCTGAAGAAGGGCGACAAGGTGAAGGCCATCGTACTGGCCATTGAACCCGACCAGCGCCGCCTGTCACTGGGCGTGAAGCAGCTTCAGCCCGATGTCTGGGACACCTTCTTCGAGCAGCATCACGTGGGCGATGTCATCCACGGCAAGGTGCTGCGCCTGGCCAGCTTCGGCGCGTTTGTCGAGATTGCCGATGGCATCGAAGGCCTGTGCCACAACTCGGAAGCGGCGGACCCGCAGGGCCAGCCCATCAAGCTGGAATCCGGCCAGGAGTTCGAATTCAAGATCATTAAGATGAACCCTACCGAAAAGAAAGTGGGACTCAGCATTCGTGCCGTGGGTGGCGTAGAAGCCACGCGCCGCGAGGTCGAGACCTACAAAGCTCCGGCGGCCACCTCTTCCGGCACGGGCTCGACCATTGGCGAGTTCATGTCGTGGAAGCGCGCCAGCAGCGAAAACAACTAGGGCAATTGCATTGAAATTGCCAAGGCCGCCAGCGATGGCGGCCTTTGATTTTGCGCGCAGCGGGTCGATCTGCCCGAAATCATTTGCGGCAGAGACTCGACGGCTATCCTCGATCGGCTTCGCGCGTCAGCGACTTCAGCACCATGTTGATCAGCGCCAGCACAATGGCTCCCCAAAATGCCGGCCAGAAGCCGTGGATCACGAAATCAGGGCGCAGCAGGGTCGAGGCAAACATCAGCATCAACGCATTGATGACCCACCAGAAGATTCCCAGCGTCACCACGGTCAAAGGCAAGGTGATGAGTTTCAGAAAGAACCCCAGCGTGGCATTGATCAGCCCAATCACCACCGCGGCGATCAACGCCGCCGCAAATCCGTGCACGTAGAATCCGGGCACCAAATGCGACACGATCAGCAGGCTGATCGCGCTCAACAACCAATTCAGCAGCAAACGCATTTCGTTCCTTTCGCGGCCGAAAACTCGCGGGAAATTATACCGCGAGAGTAAATCGGCTGCGTTGTCGCTGGGCAGGCACGATGCGATAAGCTCATCGCAGAGGTTGTTGACCATGCCGGATGCGATCGGGCAATTTGCCAAAGCCAAGTATCTGAACCTGGAAACCTTCCGCAAAACCGGCGTGGGAGTGCGCACTCCAGTATGGTTTGCGCAGGATTCGAGCTCGCCGTCGGACGCCGATTTTTCGCCTGACGCTGGCTGCGCTTTCTACGTTTATTCCACGCCCGACGCCGGCAAGATCAAGCGCATCCGCAATAATCCCAAGGTGCGGGTTGCGCCTTGCAGCCTTCGCGGCGATCTTCGCGGAGCATGGGTGGAAGCGCGCGCCCGCATCTGCGAAGGCGCGGAGGCGACACACGGGCAGGAGTTGCTGCGCCACAAATATGGCTGGATAAAGATTGCCGGCGACTTCTTCAGCAGGCTGGGGGGCAGGACGCAGGCGGTGATCGCGGTTCACCTCGACTGAGACCACGAGTCGGATCGGCGGAAAAGGCCCCATGTTGTCCACATGGGGCCTTTAATTTTTGCGTCCGCAACCACCTACCTCGACCCGATTAAAAAGGCGATATCTGGAAAGACTCCGCTGGGGCTGCGATGGGCATAGCGTTCGCGCGAACCAGAACAGATGATTGGGCCGATGCGCCACTCTTGGCGGCGGTGCCGGGGTGCAGATCCAGCAGGAGAATTCTGCTGTCGGAGTGATAGGGCTCGCCGGAATCAGTTTGCGCCTGGAAAACCGGCTCAGCGGAATGCAAATATTCCTGCCGGCTCACCGACAAGGTATTCGTCAGATCGGTTCCAACGAAATCACGCTCGGCATCGACCGCGGGATCGATCCTGTGATTGATCAAATGTCCTCGCTTGGCGATTTCAATGGCAACGTCGTGGGTGGCGGCAGCCGCCCAGATGGGCATCCCGTCAACCGTGTAATCGGTTTTCCAGAT
>PLYW01000101.1 GCA_003151875.1 Acidobacteriaceae bacterium
CCGTGCGCGATCTGCTGTTGCTTGGAGCCACTCTTGCCCGAAGCGGCCACGCTGTGGTCCACGACCGTTATGGCCAGAAGCGCCGCCGCCATCGCTAGAATCATTGGCGTTTTCATTCACTCTCCATGGTTGCTTTGCGCAAAATTCTGGTCTGGTTGCCGTCGCTACAACATTCTTATATGGCATCGTACGTCAGGATGATGTCGTCAATTGAGATTTCTACTGGCGAGGCGGACACAGCTTAAGCAGTTTAACAGCTTGGTATACCTGGATGGGGCACCGCGCGATACTTCAGGGGACGTCCACTGTCCGTCCCCTCTGGTTTATGCCGCCCGATGGCGATGCTACTGCGTCAGCCGCAAAAGAACCTTGGCCGCAATGGTCTGGAAGGCTGTGTTTAGTTCAGTCTTGCAGTTCGCCAGTTGGCCACCCGAACAGCTTGGTATATAAAAGAACTCCCCTGATGGTTGGCCTGGAGTGTAAGTTCCAGCCGGATATTTGGGGTCAGGGTCATTGGCAAGTTTCGCCAGGAAATTTTGCGTGCCTGAGTCCACGCCGGTGCCCATCCCGATAGTATAGATATATGTGGGGATGGGGGTTTCGGTGCGCATAGCAATAGCCGTTTGAGTGGCCCGGTACTGGGCTTCATAGGTGACATTCGCCCGCGAGAATTTACATGGCGGTGCGAAACCGTCCTGGCAGTTCCCCGGCTGCTGCGGGGTAAACTTGATTACGTAGTTGTTGGAAATATCCCTGCACCTATCGCCTGCTCCGTCGTAATTGAAGTACGCGCTGGAGCTTGGATCGAAAGAGGTCCAGACATTGTTTGCCTGGGTGGGATCCATGAAGGCGACCCCTGTGTTTGGGGAGTCCTCCCCTCCATAGTTGAGGAGCGTTGTATCCGTAGGATTACCGCCCGAACCCTTGCAATAAATCTTGTCCTGAACGGCGTTCATCAAGCCGTCCGTGAAATACACGAGAACTTTGACTACGTTCTGCCCCGGCAGTATGGCAACGCTGTTGTTTTGTGCATCGGCGAGCGAGAGTGGCGCCCCGATGGTAGTACTTTTGACGGGTTGGGTACCTGCACCGGTGCCGAATGTGCCGCCGTTGGGACTCATGGCCCCGACCTTACTGGTAATCGTCCCTGCGCCAGTTCCCCAGAAGTTGTAACCGATTGGAAAGTCTATCGTCGAATTGGAGGAGAAGCTAACCATGGCAACTTCGTCGAGTGTGTTACTGAAGTCAGAGATGAAGAGTGGAACGGCATATTGTAGTGCCGTTTCTCCACCATTGNNAAAAGAGTGTTCACGTTAGCAGTGGCCGTTACCTTGACCTGCTGGTTGTTGGAGGCATCGAGGGGGAACGTGACGCCTGGCACAGGCGGATTAGGCCCGAAATTGGCCTGAAACATATCGATGGCCAGCGCCTGCGCAGTCGACTGTCCCACCGTCAAGTTCTTCATGCCCGTGAGGCATGCGGCATCCACAGACGTCGATAGCTGGGCCTTCATGACATAAAGACGTCCCACGTCAAGGGCCAACCCAGCGAACAGTATAAGGATGGGCAGAACCAGAGCGAAAACTACAAGGGTTTGCCCTCGGTCGCCCTTTCCAATGCTGGTATTGCACATACGCATACCCTCTTCCTTAGTAGTAAGCCACGCTGTAGAACTGAGATGGCATGGTCGTTTTTAGCAGAGCCGCTATGGGCGTGACAGTCTTGTAACTGTAGTAGATTTCGGTCACATAAACGGAAGACCCCACGGGTTCCGTCAGCAGCGCCGTAACTGCCGCTGGGGGCAGAACGGCACTCGAGCTTTGGCAGCCTCCTTGTCCTTTGAGGCAGCCCACTTTACTGCTAGCTGAGATCGCACACTGGGAAGCCTGGTCTGTGATCTGGTAAACACCGCCGCCCTGGTTGGTAACTTGGGTGACAATGACGCATCCCTGAGTGCTTAGGTTGATGTCTGATCCCGCGTAGTTAGTCACGCTTTGCACTGTCGTCGCAACACTGCTTGAGCGCGAAGCCATCATGGAACCCTCTCCAACGAGGTTTTTCATTACCTGAACGTCATAGATGGCCCGGCCGAAATCAACGATCCCAGAGACGAAGACACACAGAACGACGATCGCGAGCGATAACTCTACCAACGCCTGACCCAACTCATCCCTATTTATCCTTCTTATCCTTGTCTTCATACGCCCCTCTAACTTTCGCTGGGTGGAAACATTTCATTGGTAAAAGTCGAAGTTACCTTTAACGTGCACGTTTTGCCCGGAAAGAACACCCCGATTAGCCCCGTCATAAAATGATAGGGGTGGGTTACCGTGATGGTCACTACGTCACCGGGCCCACCAGCTCCGTTGGGGCATCCTCCGCCTTTATCCGTACAGGTGAGGACGATCTCGGAGCCCTTCGCCACGCCGAGTGAGGTATTTTCGACGGTTTGCACGATGGAGTTGTATCTCGTTTGGGAGCACGTACCGCCGCTGCCGGTTATGCATTGCCCGGTGATGGCATACCGCCCCCCTTGCCGCACTGCATTCTGGAGGGTCACCTTGGTACCGAGCAGATATCCAAAGTCCACGGTTCCCATTACGAGTAGGAAGAAAATCGCCAATGAGATTGCGATCTCTACCAGCGCTTGACCGGAATCATTTGCTTTTGTCATTTGTCAGGACCCTTCTTTATCGGCTTAAATCCAAGGCTTGCGGATAAAATCCGCCAGGGGCCCCTCCCGTATTGAAAAGCGTTCCGCAGCCACCTGTTCTACTCTCGGCTAAGGCCGGAGGATGGATCGGAGACGCTCCGTTGGGGAGTGAAGTCTAATTATCGCTAATTGCAAAACTCTGGAGGGCGCCTTGCTTCAGCCGCTTTCTGCGTCTGCTCATAGCAGAGGTACCCGACTTCGACACCACGATCGGCCATAGGCATCAGAACAACGAGCGCCTAGGCGGCCAGCACCAGAGCTTGTCCTTAGCTTATCCTTCGTCTGCTTTCTTCAAGTGTCTCGACTTGCTAGTCGGAACGAG
>PLYW01000139.1 GCA_003151875.1 Acidobacteriaceae bacterium
GGGAACGTCGGGAGTATTTGGCGGGCTGGTAGGCAATCAGGGTGGAATCCGCTCGGCGGCGCTGTTGGGATTCAATCTGCGACGTGATGCATTTGTTGCGACCGCGACGGCCATCGCTCTGCTCGTGGATGTCTTCCGCATGCCCGTTTATGCCGCACTGCAATTTCATCAGATCGTTTTCCAATGGCAGATGGCGGCCGTCGCCACGGTAGGAGTTGTCGTAGGTACGGTTTCCGGAAAGTGGATGTTGCGCCGCATTCCGGAGAACACTTTCCGGCTAATTGTCTCAGGAATCATTCTGGCCCTGGGCGTCTGGATGTTGATCCATCCCACCGCATAGCGGACCGTGCATTGTTACATGCCGTCTGGAGGCGCGCTTCCGTCGGCCGTTCCAGGGGAAATCAGGCGTCCCCCGGTTATTGGCTCTCCGGGAGGAGTTTGCCGGGGGACCTGAGGTCCCGCGCGTTTCCCGTACGCCCGGTAAGCGAAGATGATCGCCAGCAGCGGAGCAGCCAGCAGCAATCCCCAAAAGCCAAATAGCAAGCTGAGCAAAATCGGTACGATCAACGACGCCCAGATCGGCACGTAGGCTGTCCGGCGCATGATCACTGGCTGCAAGACGAAGCCATCAATCACAATGATGATCCCGTAGAGAATGAGTACGTACAGAAACTGCTCAAAACCGCCGGCGAACAACGCAACCAACGCCGGCCCCATGAATGCCATCACCGGCCCAAAATGCGGAATGAACTGCAGGCCGGCCGCGAGAATCGCCCAGAACGGCGCCCACGGCACATGCAGGTAATCGAGTCCAAACCACCACAGCGCGCCCACCGCCAGCGAGTCATAGCATTGCGCGGCGAACCAGCGGCGCAGCGCCCCTCCGGTGATGCCGATGTGCCGGGAAAATTGCATGACTACTTGATGTCCCCTTGGGGCACGGCGCCGCTACGCTACTCTTTCGTGCACATGTAACTGCATAGCGAAGTTCATGGTGCAAGCTGCCGAGGCGGAGGTACAATAAAGCATGAGCAGTGCTCAGTTCTTCACCGCGCTGTGTTTGCCGCTCGTGGTGTTCATCATCGGCCTCTATCACCAGAATACCGGAATCCGAGATCTGCGAAGCGAGCTGATTCAGTTCCGCTCAGAGGTGAATACCCGCTTTCTCTCGATTGACGCTAAGTTTGACACGCTTACTGGCAGGGTGATCGATATCGACAATCGTCTGGTGCGGGTCGAGGAGCGTTTGAAGCTCTAAAACACGCTGTTGTCCCCGGCAACCGTAATATAGTTTAGCGTTCGCGCAAGAGACCTACCGCAATGAAATTTGGCGTGATCATCTTCCCCGGCTCCAATTGCGACCACGATGCTTATTGGGCCATTGCGGAAGTGGCCAGGCAGCCCGTGACCTTCCTGTGGCATGACTCGCCCGACCTGCAGGGTTGCGACGCCATCATCGTGCCCGGTGGATTCGCCTACGGGGACTACCTGCGCACCGGCGCCATCGCTAAGTTTTCCCCGGTCATGGAGTCGGTGCGCAAATTCGCCGCCGATGGCGGGCTGGTGCTGGGCATCTGCAACGGATTTCAGATTCTGTGTGAAGCTGGATTGTTACCCGGAGCCCTGCTGCGCAACGCCGGATTGAAGTACGTCTGCAAGCCGGTGCACATTCGCGTGGAGAGCACCAATACGCCCTACACGCAACAGTTGACCAAGGGCGAAGTGCTGGAGATTCCCATCGGCCACATGGAAGGCAACTACTTCTGCGACGATCCCACGTTGGCCGCATTGACGCTGCAAGACCGCATTATCTTCCGCTACACCACCGCCGCCGGCGAAGTCACCTCGGAAGCGAATCCTAATGGATCGCTGGAGAACATCGCTGGAATCTGCAATGAGGGGCGCAATGTGCTGGGCATGATGCCCCATCCGGAGCGCGCCAGCGAGCCGGAACTTGGCATGACCGACGGAGTGAAGATATTGCACTCGCTGGTCTCGGCGATGGCGGAAAGATAGCAGCCAGCACTTAGCCCTTAGCATTTAGCACTTAGTTTTGGTGTCCAGTCTGAGAATGGCAGCAAGAGGCTTGGACTTGTCCTTGGTCCAGAATTATTCAAATCCAATTACTAAGTGCTAATTGCTAACTGCTACTTCACCGCGGCGCTGGCGAAGTGCGGATACAGCCGGCAGCGGTCCTCAATCTCGGGATCGCGCAACGGGGAATCCTGCGGCAACGGCTCGGTTCCGTACACATCGAGCGCGGCCCCGGCGATCCATTTCTCTTTTAGCGCCTTGGCCAGCGCCTTTTCGTCAACCACCGGTCCGCGCGAAGTGTTCACCAGGTACGCCGTGGGCTTCATGGTGCGCAAGGTCCGCTCGTTGATCAAGTGATACGTGGGCGTGTCGCTTTCGCCTTCGCGCAGCAGCGGCACGTGAATGCTGATGAAGTCGCTCTGGCTCAGAGCCTCCTCAATGGAGACGTATTGGATGGAGGTGCGGTCCAGCTGCATTCCGCTTTCGAAGCGGAGGTCCATCTGTTGCTGCACATCCGCAACAAGTTTGTCGTTTGGCCCCGTGGCTTCGTAGCACAGCATATTCATGTCGAAGCCGATGCACTTCTTCATCATTGCCTGCCCAACGCGTCCGGTGCCGAGGATGCCCATGGTTTTGCCAGTCACTTCATCGCCCAGAAACGGCAGATAGGGATGCCAATAGCCCCAGCGATTCTCGCGCACCAGATGTTCTGCGGACTAAAGTTTGCGCGCCAGGTCAGCCAGCGCGAAGAAGGCAAACTCCGCAGTTGCTTCCGTCAGAACGTCGGCAGTATTGGTGAAAGGAATTCTGTAACGGTTAGCGTCGGCGCGATTGATGTTGTCGAACCCCACCGCGTACTGGGCAATAACCTTCAGTGTGCCCTGCCCTGCTTCGAAAATCTCGGCATCGATCGGGTCACGCAAGGTGGTGATGAGTCCGTCGATCCCGCCGCGAACTTTTTCGACGATGAGGCGCTTCGGCGGCGGGCTCGGGATACGGGTAGATATCCACTTCGTAGCCGCGTTCGCGCAGGCGCTTGAAGGCAGCATCGCCGATGTCGGCGGAGGCAAAGATGCGGAAGGTCTTGTCTGGCATTACGTCCCCTGCGCCCCACGCGCATCAAAAGCCTGACTGGCCCCGTAGTTTTGAAGGGACAGGGCTTTTAGCCGTGCCGTATGCCCTCTCACAAAAGAATGGGCTTCAGCCCCTGAGGGAATTCAGGCCTATCCCAAGGACGATGTCCCTCAGCGGCTAAAGCCGTCTTCCAACCCTACCTTCACGGCGCACCTGAAGGTGCGCCCCTTCAAATCAACACATCCTTACAACTAATAAATCGTTACAGCTAAAGATTCTTCTTGGTCCACTGATCGATGCGATCCAGCGCCTGCTGCAGATGCTCGATGGAATTAGCAATGCTGAATCGCATATAACCCTCACCGAAGGCGCCGAATGCGGTCCCCGACAACCCCGCGACTCCCACGTCGTCGAGCAGCGCGTCCGCCAGCTTCTTTGACGGCCATCCGGTCTGCTTGACACTTGGGAAGGTATAAAACGCGCCCTTGGGCACCCGGCAAGAGAATTCCTTGATCTGGTTGAGGCCAGCGACAAACACATCGCGGCGGCGCTGAAACTCCTGGCGCATCTTCTCCGGCTCGCTCTGATCGCCGCGCACCGCCTCGATACCCGCCATCTGCGTAAAGGTCGCCGTGCAGGAGTTGGAATTGGTCATCAGGCGCGCGAACTGTGCCGCGAGGTCAGGCCGCATGACGCCATAACCCATACGCCAGCCGGTCATGGAATAGGTTTTCGAGAAGCCGTCCAAGATGATGGTACGGTCCTTGAAGCCATCCACCGAGGCGATGCTATAGGGCTCGCCTTCGAAGAGCAGGCGGCTGTAGATTTCGTCGCTCAGGATCATGATGTCGCGGTCGCCGATGACGGCGGCAATGTCTTGCACATCGCTTTTGGTGATGATGCCGCCAGTGGGATTCTGCGGCGAGTTCAGAATGATGAGCCTGGTGCGATCGCTGATGAGACTGGCCAACTCGTTGACGTCGAGGCGGAAATCGCGCTCCTCGCGCAGCGGAATGGAAACCGCTTTGGCGCCCAGGAAGTTGATCATCGACTCGTAAATCGGAAAGCCGGGATTGGGATAGATGACCTCGTCGCCTTCTTCCACCAGCGCCAGCATGGTGAAAAAGATGATCGGCTTGCCACCGGGAACGACCACGACCTCATCGGGGCTGACTTTGATGGCTCGCGAATTGGAGACCTCGGCGGCGATGGCCTCGCGCAACTCCGGCAGCCCGGCCGCCGGGCTGTAATGGGTAAAGCCCTTGCGCAGCGCGTCAATCCCCGCGTCGACGACGTTGGCCGGCGTGTCCATATCGGGCTCGCCAATCTCGAGGTGGATGATGTTCCTGCCTTGACGTTCCATGGCGCGGGCACGCACCAGCACCTCGAAGGCGGTTTCAGTTCCCAGCCGCGACATTCGGTTGGCTAGGCGCAGTTGTGTTTGAGTTGTAGTCATAGGCAAACCGAATAATTATACGCCGCAGTAAAAGCCGGAAATGCCGGTCATAACCTTATCTTCACCAAGGGTAGCGGCCAGGCTCACTGTAAAACGATACCTCCGCGGAGTCACGTTTCTGGGAACCAGCTGCGTGAAATCGTTTCATCCTCCGTACTCAATCTCGAATTCAATCTTCGACGCCTTCTCCAGCATCGCCGACACAGAGCAATACTTCTCCTTGGACAAGCGCACCGCATCTTCCATCGCTTTGTGGGCGACATTCCCGCCCACGCGGTAAATCAGGCGAATACTGGTAAAGACCTTGGGGAAGATTTCGGCACGCTCGGCAGTGGCGCGCACTTCCAGCCTGGNNCGACCACCAGCGCATGACCGCTGCTGGCCTGGCCGACAAAGCGGTCGTGCTCGGTCCATAGCGCATAGGCTTCGATCATGGGGCTTCGCCTTCACTCCTGCTGCTTGTCTTTCGGCTTGCTCTCCGTGCTGCTGTCCGGGTGGTTCTCGTNNAATAGCGTAATCCTGTCCGAAGGTCTGGAAACCCGGCGCGATGACTTGCACGCGCAGCTTGCCATACGGAATCCCATCAGTCTCGGTCTTGCCCCCTGAATCCGTCTTAAGCTCAAATCCGCCTTTCGATTGCTTGCCGCCCCCTCCCACGGGATGCAGGATGACGGCGGCATTGCGCACCGGCTTGCCGTTGTCGTCCTTGAGAACAGCGAACTTAAGTGCGGACACTTGTCCGGAATCATTCTTCTTGTCACCCGCCACAAGCCAAGCCGGGACGAAAAGCATGCAAAAAATGGCCACCAGCAAACGCTGCACTTTCATGACCTCTGTATTCTAGGCAAACCGCACTGCCCACCGCAACGTCATCGACAGCTGACGACCCGGCGAATTGCGAAAGCCAACAAACCAGCTAATATGGCCGTGCGATAGAATTCCACTACCCATGAACCGCCTGCTCCTCTATTTACATCGCAAATCGCGGGAGCAAAAGCACCGCCTGTTTCTGCGTTTGCTGCGCCCGACTCCCGAAATGCGCATCCTGAACATCGGGGCATCCGGGACCGGCATTGGATTGCCGGAGCAGCTTGAATCCTTTTACGCACACCGATCGCAGATCATCGGTGGTGGCATTTCCTACGCCGACGTGCAGGATTACCGGGACAGCTTCCCGGGCGTGCAGGCCGTGGTTTTCGATGGATGTGCATTGCCCTTCGCCGACAAGTCTTTCGATATTGTTTATTCCAATGCCGTCCTCGAGCACCTTCCGGACTATGCGATGGTAAGGCGTTTCGCAGCGGAAGTGCAGCGTGTGGGTAAGGGGTGGTTCATCACAACACCCAACTTCTGGTACCCCTTCGATCCGCACTACCACCTGCCCTTCGTGCAGCTACTACCAGAGGCCGCACAGCGCAATCTGGTGAAGCGTCTGGGCAAGACACCCTATGAACACTTGCACCTGCTGACCGCGAAACAGTTGCGCAGGCTTTTTCCTGCGGGGAAAGTGGTGAGCAGCCGGGTCACGTTTTATCCCGAAACTCTGATCGCTTACCGCGCGGTTTCAGTTTGAGCCCGAGGGGCTCCGCTTTAACGTGGGATGTCCATCGTCCTTTTGCCCGGTCGTGCTGCCATCGTCTTGGGAGCCGGCAGTGCGGCCGGAACCACTTGAGCCAGAGCGCCTGTGCAGCACCGGCCGTGACGGGTCCCGCTTGCCGCCGCCGAGACGCCGGCTGTTCTCGAGCGAGGCGAGGCGCTGCTTAACGTCTTCGAATTCACTGGTGTTCACGACGTATTCATCGCGGTCGGGCAGATACTTGCGGATTTCGTCCTGGGCGGCCTTGATGCGGTCCGCGTTCATGGGATGAGTGGCGAAGGCCTTGGCCACGAAGCTCTGCTTCTTTTTTTCGTCGATTTTCAGCTTTTCAAAAAACTCCACAAACGCTTCCGGGTCATAGCCTGAGGAGTAATCGTATTCCAAGCCCAACAGGTCAGCTTCGCGCTCGGCGTCGCGCGAGAACTTCAGGAAGCCAAGCGGCACCGCCAATCCAGCGACCTCGCTGATGGCGTATGCCACCGGTCCGCCAATAAAGATCAGGGGCACGGAGGCCATGTTCCAGATCTGGGCCCGAGTCATGTTCTTGGTGGCATGCCGGGCGGCGACGTGGGCGATCTCGTGCGCCATGACTCCCGCCAACTCGGCTTCATTGTCGGCCGCCAGAATCAATCCACTGTCCACGTAGAAAAAGCCGCCGGGAAGCGCGAAGGCGTTGACCTCGTCATTGTCGAGGACCTTGATGGTGAAGGGCACACGCGCGTCGGAGTTGCGCACCAGATTCTGACCGATGCGGTTGATGTATTCCGTGATCACGGGATCGGTGACCAGCCGCGCTTGCCGTTCGACCTCAAAAGACAACTGGTGTCCCAGCGCCACCTCGCGATCGAGGGAATAGAAGTCGAGGCCGCTTCCCACGTTGCGCTTCCCGATCTGCGACACGTCATACTTGGCGGGCAGCGCGGCACCTGCTTCGGGCTTGGGGGGATCAGCCTTTGCGACAGCCGGTTTGGCAGCGAGTAAACTCTGTTTCGCCTCAGGGTCATCGCGGTCGTCCCGCCGTCCGGCGACCGCGATCTCGGCTGCCGTGGGAATCTGCGAAGCCGTTGCCTCCGGCGGCGCGGGAGTAGTAGTCGCGCCTTCTGGGGCGCTGGCCGGAGTAGCCTGAATTTCTGTTGCTGGCGACGTTTTGGCTGCATCCGACGTCGGAGTCTGGGCAATGCCGAGAGTTTGCAACGCGAGAGCAGCCATCAGCAGCGCGAACACCGAGGTCAATCGGCGCGCGGACACGGAAAATCGATTGGCATGGCGTACTGACACCATCACACCACTTGATTCCCGATTATGCTGCTAAGGTCGGGGTTATGGGAATCGGAAAAACTAAAAGACAGCGAGTTGGCAAAGAAAAATTCAAGTCGCCGAGCAAGAAAACTTGCTGGCCTAGATGCTTCTGGCTGTCCAAGGGATTCCCTTTATCCTGCCCAGAACGGAATACGCCTCGCTGCCCCTTCCCATTCCCCCTCCAAGACTGTTCAAGCTTTGCAGTAACGTGCTTACTTTACAATTAGATAACGAGGGACATACCGTCAGCGATTTGTAGATATGAGTGAATCATACTCATGTCTTTCCTTGACTTCCTGGGGACGCCGGGTTAACATTAGCACTCGTTGGTACTGAGTGCTAACAGGCTGCACGCAGCCAATAAGATGGCGCCCTACCAATGTTCCGGGTTGATCCCAAGAGTTCATGAAAATGCTGACAGCAACGCAGAAGACACGCGCCAGAGCCAGCCAACGTGTAACGCAATCCAACTTGAAAAGGAGTTCGAAGAATGGCTACAAAGCTGACTCCCCTGCATGACCGCATCGTGGTTCGCCGCGTTGAAGAGGCCGAGACCACGCGTGGCGGAATCATCATTCCCGACAGCGCCAAAGACAAGCCGCAAGAGGGCGAAGTGATCGCGGTGGGCCGGGGCAAGACCAATGACGAGGGCAAAACCTTCCCGTTGAATGTGAAGGCCGGCGATCGCATCCTGTTCGGTAAGTATGCCGGCACGGAAATCAAGATTGATGGCGAAGATTTCCTGATCATGCGCGAGGAAGAAGTGCTCGGCGTTCTGGAAGGCGCCAGCAAGCCCAAACAAGCNNAACTGACAACTGGCTACTGACAACTTAAGGAGAAACAAATGGCAAAGCAGATTGTGCATGGAGAAGATTCCCGCCAGGCGATCCTTCGCGGCGTGAATGTTCTGGCCGATGCCGTAAAAGTCACGCTGGGCCCCAAGGGCCGCAATGTCGTGATCGAGAAGAAATTTGGTTCGCCGCTGATTACCAAGGACGGCGTGACCGTAGCCAAGGAAATCGAGCTGAAGGACCCGCTCGAAAACATGGGCGCGCAGATGGTGCGCGAGGTTGCCTCCAAGACCTCCGACGTTGCCGGTGACGGCACCACGACAGCGA
>PLYW01000314.1:0-624 GCA_003151875.1 Acidobacteriaceae bacterium
CTGCAGGCGGCGCTCGTCGAATTTGCCCAGGAAGGCATTGCCGGGGCGCGCATGGACGCCATCGCCGCGGCTGCCGGCGTCAACAAGGCGCTGCTCTACTACTACTTCCGGGACAAGGAAGCGCTGTACGGTGCGGTGCTCGATGATTTTTTTGTCCGCCTGCTGGCTCGCGTCACCCAGGCTTTCGATGGGGCGGGTCCGGCCGGCGAGCGTCTGCTCAACTATGCGCGCGCCCATTTCGATTGCATCGCCGAATCCCCGCACTACGCGCGCCTCTTCCAGGGAGAGTTGATGAGCGCCGGCAGGGGAAAGGCGTCNNATTGCGAGTGGAGAATTTCGCCAAGTGGATGCCATGCAATTCGCGCCCTCGATTGCCGGGATGATTGTTCACTATTTTGTTGTAGCACCTGTGGCGCGGACGCTGTTCGCGATAGATCCCTTCTCGCAGCAAGCCCTCCAGCAACGGCGCGCGGCCGTTCTCGATTTCATCGCGGCGGCCTTGTTCGCGGACCAATCCGCCGGAGTGAAGCTGGCGGCGAAAGTGGCAAGCCGCGAGGAAGCGCTGCCCGGGGCCGCTTCGCATGTGGCGAAGACATCCACACGCCGCTTCAGGGTGCAAGGAAA
>PLYW01000314.1:656-11811 GCA_003151875.1 Acidobacteriaceae bacterium
CTGATCGCCGAGATCGACTCCGCCGAACTTGAGGCACAAAAGAACGCGGCGGAAGCCATGATCCGTTCCTACGATTCGCAAGTTTCCTCCCTGCGTGCCACCCAGACCCAGACGTTGGGCGAAACCAACAGCGGCGTGGTGAATGCACAGGCAAGACTGGCTGCGGCGAAAGCTACGCTGGTGCAGGCGGAAGCTGACCTGGCTCGCGTTCAGAGCGATTCCCAACGCATGATCGCGCTGGCCCAGGCGGGGGTCGAATCCGAGCAGGACCGGGTACGCGCCGACCAGCAACTGAAAGCGCAACAGGCCGTGGTGGTGAGTGCGCAGAAGAATGTCGATGCGGCACAGGCTGACCTGATCACCGCCATTGCGCGGACCCACCAGCAGGGCGCTGCGGCCAGCAACGTGGCCGCCAACCAGGCCCAGGTGGCCAACGCGCGCGCCCAATTGGCCGAAGCCGAAACCCGCCTCGGCTACACGAAAATCTACGCGCCGGTGACGGGAACAGTTTCCGTGCGGGCCACGCGGCAGGGCGAAGTTGTGAATCCGGGAACGCCGATCGTCACCATCATCGATTTTGGCGACACCTGGGTGCGCGCCGAAGCCCCGGAGACGGAAGCACGCTTCATTTCGGCGGGTGACAAGCTCAAGGTGCGTTTGCCTGGCGGCAATCCGATCGAAGGTACAGTAATCTTCAAGGCGGTGGAGAGCGACTACGCCACCCAGCGCGACGTCAGCCGTCGCAAGCGCGACATCAAGACCATTGGCCTCAAGCTGAAGGTCGATAATCCCGAGGGCGCGCTCGTCCCCGGAATGACCGCCGAAGTTTTGCTTTCGCAACAACTGACGAAAGGCGCGCGATGAGCTGGTTCAGTCCAAAATCGAAGCCTCCAGCGGCCTGCGATGCGGCGCCCAGCGGCGATGCCATCGTGGTGGATCATGTCACGAAGAAGTATGGCGACTTTACCGCGGTGGACGACGTTTCGTTCAACGTGCACCAGGGCGAAATCTTTGGATTGCTGGGGCCCAATGGCGCCGGCAAGTCCACGCTCATTCGCATGATGACTACGCTGCTGCCGCTCACCAGCGGGCGGGCGCTGATCAATGGGTTCGACGTGGCCAAGGATGCGGACTCAGCGCGGCACTGCATGGGCGTGATCCCGCAAGCGCTGACCAGCGACATCGACCTTACCGTGGAAGAAAATCTCAGCATTTATGCCAAGCTGTACGGTGTTTCCGCGGCCGATCGTAAGCGCAACATTGATGACCTGCTGCAAACGGTGGACTTGACGAAATGGCGCAATGCGCAGACCAAGACGCTTTCTGGCGGTATGCGGCGGCGGCTGGAGATCGCTCGGGGACTGGTACACAGCCCGAAAATATTCTTTCTGGATGAGCCGACAACGGGACTCGATCCGGTGTCGCGCGTAGCGGTGTGGGAGATGTTGACCGAGATCAAGAACCGGCGCGCGCTGACGATTCTGATCACGACGCATTATATGGACGAAGCTGACCGGCTTTGCGATCGCGTGGCCATCGTGGACCACGGCAAGCTGGTGGCGCTGGATTCTCCAATGGCGCTGAAAGCGAGTGTGCCGGGAACCAACGTCATTGAAGCTCAGTTCCTGAATGCGCCGGCGGACTGGCACGAGAAATTAGGAAAGCTGGAAGACGTCACCTCGGTACAGCCCGTGGGCGCTGACATGTACCGCATTCTCAGCAGCAATGGTTCGAAGACAACCACGGAGCTGGTGGAGCTTGCGGTGCGCTCCAAAGTGGAGGTCAAGTCTCTCTCGGTCCAGAACACGACATTGGACGATGTGTTCGTTCACTATACCGGTCGGCAACTGCGCGATGAGCAGGTGAAGGCCTACAACTTCGTGATGCCCGATCGCCCGGGGATGCGGCCATGAACAGGATGTGGGCAATTGTCGAGCGCGAGCTGCGCAAGTTCTTCCGCTCGCCGGCGCTGATGCTGGTCGCCATGGTCTTTCCCCTGGTGCAGCTCATCGTGCTGGGCAATGCATTCGGCGGCAAGATCAAAGAGGCGCGGCTCGGGGTTGTCGATCAGGACCATGGTACGCAGGCGGTGAAAGTTCGCGAGGCGCTGGCGGCAGTGCAGTCCAATGCGCGAACGTTTTATCCCGTGCCTTACGACAGCGACAAGCAGGCGATGGAAGACGTGCGCACCGGAAAACTGGACGGCGCCATCATCATTCCGCCGGAATACTCGCGCCGCGTTTATGAGCAAAACCATCCACGGATTGCGCTGGTGGTGGACAACACCGACAACTTCATGAGCTCGACCCTGGAGCAGGAATTCAGCGAACTGACCGCCGCGCTGAATCATCCCGATGTCGAGCCCTCGCGTATCGTGCAACAGATTACGCTCGACACGGTTGAGCTATATCCCTATATCGAGTACATGAAATATCTGCTGCCCGGATCGATCGCCCTAGCCATGTTCGTCTCAGTCATGATCGGCGGCGGCATGTTGTACATCGACGATAAGGCGCGCGGCGTGCACGAAGGTTATCTGGTGACGCCGATTACCAAGTTCGAACTGGTGGCCGGACTGAATGTTGCGGGCGCGCTGAAGGCGATCATGGCGGGCATTGTGATCACCGTACTGGGATCGCTGCTGGCAGGGCTGGGGACTGTCTTCACGCCGCAAAACATGCTCTACGTTTTTCTGATGGTGGTGGCCACCTCGCTGGCGTTCAACACCATGATGTTCCTGCTGATGGTGCGGGTCGAGGACCCGCTGGTGCCGCGCGCCATGTTCGGAATTCTGAACACCCTGCTGTTTTTCCCCAGTGGCGCAATTTATCCCGTTAAGGCGTTTCCGGCGTGGCTTCGCGGAATCGCCTATGTCGATCCCTTCACCTACGCGGTGCACGGCTTCAAGTCAATTCTGCTAAAGGATGCGGGCTTCGCGGCGATCCGCACGGACCTGCTCTATCTGACGGTTGCGGCTGCGATCATGATTACGTTTGCTACCGCGCTGTTCAAGCGGACCCTGTAGTCGGCCGGGCCGCCCCGGGGAGCGTCGCTCAAAAACATTCCAGATCACCGGCAAACTCTCGTCCGCGGGAGGCATCATCTATTGGTTAGGAAATTGTCCTGTCAACATTCCGGGTCGGCAAGTTCACAACAAGATTTCAACTTAGGAGGACGGCATGAAGAGTTTCCTGATTGGCTTGGGGCTGGGAGTTGGCCTCGGCGTTCTATTTGCCCCCATGAGCGGGGAAGAGACCCGTAACAACCTGACCGATCGCGCCAACGATTTAGCGAGTTCGGCGCGCGAGACCTTCGAGCAGAACCGGGACCGCGTGCAACGTGGAGTGCAGTCCATTCGTGGGACCGCCGAGCGCGCTATGGGCAAGGTCCGTTCCGCAGCCAAGCCCACGGGCACAGAAAGCTATTCGCCCAGCGGCGTTTAAATTTACTTCCAGGAATTCTCATACCAGGGCAGACGAGGTGATCGTCTGCCTTTGTTTTTGCGGCGCAGGCCGCGCTCAGGCGCTGGAAATTCATCAACGGCTCCCATTTCGGTTATTCTGTAGTTTCTTAATCAGTTTCAGCAGAGAGGAAGTCATCATGCAAGTCTTAGAGAACTGGCACCCCCAGGGCGTTACCGTTTACATGGACGACAAGCGCTTCGTCAAATGTGTACTGACCGATTGCAAACTGATTTATGGCGGTGGAGACGTGACTTGGGAGAACACCCAGTTCGTAAACTGCCAGCTTACCTTCGATGGCGCTGCGCAACGCACCGTCGCCTACCTGCAGAACTTCGGCTTGATGAAGCCACCAGTGACTAACGCCACACCTTCCGCACAACCCAACTCGGGAGTGAACTAGCTGTTCGCCATCAGCCCTCAGCAGCCACAGGCTGCGGAAGCACTCTGGGGGAAACTTTTGGTGGAAGCCCCCTGCTTCAGCAGGGGGAGCTGGACTTCAGTCCGGGAGAAAGGCATTCGCTCTTAAAACTGGCTTTAGCCGTGGGATTTCCCGAAGCCCAGCGCTAAAGCGCAGGATCGAGGCCGAACTTTTCCCGGAGCTCTGAAGCGCTCCTTCCCCCGCATGAATGCGGGGGCTCCCACCAAGAAGGACAATTCGATGGGCTACACTCTGAGTTTTTCGGCAGGCCGGTCAGCCCCAGTCTTCAGCCAAACTGTCAGCCTTTGCTTGGCTGCCGGAACTCGACAGGATTGCAAGAGCAACCCCTTCCTAATTGTGGGGCTTGACAACCCCCGCATATTTCGATAATAGTAGAACTATAGAGGGAGAACAGGTCCAGTGCCCAAGAAACAGGATCCCGAGAAAATTATCCGCTATGCCGACATGCTCTCAGCGATGGGGACCGAACCCCGTCTGCGTATCATGCAATTGTTGTTGTCGGCACATCCCGAGGGACTGGTGGTCGGCGAAATCGGTGACGAGCTGGATATTCCGAGTTCGACGCTGTCGCACCATCTCGACAAGCTGAAGAACGAAGACCTGGTGAAGGTGCGCCGCGAAGGGACCTTCCTCTGGTACACGGCGAATGCGGAAGCTCTGCAAGAGCTGCTGGGCTTTCTCTACGCCGAATGTTGCACGCGCAATAAAGCGGTCAAACCGGAAAACATCATCACGATATGCAAATAGGAGAACATCATGAGCACTGATATTAAGGAAGTGGTGAAAGAGAAGTACGGCCAGGCGGCGCTCCGCGTCCACACCGGAGGCAGCTCCTGCTGCGGCGCATCTGCCGTGACGGAGGCGTGCTGCGATCCGATCACGATGAACCTGTACAACGACACGCAAGCCAGCCAGGTCCCGGAAGGCGCGCTGAAAGCCTCGCTAGGATGCGGCAATCCGACGCTGCTGGCGCAACTCAATCCCGGCGAGACAGTGCTCGACCTGGGATCGGGCGGCGGCATTGATGTGCTGCTCTCCGCCAAGCGCGTTGGGCCGACGGGCAAGGCTTACGGGCTCGACATGACCGACGAGATGCTCGCTTTGGCGAGGGAAAACCAGCGCCAGGCAGGCGTGGAGAACGTGGAATTTCTCCGCGGCGAGATCGAGAACATTCCGCTGCCCGACAATTCTGTGGATGTGATTATCTCCAATTGCGTCATCAACCTTTCCGCCGACAAGGATCGCGTGC
This sequence comes from Acidobacteriaceae bacterium, assembly GCA_003151875.1. Classification (GTDB taxonomy): domain Bacteria; phylum Acidobacteriota; class Terriglobia; order Terriglobales; family Acidobacteriaceae; genus Bog-257. The sequence goes on from PLYW01000314.1 coordinate 5,809, forward strand.
TGAGGGAGGCTTTTCGCGTGCTCAAGCCGGGCGGCCGTTTCGCCGTGTCTGACGTTGTGGTACATGGCGACGTGCCCGCCGAGGTGCGCCAAAACGTTCTCTTGTGGGTGGGTTGCATTGCCGGCGCGCTGCAGGATACGGAGTACATTTCGAAGCTCGGGGACGCGGGATTCGAAGCCATCGAGATCGAGCCGACGCGGGTGCACAAGGTCGAGGATGCGCGCGTTTTCTTGCATGACCAGGGAGTTGACGTGGACGCCATCGCTCCCCAGGTGGACGGCAAGTTCATAAGCGCATTTATCCGGGCGAAGAAGCCGCAAACTGAAACCGCAAAGCCATAAGGGATGACGACGATGCAGGGACGCTACAACGTACTTTTTCTGTGCACCGGTAACTCGGCGCGCTCCATCATGGCCGAGGCGATCCTGAACTACAAAGGCCGGCCGAACTTTACCGCTTACAGCGCTGGCAGCCATCCGTCAGGCATAGTGCGGCCGGAGGCGCTGCGGCAAATCGAAATGGCCCGCCTGCCCACGAATGGATTGCGCAGCAAGAGTTGGGAGGAATTTGCCCAGCCTGGGGCGCCGGAGATGAACTTCGTCTTCACGGTGTGCGACAACGCTGCGAAAGAAGTATGTCCAGTTTGGCCGGGCCAGCCGATGACTGCGCACTGGGGAATACCCGATCCTGCGGCAGTCACCGGTTCGCCCGACGAAGTCGAGCGCGCTTTTCGCGATGCTTTCATGGCTTTGGACCGCCGCATCGGCCTGTTTCTGTGCTTGCCGCTTGCCAGCCTCGACAAGCTGGCAATCAAGCGGGAGATCGACAAGATCGGCCAGCAATGACAAACCCTCTCGGCGTCGCGGCGAAACTCATTTACATCCAGGCTTATCTGACATTGTGGGACGCACCATGCACAACAAAGTGACCGCCCGTCTCAGCTTTCTCGATCGCTATCTGACGCTGTGGATCTTCGCCGCGATGGCCGTCGGCGTGCTTTCGGGATGGGCGCTTCCTGGCATTGTTCCTTTCCTGAACCGCTTCAACGTTGGCACAACCTCCGTTCCCATTGCGGTGGGGCTGATCCTGATGATGTACCCCCCGCTGGCGAAGGTGCGCTACGAGGAGTTGGGCGAAGTCTTCCGCAATAAGAGAATTCTCGGCCTGTCGCTGTTGCAGAACTGGGCGATCGGCCCGGTGCTGATGTTCGTGCTGGCCATTGTCTTTCTCCGCGGCTATCCGGAATACATGGCGGGACTAATTCTGATCGGACTGGCGCGATGCATCGCCATGGTGATCGTGTGGAACGAACTGGCCAAGGGCGATACGCAATATGCGGCCGGGCTGGTGGCGTTCAATTCGGTCTTCCAGGTCTTGTTCTATTCCATCTACGCGTGGATCTTTGTGACCAAGTTGCCGGAGTGGTTTGGTCTGCGCGGCTCCGTGGTCAACGTTTCGATTCGCGACATCGCGGGCAGCGTGTTCATCTATCTGGGTATCCCGTTCCTCGCGGGGATCGCGACTCGCTTCACGCTGGTTAGAGCCAAAGGGCGGACGTGGTATGAAAAGACCTTCATCCCGCGCATCAGCCCGATCACGCTCGTAGCGCTGCTGTTCACGATCGTGGTGATGTTCTCGCTGAAAGGTGACTATATCCTGCGTCTCCCGCTGGACGTAGTGCGCATCGCGGTCCCCCTGCTGATCTACTTTGTGCTGATGTTCCTGGTTTCGTTCTACCTGGGCTACAAGCTAAAGGCTGATTACGCCAAGTCGGCGACGCTGTCCTTCACTGCGGCGAGCAATAACTTTGAGCTGGCGATCGCCGTAGCCGTTTCGGTGTTCGGTATTAACTCGGGAGAGGCGTTCGCCGCGGTAATCGGTCCCCTAGTTGAGGTGCCGGCGATGATCGGCCTGGTCAACGTGGCGCTGTACTTCCAGCGGCGGTACTATGGCGTCGCAGTGACGGGAGAGTCCGTGGTCCCAATCTGCGATCCCGCGGGAAGATGAGACTCACTGCTAGCCAGCCGTCGGCTGAAGCCGACTCATGTGCGCGGCTTTACTTTGGCGAGGCTCTACGTCAGAATAATGAGCAGCAAATCGGGCCTCAGCGAGGAATTCCGTGAAGTTTCGAGGATGGCTACTGACGTTGTTGTTTGTGCACGTTCTGCTGCACCCGCTGGTGCATGTGATCGGCACATCCGGAGCGGCAAATGACCTCGCGCGTGTAACCGCCAGCTCGACGCAACCAGACAGCAGTCTAGCTACAGGCGATCAATGCGAGCTTTGCCGCGTTGGACATAACACAATTATCACCCCTCAACTGCCACAAGCCGATCTATTGAATCCGCGATGGATTCGAGTCGAGCTTCAGGCCGTAAATTACGCATCGCTTCAAGCCGACTACAGACTCCCCTCTCGGGCGCCTCCCAGCCTCTAGTCCAAACTCGCAATTCTGAAAACTTGCGATGGCGCGTCCTCGGGCGCGCACATGCACATGCACATGCATTTGCCATTGCTCTTGGCGTGCTGCCCGCATTTTGTTGCGCGGGCTAAGCACGACCACGGAGCCAGCGAGATTGGAGAAGAGATGATTTCGACACAGGAAACAAACCAGACGCCTTTGCAGTACAAGTTAATCAGTGCGATTGCAGTATTGATGTTCTGTTTAACGCTTTGCGTCATCAGTGCAAGCGCGCAGATCACGGGAAACTCATCGCTGAGCGGTGTTGTTTCCGATCCGTCAGGCGCGGTGGTGTCGGGCGCGACCGTGGAGATTCAGAATCCGGTCAGCGAATTCAGCCGGTCAACCACCACCGACAGTGCCGGCCGATTCAGTTTCCCAAATGTTCCGTTCAATCCTTACCACCTCAAAGTCACCGTGGCCGGGTTTGCTGCTTATTCGCAGGACGTTGATGTGCGTTCTGCTGTGCCGCTCAGTCTCAAAATCACTCTGCAAATAGCTGGCTCTGCCGAAAGCGTCACCGTCCAGGGCGAGGCCGGCGACCTCTTGGAAAACGATCCCACGTTTCACACCGACGTGGACCGCAGTCTGTTCGAGAAGCTTCCGCTGGAGAGCACTTCCTCGGAGCTGAGTTCGCTGGTCACGCTGGCGTCGCCAGGAGTCGCCGCCGACTCCAACGGGCTCTTTCACGGAATGGGCGATCACGCGTCGAACTCATTCTCTTTGGATGGGCAGCCAATTACGGACCAGCAGAGCAAAGTATTCTCCAACCAGATTCCGCTCGACGCCGTGCAGTCGATGACGGTGATCTCGGGCGCTCCTCCCGCAGAGTTCGGCGACAAAACCAGTCTGGTTATTGACGTGACCACGCGTTCCGGCCTGGGTTCGACAATGCCGCACGGCGATATCACCGCCAGCTACGGTAGCTTCGGCAGCTCGAACGTGGACCTCAACTTCTCCTACGGCGGCAAAAACTGGGGAAATTTCATCGCGGTAAACGGGCTCAACAGCGGACGCTTCCTCGATCCGCCGGAGTTCGCTGTCTTCCACGCGAAGGGCAACGAGGAAAATGTGTTCGACCGTTTGGACTACCAGTTTTCACCCGCAGACGTACTGCACTTCAATTTCGGCTTCACGCGCTCCTGGTTCCAGAACCCGAACTCGTATGACAACTTGAACCTTGGCGTGCTGGGTCCGGACGGGACTCCCGTTGGCCCGACCGACCAGCGCTCCAGGATCTTGACGTACAACATCGCCCCAACCTGGGCACACACAATAGGTGCGAATGCCGTCCTGAACGTTACGGGCTATGTGCGGCGCGACCAGTACAACTATTATCCGAGCGCCAACCCATTCGCGGACTTCGGCCCCATCCAGTCGGAAACTGTGGCGCAGGACCGGACGCTTACCAATGCGGGGGCGGTCGCGAATATTACCTATACCAAAGGCATTCACAACGTGAAGGCCGGGGTCATGTATGAGCAGACCTTCCTCAACGAAAACGATACTTTCGGGATCGTGAATCCGACCTTGAATGCGCCTTGTGTGGATGCGAATGGCAACCCCGTCTCCGGCTTTACCGATCCGTCACAGTGCGCTGCTGCCGGGCTTCAGCCCAACACCGGCTACACGCCGCTATTGAGCTGCTACGACCTGACGCGTCCGAATCCGGCACCGTCCTCCGGGTGCCAGAGTCACAACAGCACCTTGTTTTCGTTCCTTGGCCATACCGACGTGAAAGAGCTGGCGATGTACGTGCAGGACAACATCACCAAGCGCAATTGGGTATTCAATCTGGGTATTCGGGGCGACTTCTACAACGGATTGACCGTCGCTCGACAGGCGGAGCCGCGTCTCGGGATTTCCTACAATGTCCACAAGACGAACACGGTTCTCCGCGTCTCCTATGCGCGCACTCTGGAGACGCCGTTCAATGAGAATCTGGTGCTGTCCAGCACGGGGTGCAACTCCGCGGTCATCGCCGCGATTGTGCCTTGCGTGCCAGCGCCGCTGACTCCCGGATTTCGCAATGAGTTCCACGCTGGCTTCCAGCAGGCATTCGGCCGATTCCTTGTGCTCGACGGCGAATATATCTGGAAATACACTCACACCGGGTACGATTTCAGCATCTTCGGCAACACTCCGATCTTCTTCCCGATCGGGTGGCACAATTCGAAGATTCCGGGATGGGCGCTGCGTGCCAGCGTGCCGGTGTACCATGGCTTCAGCGCGCTGGTAGTGATGTCGAGCGTGGCTGCGCGCTTCTTCCCGCCGCAAACCAGCGGATTAGGTGTGACCGTCGGCCAGACCGGCCTTCCTTTCCGCATTGATCACGACGAAGTCTTCAATCAGACTACGCACTTGCAATACCAGACCCCGTGGAAGCGGGGTCCGTGGATCGGTTTCAACTGGCGCTACGACAGCGGACTGGTGGCCGGCGCGGTTCCTTGCTACGGGGTTGGCCCTTCCAACAACTGCCCGCAGTCCACGACACTCAACGGTCAACCTGCAATCGATCTGAGCGGCCTGACGGCCGATCAGGAGTTTCAGGCCGGACTGTTTTGTGGCAGTGTGAAGTCCAGTCCGTTTACGCCGCTGCCGTCACCATGCCTGGCATCACAGTTTGGATCGAACCTGGTACAGGTGCCTGCGCCGGGAACGCAGAATGATGATCACCATCCGGCGCGCATCGCGTCACGTAGCCTCTTTGACCTGGCTATCGGCGAGGACAATCTCTTCAAGGGCGACAAGTACAAGTGGAGTCTGCAATTGACGGCGATCAACTTGACCAACAAGTATGCGTTGTACAACTTTCTGTCGACCTTCAGCGGCACGCACTACGTGACGCCGCGCGCGTTGACCGCGCAGATTGGGTTCCATTTCTAGGGGTAATTAGTGTTGGCGGATGCGGAGAGGCATTCCGGCTAGGTCGCAGTGGTTGTTCGTGGATGTCTAGGTGCTGCTGTGCTCCAGAATGCCCTTCTCCATCTTCTCCTGGCATGCGATGCAGAACCGCGTCCAGGGGACGGCTTCCAGCCGCTTGGGGTTGATCTCTGCGCCGCAAGAGATGCACTGGCCGAAGCTACCCTCCCGGATCCGGTCGAGGGCGCTATCCACCATTTGCAGGAGCTGTCGTTCGTTGTTGCTCTGATGGAACAGGAATTCCTTGTTGTACGAGTTGGCCGCCCGGTCGGCGATGTCCTGTGCCGACTCGACATCGGCTTCGCGCCCGTCCTGAGCGGTGCGAGTCATGGTCTGGCGCAACTCTCGCTGGCGTTCCTCCAGCCGCTTTTTGAAAACTTCCAGCTTCTTCTTATCCATAGGTTCGTAGCCTGCCGATCCCTCGCGCCGACAACCCCGTGGGGCGAAAATGGGTACGTGAAACCGGAATGATATGCGTGCGAGGGACCCACGTCAACTGCCGGCCTCTTTCGCTCGGTTCCGAGAGCCGCTATTTGCCGAGGTTGGATGCCCACCCACCAGCCCGCGATCGGCTTTCACTCCACCATAAAAAAGCGGCCCGTCGTGGGCCGCTCTTCAAA
>PLYW01000333.1 GCA_003151875.1 Acidobacteriaceae bacterium
GTCCGTGCCGTAACTTACTCGCGCTCCAGCGCGAAGCGCATGCCAGCGTCGGAGATGGCCGGCAAGGTTGGTCCCGTGCGACCCACCGGCCATGGCTTTGCGCTGCCCAGCGAGATCGGCGAAGCCCCGCTCAATATCGTGTTTGCTGGTCCGCTGGAAGGCGAAGCGCGAACCGTGGAGCAGATGATCGCCTCCACCGAGCGCGGCATTCTGGTCACCCGGTTGTGGTACATCCGCGAAGTTGATCCCTACGAGAAAATCCTCACTGGCATGACCCGCGACGGCACATTCCTGGTCGAGAATGGCAAGGTGGTCTGCGGCGTCCGAAACTTTCGATTTAATGAGAGTCTCTTGCACATGTTGCAAAACGTTGAGGTAATGGGGATCCCAACCCGCTCCTGTGGGGAAGAGTCATTCGACATGGTGGTGCCTCCCATGAAAGTGCGCGAGTTCAATTTCACCGAGACCACAAATTTCTAAAGTGGTGGCGCCGAATCCGACGCGATTCGTCTCCAGAGATCCCATAAATAACTTAGATACATAAACTTAGAACCAGAATCGACGTGCCTTTCCCTCGCGGGGACGCGATCTGGGTGCAGTTGTGCCCTCCCCTTGGTTGCGAAACCGCGATTCCTGGCGAATTTCCATGGTTTTTCCAGGTTACCTGCAAAGGTACTTTAGTAACAAGCCTTTCTCCGTTACTCGATGTATTCTTGTCAGTAATTCAGTTATGAGCATGGTTATGAGCATGCGCCACGAGTCTGAACTTCGTAATTCGATACGGTTTCCGCTCCACTTACAGGTAACCTTGAGGACCCCGACCGCGGAATACCGCGCCAAGACGACCGATATTTCAGCGGGCGGGATCTTGTTTCACACCGAATCCGAGATCGCTGTGGGTTCGGAGGTCGAGTTCACCATTGAAATGCCGGGCGACGTCCTGGGAACGAAGCATCCGGTGTTAGTAAAATGCCAGGGCCGCGTGGTGCGATTCGCAGAAGAAACCTCAGGACGGAGCGTAGCAGTAGTCATCGATGAATATCACTTCCAACGTCTCTAAACCGGCAACCCAAGGCGGCAGCACGGCCCCTCGCGCCCGCAATGGCGGGGAGGATGCTTCCCCTCCCTCTTCGTCTCCGGAATATTCCCTGCAACCGGAAACAACGCGGGTCCGAATTATCCTCGCCGACTCGGAAGCGATCTTCCGGATGGGGATGGCAAGAATCTTCTCGGGGGAGAGCGATTTGGAAGTGGTGGCGCAGACGGACACCCTGGCGCAAACCCTTAGCGCAGTGGCCGAAACGCCGGCTGACGTGATCCTGTTCGAGGCGGGGTTGTCTCCCACGCCGGCGGAAGCGGTCAGCGAGGTGGCCCGGCGGGCCGCCCTTCCCGCGGCGAAATTGATTCTGGTTACGCCGCCGGCGGGCGAGCAGGAAACGGTGGACTACCTGCGTCGCGGAGTTCGCGGCATTCTCACTCGCACCGTCTCGCCCGAATTGCTGGTGCGCTGTGTGCGCAAGGTCGCGGCCGGCGAGACCTGGCTCGACAAGCAGGGCGTAAACTGGGTAATCCAAGCCTATCGTTCGCAAGCTCTCCAAGGCAGCGCCCCCAAACAGCACTTGCGCCTCAGCGAGAAAGAAATGCTGATCATCAGCGGGGTCACGCAAGGACTGAAGAACAAAGACATCGCGCGCGAAGTTGGCACTACGGAGCAGGTAGTGAAGAACTACTTGCGCAAAATTTACGACAAGCTCCAGGTCACCGACCGCCTGGAATTGGCCCTCTACAGCATGCATCATCGTTTGTTGGATGGCTACGTCCCGGGTCCGGCACGCGAGCCGCGGCAGACGCCTCCGGTCCCGGCGGAAGCGGCAGAGATAGCTCAGGCGGCAATGGCGGCAGCTTCCCCAAGCAGCCGGGTACGGCCTTCTTCACCGAAACCGCAAGGGCACGAGTCCAATCCGAACGATCGCTAGAACTGGAACAGGCGACGCCAATCCTGGTTCGTGCGCGCGGGGATGCAACCCACCCTAGTTGTGGCCATGAGGGCATTGCGGTAGCTTATCTTTGTTCCAGACTTTCATTCCGAGGCGACCATGGGCCATTGCAATTCCACCTGGCGAAAATATTCGATAGCGTATGTCTTTCTTCTTGTACTTGCGACGGTCCCGTCGTTTGCCCAAACGGCGCCGCTGCTGGCTCCGGATTTGCGCAACCAAATCGATGGCATCGCGCACCATGTGCTGCAGACGACCGGTGTCCCCAGCGCTTCGCTGGCCGTGGTGAAGGATGGCAAGATTGCCTACCTACAAGCCTACGGTGAAGCGCGTCTCGATCCGCGCACTCTGTCGCAGCCGCAAATGCGGTACAGCATTGGCTCAATCAGCAAGCAGTTCACGGCCGCAGCGGTCCTCCTGCTGGCCGAGGAAGGCAAGTTGTCGCTCGACGATCCTGTCGCGAAGTACGTTCCGGGCTTGACGCGGGGAAAGGAAGTCACCATTCGCGAACTGCTGTCGCACACCTCCGGTTATCAGGATTTCTGGCCGCAAGATTATGTTCCGCCGTTGATGCTGCAACCCGTTACGGCGGACGCGATCATGGATCGCTGGGCGCGCAAGCCGCTGGATTTTGATCCGGGCACAAAGTGGCAGTACAGCAACACCAACTATGTGATTGCCGGAGTGATTGTGGAGAAGGTTTCCGGGATGCCGCTGCTGCAGTTTCTCAACCAGCGTATCTTTTCTCCGCTGGGAATCGGGAGCGTGGCCGATACCAACGAGAACAAGCTCCCGGCCAGCGATCCGAGCGGCTATTTTCGTTATGCGATCGGGCCGCTGCATCCCGCGCCCAAGGAAGCCAAAGGTTGGATGTTCGCCGCCGGCGAACTGGCGATGACCGCCGAGGACCTGGCGAAGTGGGACATCTCGATGATCCACCAGACGGTCCTCAAACCGGCTTCTTATCGGGAAATGGAAACCGAGGCGTTGCTGAAGAACGGAGTCGGCACGCGCTACGGCCTGGGCGTTCAAGTCATGAGCCTAGGCGGCCATCGCGTGCTGGAGCACGGTGGGGAGGTGTCGGGATTCACCGCCGAGAACATCGTTATGCCGGAGGATGGGATTGCGGTGGTGGTGCTGACCAATCAGGACGCCTCCGAAGCCGCTTCCGAGATCGAAAGCCAGGTGAGGACGGCGATACTCCAGGCTGAGCACCCGCAAGACCCCAAGCAGGATGCGCTCATCCGCAAGGTGTATGACGGATTGCAGCAGGGCAAGATCGACCGTTCGCTGTTTACCGACAATGCCAATGCATATTTCACCGACCAGGCATTAAAAGACTATGCCGGCAGCCTTGGTCCCTTGGGCGTGCCCCAAAGCTTCGCACAGGACCACGTTTCCGCGCGCGGTGGCATGACGGCACGGATCTACAACGTGAACTATGCGAGCAGGAATTTGGTCATCATCATCTACGAAATGCCCGACGGTAAATTCGAGCAGTACATGATTGCCGAAAAATGAGTTTCACCAAGGCGGTCCGTGAAGTTGCTCATAGCGATATCGCCATCGGCAGGCTACAATAAAGCGTTCCGGCAGGTGCATTTTTTCAGATGTGACTGAGCCGAATGGTGTTCATTTACTAAGTTCAGCGAGGCGATATGAAGGGTGATGCCAAAGTTATTGCTTTCTTAAACCAGGTATTAAAGGCGGAGTTGACGGCCATCAATCAGTACTTCCTGCACGCCGAAATGTGCGAGAACTGGGGCTACAAGCGGCTCGCCAAGCTGGCGAAAAAGGAATCCATCGAAGAGATGGTGCATGCCGAAAAGTGCATGGAGCGAATTCTGTACCTCGACGGCACGCCCAACATGTCCGACTACTTCAAAATCAACATTGGAGCTACGGTCGAGGCCCAGCTCAAGAACGATCTGCAACTGGAATACGACGCGGTCAAGCGCCTGAATGACGGAATCAAGCTCTGCACCGCCGCGAACGACGCCGGCTCGCGCGAACTGGCAGAAAAGATCCTCAGCGATGAAGAACACCACATCGATTGGCTCGAAGGCCAATTGCACGCCATCAGCGAGATGGGGATCGCGAACTACCTGGCGCAGCAACTGAAGGAAGGCGAGTGAAAGGCAGTTGCCAGTTGTCAGTTGTCAGTGGTCAGTTCCCAGTTCTAATTACTGGCAATTGACTTCTGGCACCGACTGCGGGAAACCTCGGATTTCCTGTCCCTTGCAATACGTTACAATGAGACAACGCTGTGGTTTTGGCGTCACCGCGAGACGCTTTTTCCCAACGGAGAGATGGCCGAGTGGCTGAAGGCGCACGCTTGGAAAGCGTGTATACTCGAAAGGGTATCCAGGGTTCGAATCCCTGTCTCTCCGCCAGCCCTTCATAATAAAGCACTTAGCTAGCCACCAGGATGGTGGTGGAATCGCTGACTTCGGCAAAACGCCAGTAGTAAGCAACCGAAGAAATCGCATGGCGCGCGGCAGGACCGTCGCTCTTCCTCTGTATCCGATGTATCCGAATTTCTAGTGAGGCGCTCCGTACGGGATGCCCGGCCGGAGCGCAAAAAAGGCGCGCTCCAGGAGCGCGCCTCGCAGCTAATGAAATTCGCTTTACGGCAAGGGAACTAAGTCGTTGGCCAGGTGGTTGGCAATCGGGGTACCGACCCCGGTCACGTAGTCATAACCCGATCCAGCCACGCAAACTCCTCCGCTGCTGCCGGTGGTGACGTCGTGGAAGTCCAACGCGTAATTCCCGGAAGGGTAGATCGTCTGATACAGATCCGGTAAGAACTGATGGATGGTGGTCCCACCGCCCGCAACGCGGAGAGAGTTCTCAATCGCCATAAAGGCTGCCCAAACCGGTGAAGACAGGCTAGTTCCGCCCACCTCGAGCCACTGGTACCCGTCGTAGCTGTCGTACACCGGAACGCCGCTGGCGGGGGAAGCATCCAGCGCAACATCGGGAATGCTGCGGAATCCGGTATGCTGCACGCCCATCTGCCACGTTGGCTCAGACTCGTAAAGGCTGATACCGCCGCCGCTGCCGCTCCAGGCGATTTCATGGCCGTAGTTATTGCTAAACGGCGAGGGAGGTGGAAGCGCACTCGTCAGCGTCAACACGGTCCCGCCCACGGCGACTACATAAGGCGACTCCGCGGGATAGTTGGTCAAGCATCCGCTATCGCCGGTAGATGAAAAGAAGGTAACTCCCGGGACCTGAAAGTGGAAATCCTCGGCATTCTCGCCGCTAAATCCACCGCCGTAACCCCAGCTCATGCTAACCACGTTGGACCCCGCCGCAACGGCTTGGTCCACCGCCAAGAACAGGCTGTCGTCCGGATTCGCATTTTCCACTAACACGATTTTGGCTGCCGGCGCCATGGCGTGTGCCCACTGGATGTCTAACGCCTGCTCAATGGCCCAATTCCCGCTGTGACCGCTGCACAAGGTGCCGCCGTACTGGATTTTGGTGAAGCAGCCGTTGGCCGTGGTGCAAGCCGGCAGGTAGTAATACGTTGAAAAAACGCCCAAATCAGCTTCGGCGCTGGGATAGTCGCAGGCATCCACGATGCCGATGGTCATCCCCTGGCCCTGGTTCGGGATCACATTGTATCGGTACGCCTCCCTCATTTGAACAGGTGGGAAGCCGGATGGATGGGTGGAATCGCCACGCGGCTCCAAGATGCGGATTGGCGAAGTAAAGATATGGGTGCCGGTTCCGGACTGCTGAGCAAGGATTGGCGCGGTCAGGGCAAAAATGAATGTCATGCCAAGCAACAACAGAAGAAATTTCTTCATTTGCATCTCCCTATTTCGCGGATTGGTGCGAAGGACGCGACGGCCGGGCGCAGATGCCAGTCTTCGAGGTTGAAACCACGGGAATGACAGATGACTGGTGTGTAGGCTTCTTCGGCATGGGG
>PLYW01000335.1 GCA_003151875.1 Acidobacteriaceae bacterium
TTCGGCGAGGAAGCGCAGCACATGGTTTTTCTTGGTGTCGTAGTCGTGGTCGTCCACATTGATGCGGAACTTCACTTCCTTGACTACGATCTGGTGCTGATGTTTCTTGGCTTCGCGCTCGCGCTTTTCCTGCTGATACAGGTATTTCCCGTAATCCATGATGCGGCAAACAGGAGGTTGGGCGGTAGGCGAGACTTCTACCAGGTCGAGGGTTTTCTCGCGGGCGATCTTGAGCGCGTCGAAGGGAGTCATGATGCCTAACTGATTACCTTCGTCGTCGATCACGCGAACTTCACGGACACGAATGCGTTCATTCGTGCGGATAAAACGTTTATCGATACAGTCCTCCGCAACAACTGCAGTATTTCAAAAGTATAGCATGGGAACTAGGCGGGAACCGCGGTTGGAATTGCCAGTGGTGGGCTGTTTTGAGGTTTTCAGGCGTGGGGTATCGGGTCTAGGTCGCCGTGTCTTGGCAATCCGCAGGTGCGACATTTATCCCCAATTCCGAATCTTGACGCACACGCCGGACACTTAAGGCTGAAGAATACTAGGTAAAACGTGTAAGCAGCCACCGCCAATGCCCAAGCTAGTGAGAGGAAGATCAATGCATCGATTAGCTTGCTTGTGCTGTTGCTGAAGAACTTGATAGCGACGAAGACGATCAGGGCGAACGGCGCTAAAGCAATTGGGCGATACCAGCGCTTGAAGAATCGTTGTCGAGCCGCTAAATGGGCCGCGCTAGGCACATCATCTAAGCATGTGACTTTCGGGTGTTCTTGCATAACATTATCCCTGCGTTTAGCAGCATAATCAAAGCAGCACACTACCGAATTGCCAACTCGGCGATCACGACCGAACCCACCAGGGCATCCGAATACACCGCTTCGATCACGGCCCGCACCCACTGATTCGCCTGGTGCTCACCGCGCAGCTTGAGCTTCAAGTAGTTGTCCGTCAACGCTTCCGTGTACTCGCCGTCGTAGTGCGTAAGCGTGATCGCTTCTACCTCGCGCCCGACGAACGATTGCATGAACTCGCGCTTCTTCTGTGCCGCCAACTCGCGCAGCACGCGATTGCGTTCGCGCGCGACCTGCACCGGAACCTGCTCCGGCATTTCGGCAGACGGAGTTCCCGGTCGCGACGAATAGGTGAACACGTGCAGATAGGTGAATGGCAGGCGCTCGATGAGCGCGCGCGTCTGCTCGAAGTCGTCGTCGGTCTCGCCGGGGAAGCCAACCATAACGTCAGCGCCAATCGCGGCATCGGGCATGGCGCGGCGGATGCGCTCGATGCGATCGGCGTAATGCCAGGGGCGATACTTGCGGTGCATCTTGCGCAGAATGCGATCGCTGCCCGACTGCAACGGCACGTGCGCGTGCTTGGCGATGCGCGGTGACGATGCGACCAACTCGATTACCTCGTTGGTCCAGTCCATGGGCTCGACCGAACTGATGCGGAGCTTCTCGATCGCCGTGCGCTCGAGGATGGCGCGCAGCATGGCGGCAAAATTCATTCGCGGCGTAAGGTCGCGTCCCCAACGCCCCAGGTTGATGCCCGACAGCACAATCTCGCGATAGCCGTTGGCGACCAGCCCGTCCACCTCGCGAAGCACCTCGTCCAGCTTCAGCGACCGGCTGCGGCCGCGCACCGACGGGATGATGCAGAACGAGCAGCGATTATTGCAGCCGTCCTGCACTTTGAGGTTGGGGCGTGTCCTCTCGAAGGAGCCGGCGTCAAAGACCGGAGCGGCCATTAATTCGGTGTGGGCGAAGATGTCGCCGACGATCACGCTTGACGCAGGATTCAGGCCGATTTGATCCAACGCTACGAATCCGGTGTCGCTCCTCAGCGGGGCCGCGTAACTTGCCAACTGGTGCTTGTGCGAGTTTCCGACGACCAGACTGACACCGGGCAGCGCCGATAACTCTTCAGGCGCGCGCTGGGCGTAACAGCCGGTGACCAGGATTCTGGCGGCGGGATTTTGGCGATGAATGCGGCGGATGGCAGCCCGCGCGTCCTGATCGGCAGAGGCGGTGACGGTGCAGGTATTCAGGACGACGACTTCGGCCTCTACGGACGCGGAGGCGCGCTCCAATCCGCGGGCCAGCAGTTGGCGTTCGATGGCGGCGCCATCGGCCTGGGTCGCGCGGCATCCGAAGTTCTCCACATGATAAGTCGCCACCAAGCTATTATAATGGGCGCACTTTGGGGCNNGGAATTCGCATCACACCAGCCGCACGTCGATGACGAGACTTTCCCCCTGGAGGTTATCCGATGAAACGTCGCATCCTGTTAGTCGATGACGAACTTGCCATTCTGCTCACCCTGCGCGCCATCCTGGAAATGAACGATTTTGAAGTGAACACCGCCTCCTCGGCCAAGGAAGCTGCGCACAAACTGAAGAACGGCGTCTTCGAGATGGTCATTACCGATATGCGCATGGAAACCGAGACTGCCGGTTACGACGTGATTCGAGCGGCGCGGCAACTGCCTTACAACCCGGCCACCGCAATCCTGACCGCGTACCCTTCTCTGGGCAACGAATGGCGGAGCCACGGAGCGCATTCGTTGCTGGTGAAGCCGGTGAATACGCAAGAACTGCTGCACCAGATTGAAGCGATTTTGATCAGCCATCAGGACCACAAGACCCGGGCAGCCGCTGCGAATGTCATAAAAACTCTCAACCCCAACAATTCCAAGAAACAGAGTCCGGCTGGCGCGGCGGTGGAAAAGGCGCTCTAGGGGTCCGCGCAAGATCGACGGTGCAGGCTTACTAGAGCGCACAGAAACAGTTTCACTTCTCATGTATAGGCGAGGGGCGGAGCGCGCCTTTTCACAGGCCGCGGAAAAATGTGCGCAGGAGTCCGCGGCTTGCACGTCCAGGTGGGAGCCCCCGCATTTATGCGGGGGAAGGAGCGCTTTAGCGCTCCGGGAAAAGTTCGCCTTCAGGCAATGCGCTTTAGCGCGCGGGGCAGCGAAACCCCGGGGCTAAAGCCCATTTCAAAAATTGCTCCTTATCCGCTGGACTAAAGTCCAGCTTCCCCCTGCTGAAGCAGGGGGCTCCCCCCAAAGTCTTCCGCAGACTTTTTCCACCGCCTGCTTCCAGGGGGGCATAACTGCTGCGAGTTCTGGATCGCGCTTTATAAAAGGCGTGAGGACGCAAAATTCCCCACGCGTCCAGAGCACATTGTAGCTGGCGCTATCGGAGGGCTGGGATTCGGCAGCTCAGGCAGTGGCGGCGGTGGTGCGCCGCAACTGGAAGCACTCCCGACAGAAGACGGGCCGTCCTTGCGTGGGCTTGAATGGCACGGTGGTTTCCTTGCCGCAACCGGAACAATTGGTGCGAGTTTCCACCTTTGGGTAATTGCCGGCAGGCGCAGCTCCTACGGAGGAGGCGCGCTTGGCCTTGCACGCTTTGCAACGTTTGGGTTCGTTCTTGAATTGTTTGTCGTGGAAGAACAGTTGTTCTCCCGCGGTGAAGACGAAGTCGGCGCCGCAGTCAATACACTTCAGAACCTTGTCCTGGAATTCCATGGGGAGTTGCTCCTTCAGTCCGCGATCCCGCAGCTATGGACAAGGGTCAAGTTGCAAGCGGCCAGAGAACCGGACTGAATATTCTTGCTGCCGGTTGCAAATTCCATAAGCACGGGCACATCCCCGGGTTCGGCCCACCATGCACCGCATGGTTTACTACCTGTAAGACTGCGGTCCTGCGAATGAAGAACTCCCCACCAGGATTGGGGAAAAGCAAGGGCCGCCATCGCAACGGCGGCCCTACGTTGAATTAGTCCTGCTCTTTACGAGCCTTCTTGCGGCTACGCTTGCGCGCCAAAGCTTCCTTCACGCGCTTTTTTTCGCCCGGCTTGAGGTAGAAGGAGTGACGCTTCACTTCCTTGATGATGTCCTCTTGCTGGACCTTGCGCTTAAACCGCCGCAGAGCGTTTTCTAACGACTCGCCCTCTTGAATGCGAACTTCCGCCAAACGGGAAACACCCCCAAACTCGTCCAAACGGACAGTAGTAGTTATCCCAATGTTTGTAAGGGAAGTCAAGGAAAGAGTACGAAGCCAGCTTGCGCGAAAGGGTGCTAACGTCAGGCCACCAAAGTGCTCCACGCCGTATGTGGCTCAGAAATTGAGCCTTAGCGCGAGCTGGATCTGCCGTGGCGCATACGCATTGGTGGGATCCAGATAGGTTTTATTGACCTGATACTGGCCGGGATAGTATTTCCCGTTCGCCTGGATCAGGGTGGAGTAGGCGACGAATTGGCCGGCGGAATTGAAGAAGCCATCGTCGCTGATCTGCACCCGTTTGTTGGAACGATTGGTCACATTGAACGACTCGGCGAGAAGATCCAGTTTCACTCGCCCGCTGAGTTTCAGGTTGCGCGTCAGGCGAAGATCGGTGCTGAAATAATCGGTGCCCGTGAATGCATTCCTGCTATTGGTGGGCAGGCGGTCATTGTAGGTGTTGCCGTCGCCATTCGGATCGCTGGCGATGGTGGCATTGAGCCGGCGCCCCGATCCAAAGGTGACGATGCTGGAGAATTTCCAGTGATTGACCAGACCGTTAAGCCACGCTTGGTTCAATTCGAACTTTCTGGGCTCAGCCACCCATGCGGCCACAAAGCGGTGTCGCTGATTGTCGGTACTATAGGCCCGCTCCGCCTTGGTGTTGTAGGAATTCTGCACGTTTCCGGGGCGGCCAACCACCAGCGCGTCGGGGCCATCGTCCAAGGCTTTCGCTAACGTGTAACCAATCCTGAAATACATGCCATAGCCGACTTGCCGCTTCAGCGAAACCGTCATGGCGTTATAGACGCTGCTGGATGCGCTCTCGAACGAGTTGATGACGCCTAACTGCGGGATCGGCCTTTGCACGGGATTGATGCACGGAGGATAAGGACAGGTCACGGAAGGCGTGGTCTGCCAGGTGGCGAAGGACGCGATGTCATAAAAGGTGCCCAGGAAGACGGAACCGTTATCGTTGTACACCGGGTATTGCTCCATGATTGGCGGCGGCAGATTCGCGTCGAGCGAGCGCAGCAAGTGCACCCCGTGAACATACAGATAGCTGACGTCGGCGACGACCTTGGAGCCAAACTGGCGCTCCACGCTGAGGTTGGCTTGCTCAGTGTAAGGCGTCTGGAAGTTGGTCGCGAAAGCGGAAATCTGCGTAGTCACCATTCCCGCTATCGAGGGCGGCGGCGTGCAGACCAGGGTACCCGATGGGCAGTTCACCAGCGGGGTCGGATACTTGGGAAAAACCGCCGCGTTTGAGGGAATCATGTTGTCGAGAAAAACTTCGCCCTGGGTGATTCCGTTGTCGGTCGTCACCTCTGATGCGTACATGGACGGAATCTGCATATAAAACACGCCGAAGCCTCCGCGAATTGCCAGCGAGCGATGCTCGTCGACCGCGTATGCAAAACCGAATCGGGGCGACACATTGTTCGAGACGGTCGGAATTTTTCCGGACGGGAGATACAACGGATTGGTTACCAGGTTGCCAGCTTCAAAGGTCTGCAAGTCGTAGCGGAGCCCGACATTCAAGGTCAACCGATCGCTGACCCGAATGGCATCCTGCATGAACGCCGCGTAAGAACGCGAATTGGGATGGGATATGGCCGTTCCGAAGTCCTGCATGTAATAGCGGGGCACCTCGTGGGCGTAGGCGCGCAGCGGCGTCAGCGGCTCGCCGTACCTCATCGGCTCATAGGTCCACGGATTCACCTTGATGTTGTCGAAGTAATATTCGCTTCCGAACATGGACGGAAAGTAGTTGTAGATCCATGCCTGAATGAAATCGCCGCCGAACTTCCAGTGCACCCGCCCGGTGTCGTAGCTCAAGGTGTCGGCGATGTGCAGCTTGTGCTCGTTCGTGTCGCGCGGCAGTATCTTGGAGCGCCCGAAGCCGGCCACCAGGTTGTAGATTTTCGTCCATGGTTCTTCGGTGTTGGCGTAGGACTGCTCGGCGTCACGCGAGAATTGCACCCGCAGCGTGGTCGCCAGTTTGCTGGTCCACATGCTGGTGAGCGATGCGGCCAGGCTTTCGGTCTTGACGTCTTCGGTGCCGTTGGCGCTCTCCGCGTAGATGGTGATGGGACTGGAGGGATCGAAGAACACGTTGTTGGTGCCGGTATAGCGCGAGGTGCTCAGCCGCAGGAAGGCGGTCTGCTTGGGCGAGATGGTGAAGTCCAGTTTGGCGAATCCGGCGTTGCCCTGCATGGTAGTGGGATAGCTGCCGCCCATCGCATTCAGTTGCTGT
>PLYW01000254.1:0-312 GCA_003151875.1 Acidobacteriaceae bacterium
GGCAGCAGCGCCATGCCGCAGAAGAAGAACCCCGACGCGCTGGAACTGATTCGCGGCAAGGCGGGACGAGTTTTTGCCAATGCGACCGAGTTGTGGATAGCCGTGAAGGGACTGCCTCTGGCCTACAACAAGGACTTGCAGGAGACGCAGCAGCCGGTCTTCGCGGCCGCTGAGCAAGTGTCGAGCATGTTGCGCGTGGCGACTGGATTTCTGGCGACGGTTTCGTTTGACGTGGAACGCATGCAGCAGGCGGCGAGTGGCGGATTCATGAATGCGCTGGCGCTTGCGGCATTTCTCGTGCGGCGGGGAGTT
>PLYW01000254.1:392-7887 GCA_003151875.1 Acidobacteriaceae bacterium
CCATCGGCATCGAGCAAATGATTCAGGTCCACGTGGCCGACGGAACGCTGCTGCCGCGCTCGCTGGCGGAGATCTGCGAGAACATTCGCGACTTCGTAGTGGTGGAGCACGAGGGCAAAGTCGTTGGCTGCGGCGCGCTGCATTTGTATGGAATGCACCTGGCGGAAATTCGCTCCATCACGGTGACGGCCAAAGCGAAGGGCAAAGGCGCTGGCTGCGTGCTGGTTGACGCACTCTTGCTGGAGGCGAAGCGTCAGAGCGTGACCTGCATCTGCCTGTTCACGCGCATCCCCGACTTCTTCGGGCAAATGGGTTTCCAGATCGTGGAGAAAGAAGCGCTGCCCGACAAGATGCACAAAGATTGCCTGAAGTGCCCGCGGCTGCACGCCTGCGACGAAACCGCGATGTATCTCGGCACCCTGCCGAAACACGTGCCCGGCGCCATGTCTGCGCGATCGGCCCCCGAGTTCGTGCAGATTGCGCAGTGGCAAAGCTAGGGCGAGTCCAACCTTCCTGCGGATGACGCCCTCAGCCCACCTTGCGGTCGCCCCCCGGGGCCGGTTCCAACCTCGCGTCCCCGCGCTCCCGCCGATCCCCTGCCCTTGCCGGCGGCGGCCACGTGGGCGCTCGCCTGGGTATCGTTGCGCTCCAGTAACACGGGAACCAGCGCGCCCTCGGCTTCCTTCACGAACCTCATCTTGCCGTCGCCATTGAGATCGATGCGAATGAAATCGCCCAGCTTCACCTGTCCGGTGGCCACCAGGTTGGCCAGCGGGAACACGACGTTGCGTTCGATGGCGCGCTTGAGATGGCGAGCGCCATATTTCAAGTCCGTCCCTTCCCGCAGCAGGAACTGCTTGGCCGGAACCGTGCAACTGAAAACGAACTGATGGTTACCGGCGATCTGCAGAATGCGCTGCTGCACCAGGCCAAGCTCGATCTCCAGGATCTGCTCCAGGTGCTCGGGGCGCAAAGTGCGGAAGACCACAATCTTGTCGATGCGGTTCATGAACTCGGGCGAGAACTTGCGGCGCGCCGCTTCCACCGCGGTGCGGTTGATCTTCTCGTCAAGTTTGGAGTCCATCTGCGCCGGGGTCTGCGCAAAACCCATGGTGCCGTTGATCAGCTCATTCATCTCGATTGCGCCCAGGTTCGAAGTCATCACGATGACGCACTGCGAAAGATCGACGCGGCGGTTGTCGCCCAGTGTGAGCGTCGCCTTGTCAAGAATGCCGAGCAGCAATTGCCACAGCGCGTCGGAAGCCTTCTCGATCTCGTCGAACAGCAGGATCGAGAGCTTCAGCTTCTCCGTGTGCCAGTGATCGAGCGCTTCCTGCGTCAGCAGCGGATGGGTCTCGCGGTGCCCCAGGTATCCCGGCGGCGATCCGATCAGCTTGGCGATCTCGTGGGAGTGTTGGAATTCGGCGCAATCGATCTTGATGCAGGCGTGAGGGTCGCCAAACAGCGACTCCGCCATGGCCTCGACCACGCGCGTCTTGCCCGAGCCGGTTGGCCCCAGGAAGAGCAGATTGCCCACCGGCCGCCCCGGAGGATTCAGTCCGGCGAGAAACATCTGGTAGATTTCGGCCACCTTTTCGACCGCCGGGTCCTGGCCGACAATCCTGCGCCGCAGCGAGGTTTCAAACTCCAACGCATCGCTGCTGCGTAGCGTGGGATCAAGCATTGCGTTCAGTCCAGTTTTCATAGTTCTTGCCACTTCATCAGCCCGGTTTCTGATAAACGGAGGTGACCCCGTGACCATGAGATGGAGGTCAGCGCCCGCTGAGTTGTTTCGTGCATCGCCAAGGGCACGTTGGTTCGCATCGCGCCGCCAGTCCTCTGGCCTACGTCACCATTGGATGCAGCGCAAGTTCCCGCGGCGGCTTACTGAATAGTCAACAATTTGTATAAAGAAAGTGGCGCTTCTGTTTCGTCCCGGCGCCGATCCGATGCCGAATGGTCCGCGGGCGGGGAATTGGACAAAGTCCGCGCTGGCGTAGAATACGAACATTCGGCAGCATTCGGTCCGCTAGGCGAGGATGGCGGCCGTGACCCCTGGAGGTATCCAGCCTTTGAGCAAACTTCCGCAGACCCTGGGCGAGCTTCGCAGCAGCTCGCAGTTTTCCGAGCAACGGGTGCGCAACCGCCGCGTCAAGGACGAAATGCGCGACAACCTGATNNAGGCGAAGAGCCGCATCCTGCGCGCGCTGGCGGGGCTGCTCGATGCGCAGGTGCCGTACCTGAGCGGCTGCGAAATCCACGACAATCCTTACGCGCCGATTTGCCGTCGCTGCCGCGAGCTGTTGGCCAACAATCCCGACGACGCGCCCATTTCCTATCTGGCTGCCGACGATCGTTATGTGGAAAAGCTGGCGACCCCCGACGTCACCATCGCCGACCTGATCGGCGACATCGATCCCATCAAGGCGGCCAAGGGCGGCCACGAGCTGGGCAGCGAGTACACGGTCCACTATGGCCTGTTGCCGCGCGCCAATCGCGGCATCTTCGCCATCAATGAGCTGCCCGATCTCGCGGGCAAGATCCAGGTTGGCCTGTTCAACATCATGCAGGAAGGCGATGTGCAGATTAAGGGCTACCCGGTGCGCATGCCGCTCGACGTGGCCCTGGTCTTCAGCGCCAACCCTGAAGATTACACCGCGCGCGGCAAAATCATTACGCCGCTGAAGGACCGCATCGGCTCTGAGATTCGCACCCATTATCCGGCGACCATAGAGGAAGGCATTGCCATCACCGCGCAAGAAGCGTGGACGGCGCGCAGCGGCTTGCAACTGCAGCTTCCCGAATTCGTGAGCCAGGTGATCGAACAGATTGCGTTCATCGCCCGCGAAGACAAGCGCATCGACAAACGCTCCGGAGTGAGCCAGCGGCTGCCCATCAGCGCCACGGAGAACGTCATCTCCAATGCCGAGCGACGCGCGATTCGCTCCGGCGAGAAGCTGGTGGTCCCGCGCATCGGCGACATTTACGCCGCGCTGCCGGCGATGACCGGCAAACTCGAACTGGAATACGAAGGCGAGCTGAAGGGCGCAGACAATGTGGTGCGCGAGATCATTCGCGCCGCGGTCGCCCGCACCTACGATAAATATTTCCATGGCAGCAGCAACATGAATCAGGTGGTGCAGTGGTTCGATCTGGGCGGCGAGATTCAGATGCGCGACTCGGCCAGCGCGCAGGAGATGCTGCACAAGCTGCGCGGCATCCAGGGACTGCTGGATAAATTGAGCGGCCTGGGCTTAAGCGGAAAAGAGCCGTCGGAAGTGCTGGTCTCGGGCGCGGAGTTCATCCTCGAAGGCCTGTACGCGCACAAAAAAATTGGACGCAGCGAGGAGCGCATGTTTACCGCCGGCGAGAAGCTGCCGCCGCGCGAGAAGCCACGCGTCCGCGACGAAGAGGACGACGAGCGCGAATTTCGCCGGCAACGAAGGCCGTTCAATTAGAAGCAACTAGCAGCTAGCAACTAGCGACTAGTGCTTAGAGGTTAGCGGCTAAGGGTTAGTGGCTGGAAGACTGGGTCGGTTCAGGTCGTCGGCGGTTTGCTAATTGCTAATTGCTAATTGCTAATTGCTAATTGCTAATTGCTAGTTGCTAATTGCTAATTGCTAGTTGCTAATTGCTAGTTGCTTCTTCATGAGATTCATCAAGTACAAAAAATACGTTCCCGAGCCCGCCTCCGAGATGAGCATGGAGGACCTGCTCGGTGCGCTGTCCGACTACCTGCTGCAGAGCGGATTCCAGCAGCAGTACACGGACTTCTACGACCTCAAGGATGCGGAGCAGACCCTCGACGACCTGCGCCAGGCCATCGCCGAGGCGCTACTCAACAGCGACATGCTCGACCAGCAGATGCGCGAGCAGATCGAGAACATGAGCCCCGAGCAGATGGAAGACCTGATCGAGCAGCTCATCGAGCGCATGGAGCAGGAAAACTACATCAACGTCGATCCGCCGCACGATCCCTCGCGCAGCTCGACCGCCGGCGGCCAAGTCGGTAACGCGCAGTCGCACTCGCGCTTCGAGATCACCGACAAGGGGCTCGACTTCCTGGGCTTTCGCGCGCTGCGCGATCTGCTGGGCTCGCTCGGCAAGTCGAACTTTGGCCGCCACGACACCCGCGACCAGGCCACCGGCATCGAGGCCAGTGGCGCATCCAAGACTTACGAATTCGGCGACACGTTGAACCTCGACATCACCGCGACATTGTCGAGCGCGATCCAGCGCGAAGGCCTGCACCTGCCGCTCAACATCGAGTACCGCGATCTGCAGGTGCATCAGTGCGAGTACCAATCGTCGTGTGCGACCGTGCTCCTGCTCGACTGCTCGCACTCCATGATCCTGTACGGCGAGGACCGCTTCACGCCGGCCAAAAAAGTGGCGATGGCACTATCGCATCTCATCCGCACCCAGTACCCCGGCGATTCGCTTTCGCTGGTGCTGTTTCACGACTCGGCGGAGGAGTTGCCCCTGTCGCAGTTGGCGCGCGTCAAGGTCGGGCCGTATTACACCAACACGCGCGAGGGCCTGCGCATGGCGCAACGCATCCTGCAACGCCAGCGCAAAGACATGAAGCAGATCGTGATGATCACCGACGGCAAGCCTTCGGCGCTCACTTTGGAAGATGGCCGCATCTACAAGAACGCGTTTGGACTCGATCCGCTGGTGGTGAGCGAGACCCTGAAGGAAGTTTCCAAGTGCAAGCGCGCGGGAATCCTGATCAATACTTTCATGCTCGCCTCCGACTATGGCCTCATCCAGTTTGTGCAGAAGGTCACGGAGATGTGCCGCGGCAAAGCCTACTTCACCACGCCCTACACCCTTGGCCAGTATCTGCTGATGGATTACATGTCGCGCAAGACGAAGACGGTGCATTGAAAGGCAAGGGTGAGGGGTTAGTCGCTAGATGTGATCTTTCAACAGATTGTTCCCTAGTTAATTGTCCATTCGGTCGAAACCGAGAAGCTGATTGTGTGAGCAATTACTTCATCCCGGAGCGACCGAATGGACATTCACCAGAATGCCCGACTCATGCCGCGTAGTCGAGAGGCTTTGGCCCAAGCTGAAGCTGAAGTCGAGGGCGAGTCTACGCTGCCGCGGTCGCCAGTCCCGGGACCGGCCTGAGAAAAATAGTGCGCTGGAATCCTTGGAGAGATATATAGTGTGTCCTTGTTGGAAGCTAAAACAGAAATTTCGGAATATACGCCTGCAGCTAAACTGCTGGAGGTAACCAGTGCCAGCCCGACGACACCACCTCCAAAGCGAGTTGCGGAACTCGATGGGCTGCGCGCTTTCGCCATTCTTCCGGTTATCCTTTACCATTGCTACCCGAGGCAAGGCTGGTTTCGTTGGATCGGATTTGCCGGCGAGGCGGGCTGGATTGGGGTTGACCTATTCTTTGTCTTAAGCGGGTATTTGATTACCGGCATTCTTCTAGGTACGGTCGATCGGCCGCATTATTATCGAAACTTCATTACTCGTCGGACCCTTCGCATCTTTCCCTTGTACTATCTGTGCTTGGTATTATTCACGGTCGCGACCAAGCTGAGCGGTCCAGGACCTTGGGAGGCCATGCAAGACTGGGGTGGGGTCGGTTGGTTTGTCGGCTACTTAGGTAATATACGAGTGGCTTGGACTGGCCAATATCCTCCCATCTTCTCATTTATTCCTCTCTGGTCTCTGCAAGTCGAAGAGCAGTTTTACTTGCTTTACCCCCTGGTTATCTGGCTACTCGCACGGCATAACCTTCGGCGCTTCCTAGTGGGTTGTGTCGTGGCAGCGCCGGTACTGCGCATCTGCCTCCTGTTATTTGTGCCGGACAGCGGCACCGCGTGCCATGTGCTCACGCCTTGCCGCATGGATGCGCTTGCCTTGGGTGGACTAGTGGCGATAATTGCGCGACTGCCCTCCCGTCTCCAGCCGTCCTATGCGAAACTGCGATTGGCTGCGGCTGTTGGGGGAGCCATTGCTTTGGGAACGTATGTCTTCGCGCAGTCTGGATTGCTTGGGACGTCTAAAGATTTCTTTATGAATTCGATTGCTGGTTCATTAATCGATATCCCGTGCGCGGCCCTGCTGGCTTTCGTTGTGCTGGGTCCATCCAGCACCCTGGTCAGGGTATTACGATGGCGTACGTTGGTGTACACGGGACAGATCGCGTATGGTCTTTACCTCCTCCACGGACCTGCGTCCTGGCTCGCGCGTACGTTGTTTCGATTAATTACAGGAATCGAGATACCAGGGCATTCTGCCGCAGCAATTCCCCTTACCTTTCTTGCCAGTTTCGTGGCGGCCGGCCTTTCCTGGCGTTACTTTGAATCGCCGATTCTCGGTTTGAAAGATCGGTTCACGATACGCGGCTAAGGCAAATCCTTACTTCTGAGTGGGCGCCACGATCCACCCTGCAGCGGCTAATGGGTAGCGGCTCGCAGCTAGACCGTGCTCTTAGGTGGTTCGGGCGCGGTCTCCTCGGCCTTCTTCACCGCGGCTTCGGCGGCTTGGAAGCCGATCTTGGAATGGGTCCCGTCGCAGAAGGGTTTGTTCACCGATCCGCCGCAGCGGCACAAAGAAAACGCTGTCTTGCCGGTCAAGTCGTAGGGATTGCCGTCGGCATCCACCAATTCGATGGCGCCTTCGGGCGCCTCCACGCGGAATGGCCCATTTCTGCGGACCGTGATTTTCACTTGTGCCATCTGTCTCCTCCATTCGTACGCGGTGCGCTGCGCCGTCACGTCATTGTAGCGGAGTTTGGTCGCATGGTTGCTAAGAGTTCTGAGGCAGGCTCTCACATTCGAGGTCAGTCGGAGGAATTTTGCTGAGACGAAGGGGCAGCGTAAGATGAACGCGTGAACTTTGAATGCGACCCGGCCAAGGCCAGCGCAAATCACCGGAAGCATCGGGTCTCATTCCAAGAAGCTGCAACGGTTTTTGGCGATCCTTTGGCTCTGACGTATCCCGATCCAGATCATTCCACGTCCGAACGGCGGTTCATTACAGTGGGAATGTCGCGTGCGAATAGGGTCTTGATCGTCGCTCATGCCGACCGCGGCGAAAAACATCAGGATTATCAGCGCCCGTAAGACGATGCCGCGCGAGCCGAAACACTATGAAGAAAACAACTGAGAGACGAGGAGGAAAGGACGAACTACGCCGAGAGTACGACCTTTCCAAGTTAAAAGGCGGCACGCGGGGCAAGTATGTTGCACGCTATCGCGCAGGAACAAATCTCGTGCTCCTGTCGCCAGACGTCGCGGAGTATTTCCCGGACGAGCAGTCCGTCAATACGGCGCTACGCGCCCTGATTCACGTGGCAAAAGATTCACTCGCTCGCCTGCGTTGAATGTAGGCTGATGTGAGCGAAACCCGCACCAGTTTAGATCTCGACAGCATCACGCTGACCGCTGCTTCTTGAGCGCCCACATTCACCAGCAGCTTTTCCCCTTCCACATCGACGACATTGCAAAACGTGCGATCACCGCGGCGC